>JALVKE010000327.1 GCA_027028005.1 Persephonella sp. | reverse complement strand
CTATATTGGCTTCTGATACCATAGGCTTTTAGCTTTTTAGAAACTTTATTCCTTTTTTTATCATCTGAGATGTCATAACAAATTATAAATCTCATCTAAATCTCCAATTTTTTTATAAGTTTAGTTATGGCATTTTCTAAGTCTTTTTTATAATTGTCATTATCTATAAAGCTTTTGTGGAAAATTTTAAGGAAATTTTTTAAGCTTTCTTCTTTAAAATAGCATCCTTTATTTGTTGTATTAAAATCCTGTTTTGATAAAACTTTATTATTGAACATATCTATAACAATTATTGAAAGCTTAGGTCTAAAAATTTCCATAACATCAGAAGCCAAAACAGCATGGGTTCCTCTTTTTTTATGTAAATATCCAATATATGGGTCAAATCCTTTGGCTGTAAGATATGAATAAATAAAGCTATAAAATAAAGAATAAACCAAGCTTAATGTTGCATTTACTGGGTCGTTTGATGGTCTGTATTCTCTTTTTTGAAATCCTAAATTTTTATCAATTAAAATTTCTTTTAGAAAATTGAAAAATAGGTTTGAAACGCTTCCTTCAATACCTAAAATTTCATTATAATTTTTTGCATGTTTTAAAGAATCTTTATAATACTTTAGGTCTTGACCCATTAGCTTTTCTATTCCTTTTATTTTTTCTTCAACAAAAAATTTTGCCAATATTAAGCTTTTTTTAGGATTTCTTAAAATTTCATACTGTTTTAATCTAAGATTGTAATTGCTTGATAATTTGGTATTGGTAATTATTCCTTTAAATTTTCCATTGAGATTTAAAAGATAAATATCTGAATTTTTAGAGAGGAGGAAATTTATTGCAGGCATTGATATTTCTATGTTTCCAAAGATGAATAATTTGCCTATCCTGTTTATAGGAAATGCCCAGGTTTTATGGTTATTTTCAGTTAGAACTATTTGATTATCTTTTCTTCTTATTTTTGTGCCTTGTTTGGTGATAAATATAATTTCTTTCATACGAATATATCCCCGTAATTTTTTCCTTTGTATATTCCATTCCTGATTGGCTCTTTGTAATATGGAAAAATATAAACAACATCTTCTTTGGGATTTATAATCTTTTTTATTTCGGAAATTATTATCTTTAATGAGCTTTTATCTACTTCTACCTCAAAAACGCTAAGTTCAACATTAATTCCGTATCCCAGCAAGAATTTAAAAAGTTTATTTCTTCTTTTATTGTCTGTAATATCATAAGTAATCAGGTATTTCATCTAACTTTCCTCTTTTATAAAGTTGCAAGATATAAGACATTTCTTTTAGTCTTTTAAACCTGTTTCCATAGAAAAAGTAAGTGGATAGCAGTTTTATAAATTTGATGATAGTTAGGGATAAGCCATCAGATAAAAAATCATTCCTGTCAAAAAAGCCACTTCTTAAAAGGTAATGAAATTTTTTTAGGAATTTTAATCTTGAGATTTCTGTTAAATCTTTGATTAAAGAAACTTCTCCATTGTTCAAAATACCATTTGAAGGATTGATACCTTTTTCTAAGAATTTTTCATAAAAGGAAAAAGCTACTATGTTTTCAGTTAGGTTAAAAAACAACTTTACATTTTTTTCAGCTTGGTGTGATGAGATATCATATTTTGATAGTAATTCTTCTAAAAAGATAGATTTAAGCAGATAGTTAAGGTATTTGTTTATTTCCCTAAGAGTCTGATTTTTTGATATGGAATAATTTAGCAGGTCTATGGCTTCTGAAATAGAAAAAAGATTTTTAAGGGTTAGTGCTTTTTTAGTCAATATCTCAAATCCTAATGAATAATCTGGGTTTTGTGGAAAACTTATTTTTTTGTATAAATGTATTTTGCTAATTTTTCCTGTTTTGTCCAAATAGATTATGTTTGTGTTCTGATTTTTTAATGTGGATACTATCCAAACTGGAAGATAAAAGATAGTGAAGACGTTTTGTATATCATTTATGTTGATTTTGATTATATCCTCTTTTTTGTGGACAAATATATAACTGTCTTCTATGGTAAGATTTAGCGGATATTCTTTGAAAATGAACATATTTTTACGGATTAAATAGTCTTTCATTCTTAATGAACCTCTATTTTTGGATAGTTTTGTATTTTATAAACGATGAATTTTCTAAAAATCTGACATCTAATCTGTACTGGATAGGAATATGATATAAATCATAAAATCCTCTCTAAAGGGCTTAAAATCTGGATTTTGTAATTGAGACAAAGTTGAGATTTTAAATTTGACAAAATTAAGTAAAATTCGTATTCTAATAACAGGTCTGTACTAAATGAGGGTTTCTTAGAAATTGAATACGTTGATTTTCAAGGATTATAGAGGGGCTCTTGAAACTAACCCGTTTAATAAGGGTATTGCGACAACTAAATCATTGTCGTAAGTAAGAGGAGAACATTTTTTATCTTGAAACTAACCCGTTTAATAAGGGTATTGCGACTTTTTCTATTATCTCTTTTATCTATACCAATAAATATATACTTGAAACTAACCCGTTTAATAAGGGTATTGCGACTTGTGCATGGATGGAAAAGTAGTAAAGAATTTCATACTTCCTTGAAATTAACCCGTTTAATAAGGGTATTGCGACATAACAGTTCCATCAGGAGTGATAAATCCTGAAACAAAGGGCTTGAAATTAACCCGTTTAATTAGGGTATTATATGGCAGATTACAGAAAAAAAATGAGAGGAAATTAAATTTAAAGATTATTTTGAGCAAATAGTGTCAGGCCGATTTTGCATTGAATATTTCTATATTAAAAAATACTTTTTAGTCTGCTATCTTTCATATCAAAAACCGGATAGTATTTATCTTCCGGTGCTGAGACATTAAAGTTAAAGTTATAAATACACCCATCCCAAAAGTGTCCAATAGCCATTCCCAGTGCAAAAGCAATCGGAACAGGAACACTAAGGAAAAAGTGATACTTTTGAATCTGGTATTTGACCTTAAGCACATTAAGAACAGAATAAATCTCTGATACATATCTTACCCAGTAATCCTCTGGAATATCCTCAAAATCCTGAGGTAAAGGAATATCTCCCTGAAACTCTTTTGACTCAATCTTTATTAAAGGCCAATTTTTTTCCATAGTCTCAAGATAATTTTGAACATCACCATAAGGGCTATGACTTGCCAGCCAGATAGCAACGGCTACATTTTCCGCGCTTTCTATATTTTCTGATATTTCAACTTCTATATTTTTCAGCTGTTTTTGTATATTTTTGCGAATATATTTTATTCTTCGCAGTTTTGCGGTCGTAGATAAATCTATAACAGGAATATATTCATCTGATTGGTAATGATAAACTAAAACAGGTTTCTTGGTTCCCAATTTTATTCCAAGCCCCATTGCCAGAGATACAGGAACAGATAAACCTATGTGCAACACTCTTTTTTTAAAATCTACTTTTGAATAGATATTTTTTAATTTTTCCTCAAAACTCAAAACCCGCTTAATCCATTCATTTTCTTCTACAAGTTGTTTTGATGTTATAGCCGGAAGAAAGTTTTCATAAACAATGGCTAAATCTTTCTTTTCAATACCTAAAATATTTTTCAAACCATTAATGGAAAAGTCCTTTTCCTTTTTCTTTATTTTCTTCTCTATTTTATTTAATGCTATGGCTGTTTCCTGTGGTGGTCTTTTTACCAAATAGACAAAAGGAATATCTACAGGTTTATCTCCAAGCCAGTAAATAAGTTCGTCTACAGTATCAAGGCTATCCGGAGTTATAAGTTTAAGATTATGCGATTTGGCAATTTCTTCTTTTTGAGGAATGTACGAAACCTCAAATATTTCTCCCTCTTCGTTAACTACTCCTGTAAAAGCAAAATTTTTTATATTTTCTTCAGGAAGCAATAACCCTGCTGTAACTGCCAGCATAAAGGATTTTCCGGTGAAATCTTTTTCAAAAACTACAAAAAAGTTTTGAATTTGGTGCTTCTTGGTTTTCAGCAGTTGTTTTATAGTGCTTAAAGCCTGCCTTATTTCTAAATTTGACGAAAAAGTTAATATATCTATCGGTTTCGGGAGAGGTATTATATAGGCTGTTGCAAGTTCTCCTTTATTGTTTAAAGCAATTGGGAATTTTACCTCTATTGGAGTTGATTTGAATATTTTTTTAGTGTTTAGCTCTGAAGTTTTTAGAAGTTTAGAAAGTTTTTCTATATCAAATAAATCTTCTCTTTTTTTTATTTGTGTCCATATTAAAAATTTAATTTCATTGGAAATATTATCCCCAGTTAGAAGCTGATATAGTTCGTCTATTTCTTTTAGTTCAACGGCTCCACTTCTTAAAATCTCTTTAAGCCTTTGTGGGTTATCTTTGTATTTTAATAATTCCCCCAATTATTTGACCTCTTTTATGGTTATGTTTTGTCCAATATAGTCTATGTTAATATTATCTTTGAACTCTTCTGGAATGGCTATTTGTATAACTTTTGGAAGATTTTCAAACTCATATTTTTCACCGAAAATTTCCAGCGCCGCAGGTTTATCTATTAGCTCTTCAGCTAGTTCTAACTCAAGGATTTTTTCTTCTTTGTTATAAAACAGGGTAAAATTCTTACCTCTGTAAACAGTCTTTTCTTCCCCTGCTGCCAAAAGCTGCTTTTCTAATCTTTCAGGGGGAAGTTCTATAATAGCTTCCTCTTCCCAAAATTCAGGAGATTGAGCAAATGCTTGTAGTTTAAATGTTCTTTCAATTTCATCTTTTAAAAATTGCTCCTGATAGAAACCCTTTCCCTCAGGATAAGAAAGACCTCTTCTATCTTTTGGAAGTTCTTCAATTTCTCCGTTATAAAATTTTTGAAGTATATCTATATCTTCTTTCTTCAATTTTCCAATATAAATGGCTTCATTTTTAATAAATTCTTCATCTAAGTTTAAAATTATTGGCAAAACAGCAAATTTGTTAGAAATAGGATGTTCAAAATCTACGATAAGAGCTTTATCAGAAGATAGTTGCCAATAAGGTGTCATAACAAGAGCTATATATAAATCTCCTGTTTTATCCAAAATTGTGAAGAATATAGGTAGATTTTCGTTAAGATATTCATAAACGTTACCGATTTCTATATTTTCTGTTCTTTCTATGATAGAAGGTTGTATTTTATTAATCGTTTTCAAAATTTTATCTACCTCCTCTTTGGAAACCTTAAATTCTGGAGCTTTACCTTCTACTTCCTTTTGCTGTGAAAGAGCTTTTTTATATTCGTTGTATATTAATTCTATTAGACGCATATCAGTTCTCCTCTCTGTATTCTTCTTTATAAACAGATTTTTTTACAAATTTCTGACATCAGAATACCTTTTTCCACAGCATATTCATAAATTTCGTAAGGATACTTATGCTTTAGCATAATATCTTTTAATTTTTTTCTGTATCTTTCTCTGCCTTTATAAGTGGCGTCTTTTGAGCTGTCTTTTATGCAATCTTCAAGTTTATATTCATCAAAACAAAGAACTTTTTTCTCTTTTTCAGTTAAATTTTTTTGCAATAAATCAATTAGATGATTTGCTTCATCAAATAATAAAATTTCATTTTCCAGATTAACAGGACTTTCCAGACTTTCTTCCCGAGTCTTATCAGTGCTTTCCCTATGTTCAGGCTCATTTAAAGATATCTTTTCAAACGCAAATTCAGATTTATATTTTTTTAGAGGGTCTAATATGAAGTTATTTTTTACAATGGTTTTTAAATAGCTCTTTATATAGGACTGATTTCTATTCTGTATTACATTCAGGATTTTTTCTTTTTCTTTGTAGATTTTTGCTACCAGTAAAGGAAAAATTTCTTCAACGCAGGATATAATTTTATCTGAATAAGTATCTTCACAAACATACTCGGTTGTAAGCAGTTTGTATTTGTAGTTAGTTGTATCATCTTTTAGAAAATCTTTTATTGCAAAGTATATAATTTTTTTTAGCTCTACGAATAAAAATTCCAGTTCCTCATAAGAAACATTATCTTTGTCAGTTAAAAATTTGTATAAGACTTCTTTAAATTCCATTCTTAGCCTCTTTGATACTTCTTAATTTGCTTATATATATCTTCAATTTCCTGTCTATCACAAAATCCACAAAGCTGTGCTATGTATTTAAGCTGTTCTGATGTCAGGAAAAAGATTATTCTATTTCTATATCTAAAAACTTTTGATTTCTTTTTCCAAAAGAATTTATTTCCTTTACAGTTGCACGCACTTTTTGCGCATTTATTCATATTTATTGAAAGAAAATTTCCTTTTGAGGTTAGAAAAATTATTTCCTTTTTAATCTTATTATTTTTAGACAGAACTATTAATGGCCTACAATCTCGGCCTATATGGCTTCCTAACGGGGTTTTAAGAGTTTTTTCTGCTTTATCAACTTCCGAGAGCCATAAGGAAGCAAAATCATCCTCTTGAACTTGTTCTTGAATTTTCTTCTGTAGAAATTTTCTTAATTCTTCTTTATAAGTCATAATTTTATCCTGTTTTTGTTTGAAAATATTATATTAAATGTTAATGATATTTATATTGTTATCTGCTGCAAATGGATTTAGTATTTATAAAACAAAAACAAAGGAGGTGAAGGATATGAAGAAAATTGTTGCAGTTGGTCTTTTATCAGCATCTTTATTAGTTGGTGCTGTAGCTTATGAAGCAGAAGATATTAAAAAAGAAGTTATAGAGATTGGGCAGGAGGCTTCTAAGAAACTTTTAAAGACATTGGTTCCTGAGCTAAAGAAAGCTATGAAGGAAGGAGGTCCTTTAAAAGCTGTAGAAGTTTGCTCAAAAAAAGCATTAAAACTAACGGAAAAAGTTTCGAAAGAAGAAGGCGTTGAGATTAAAAGAACTACTTTCAAATACAGAAATCCTAGAAATGCACCGGATAAGTACGAAAAAGAAGCTTTAGAATACTTTGAAAAAGAACTTAAAGAAAAGGGTCAGCTTCCTAAATACTATGTCCAGAAGGTAAATGAAAATGAATACAGATACTACATGCCTTTAAAAATAAAAGGTATATGTTTAACGTGCCACGGTGATCCTAAATCTATGGATAAAAAATTACTAGCTAAGATAAAAGAGCTTTACCCACATGATAAAGCAACTGGTTATAAACTTGGAGATTTTAGAGGCGTTATCAGGGTAAAAATCACAAAAGAAGCTATAGAAAGGCATGAAAAACATCATAAAGAATAATAAAAGGCTCCTTAAGGACACCTCAGAAACGCTATAAAACAAATAAAACTTAACAAAATGTTTCTGAGAGTGTCCTTCGCCTATCAGATGATAGGGAATTACTATCGGCTATGTCCTTTAAAACACTCGCCGAATACTTGCTAAATAAATTGAGTTTTATTGGCCTTGATAACTTGTCTAACCAGCTTTTCAGTCTTAAAAACTGCTCTTTTACCTATCCTCCTAACTCTTTAATTGCTATGTTCAACGCTCCGTTTAAATCTGCATTATAAACTTTTCCTGTTTTATGGTCTTTGAAAAGACCTCTTTTATTCTTCTTCCGTTAAATTCTTTCTTTTCTAAATCCCCACTTATAGATGATGTTTTTGATGTATAGTTTTCTTCTTCTGTGATTTTTAAATCTATTCCTGCTATATCACACTTATACTTAAGCATTTGGATGAATTTTCCAAATGGAATAGTTCTAAATGTTTGATTAAATCTCTTTCCTTTTTCTGATTTCTTTTGATATTCTTCCATTAAACCTTTTGATATTACTATCGTTCCTATGTTTTCTCTTAAAGACAATGAAACAAGTAAGTTTGTTATACTTGCAAAAAATTGGTTTATTCTTTTATTCCTGTATCTCCAAAGTATTTTATGCTCTTTTTCTTTTCCTTCACTTTGTAGCTTTGCTGATAGTTTGTTTACCCACTGGTTAAATGCTTTTAATGGTTTTCCATTTACTATGAAACTTCTTACATTTTCTTTGTTTGATATTGCTGATATAAAGTTGTTTATTCCTATGTCTATGGAAATGAACTTGTCCTTGTTTAGTTGCCTGTTCTCTAAAGGTTGTTCATAGTTTATCAATACATCTATATATCCTTCCTCTCTCCAGATTAGTTTTAGATGGTTTGTGTTCATTCCTTCTGGTATTTTTATTCTTACTGCTCCAAAGGATTTTCCTATCCTGATAACGATATGGTTTGATTTTCTTTTTCCTTTTAGACTTCTTTTATCTACAATCATATTTGGATTTGTTTCTAATGTGTAATAGTGTAGTTTTGATAGTTTTCTTGGTAGTGGTAGGCTTGCTTTTTCTCCTTTTTTCCATTTTTCTACTATGGATTTAAATTCTCTTCCCAATACATTAACAAGCATTTTTGCTGTATCAGAGCCTATTTGTGTTTGCCACAAGTCTATCAACTGATTTTGTATTTCTCTAATTTTTTTATTTTCAGATAGTAGTTTTTCCTTTCCCTTTATGTATTTTTCTAAGAAGCTGATAGATAAAAACGGTTTTATGCTTTTTGTGTGTTTAAAGTATTCTAAAGCTGTTATATAGATTAGATTTTTAAAATGCTGGAATGTTTTAGAGGCTTTTTGTAGTTTATTAACTGCTGATTTTTTGCTTATTTGTATGCTTAGAGTTAGTGTTATGCTATTCAATTAAATACTTTTCTACATTTTTTCTTGTTTTATAATGAATTAAAGAGAATTTTATTCTTGGTGTCAAGGAGCCTTTTCAAAAAGTCTATTTATATGTTCTATCTCCTCTATATCAAAATTCTTTAAGTAGTTTCTGAAACTTGTATCTACAGGAATACCTTCTCTTTGTAGAATAAAGAAAAACTTTTCTAATATCTTTTCTCCCTGTTTATCAAAATCAAAAAGAAGAATAACAAGCAGTTTTGTTTCTAAATCTTCAAGAACATCATAAAATCTTTTTCCTTGAAGAGGATATATATTATCTATACCTAAACGGTTGAGGGCTTTTACATCTCTTTTACCCTCAACAAGTATTGCTATATTTTCATCTAAAGAAGCTTCGTATAGCTTTTCTCTCCAGTCCTCTAATGATAAAAACTCCATTTTTACGGAATAATTTTTTTCAATATATTTACAATTTTTTCTATTATCTTCTTTAATATAGGCTTATTTACTTCCTGTGCTTCAAATTTTTCTTTTACGTACTCTTCACCTTTTTTCTTTTTCAGATCCTCTGCTATTTCTGTAAACACTTCAAGGGGATTAAAAGGCTTTTTCATAACAGCTGTTGCTTTCATATGCTTAAAAAAAGCTTCCTCATCTTCTGTTAGATCTTTTGCAAGGATAATAAATGGTATTTCATCAATATCTTCATTTCTCCTCATAAAAGAAAGTATTTCCCATGTAGGCTGTCCATTAAGTCTAACTTCTGCAACAACCCCATCAATATCTTTTCTTGCTGATAGCAATAGCTTTGCTTCATTAATATCATTTACCTGTATGATCTCTGAATTACTAAACTGAGCAACCTCCTGGAGTACTTTATAAGTCTGAATATCATCATCAAGTAACAGAATTTTCATCTTATTAGACCTTTAAACAAATTTTATTTCAGGCAACCTGTCTATAAATCCTTTTTCGTAAGCTTCTTTCAGGAAAAGTTCTATAGCTTTTTTCCCTCTCTCTCCATAATCAACTGTTAGATCATTAACATACATTCCGATAAATTTATCTGCTTTATCTTTTGTCATTCCCCTTGCATATTTTAATGCATATTCAACAGCTTCATCTCTATGTTCAAGAGAATACTTTATACTTTCTCTTAAAATCTCTGAAACTTCTTTCATAACCTCTTCACCAAGGTCTTTTCTTATAACATTTCCTCCAAGGGGAAGAGGAAGTCCACCTGTTCTCTCATACCACCATTTACCAAGATCTACAATGCATTTTAAACCTTCATCTGCGTAAGTTAACTGTCCTTCATGAATGATAAGACCTGCATCAACTTTTCCTTCTTTAACGGCAGGTATTATTTCATCAAAATTTATAACTTCATAATTAAAATCCTTTGTTCCTAGATAAAGTTCAAGGGCTAAAAATGCTGAAGTTAATGTTCCAGGAACAGCAATCTTTTTATTTTTAAGCTCCTCAGGGGAAAACTCCTCTTTTGCAACTACCATAGGACCGTAGTTATCCCCCATACTTGCACCACTTGAAAGAAGAGCATACTTATCAGCTACATATGGGAAGGCATGTATAGATATTGCAGAAACCTCATAAACACCTTCTAAAGCTTTTTTGTTTAAGGTTTCTATATCTGATAGAACATCTACAAACTTGTAACCTTTAGTATCTATTTTCCCCTGATTTATTGCGTAAAACATAAATGCATCATCTGAATCAGGGCTATGTGCTACGTGAATAGTCATTTTTTCTTCTTTTACTGCCATTTTCTTCTCCGTTAAATTAATTTTTAATTATCGCTAAAAAACACTAACATTTTATAATAACTTAACTAACTTTCCAAAATGCTCAAAATCAGGATAAGGTTTTACTGTTATAGATATCTTTTTCTTTAAGTAAGGATGAAAAAATGAAAGATTATAAGCATGTAGCATCTGTCTTTTAACAGATTTAAGAAGAGGATGTTCAACCTTTTTCAAGCCGTAAACTTTATCTCCAACAATAGGATATCCAATTTTTTTTAGATGTATTCTTATCTGATGTTTTCTTCCTGTCTTTATCTCAACCTCAAAAAGGGAGAAACCATTTTTTGTTTTTAATGTTTTTACTATACTTTTTGCATATTTTTTTTCTACTGCCTCATTTATCACTTTTTTCTTAAAATTTGCCTCATTATGAGATATGGCAAGATACCTTTTGTTTACTTCCTTTTTATGCCATAAGTCCTTGAATTTATTAAATATTTTCATATTTCTTGCAAAAAGAAGAACTCCTGATGTTTCTCTATCTAATCTATGAATAGCTTTTATATTTTTATCTTTTTTATACTTTCTTAAAAGATCTTCAACAGATCCTTTCTTATTTTCACTTTCTACAAAAGGGGGTTTTTGAACTGCTATTATAAAGTCATCTTCATAGATAATAGCGTTATCTATACTCCATTTTGGAGTATTAATCTGTGAAACTTCAACGATATCCCCCTTTTTTAAAGTATGAGATGCAATCCATACCCTTTTACTGTTCACATATACATTTTTACTATCTATAATCTCTTTTGATTTTTTCTTTGAGACATTTAACTTTTCTGATATAAATGTTTTTAAATCTACTTCCCTATCTACGTGAAATTTTTCCATGTAGCCTCTTTAAGTATTTTTTTGATAAAAGTTAAAATATATTCTTTAACATACACAAGCAATACAACGCCATGACCTTTATTAGTAACAAAAAGGGCCCTACCTTCTCTCATCTTTTTTACTAACCTGTCTGATATCTCTTTGCTCAGGAGAGGATCATTGTAAGATGCTACAAAAAAACCTTCATTTTCAAAAGAGGATAGTGCAGTATAAACATTTTCCTTACCTACAACAATTTCAGGAGCTGGAGATATACTTACAAAAGAGAGCACTTTTTCTTTAGATAAAACAGGAATTATAGATATTCCTCCTAGAGAAGAGCCTACTAGTATGATTTCGTCCTTATCTATCTTTTCTTCTTTTTTTAAAAGATTTATCCATAAAGCAATATCATCAGGAATTCTTTCAAAATGTATCTTTTCCCAGCTTTTTTTAAAGAAGTTTATAAGGTCTAAAATAGACTCATACTTTTCATTAAAAACAATCTTTTTTTCTTTTCCATTCTGATAGATGGATAAACCATGTCCCCTTAAGTCCATTAGGAAAACAGCAATTCCTAACTTTAAAAATTCCTGTGCAAGTTCATGCCATATTACATGGGTTGTTCCAAACTGATGGGCAAAGATAACTAAAGGATACTTTTCCTCTTTAGTATCTGGATAATGTAGAAATCCGTATAAAGTAAAACCATCTTCAGTATTAACTGTTAAAATTTTTTCTTTTTTCATTGAGAAAATATACTTCTTCTTGGTTCTTTTGAAATCCTAAGTAATATACCTGCACATACAGCCATCATAACAAGGGATGACCCACCGTAACTAACAAATGGAAGTGTAAATCCTGTAGGTGGGAAAAGACTTACATTTACAGCCATGTGAAACAAACCTTGAAGAACTATTAGATATGTTAATCCAACACCTAGAACCTGTGTAAAGATATCATCAGCTTCTATACTAACCTTTATGCCTCTATAAAGGATAAAAATAAAAACAAGTATAACCATTGTTGCTCCGATTAAGCCAATCTCTTCCCCAATTAAAGCGAAAATATAATCTGTGTGGATCTCTGGTAAGTATTTTAGCTTTTGTGTTCCAGCTCCTACACCTTCTCCTAAAAGCCCGCCCTTTGCAAAGGCTAAAATAGCCTGAAAGATTTGATAACCAGCGTCAGATTTGTTGCCTAAGGGATTTAAAAATGCTGTTATCCTGTTAACAGCATAATCTTTAGAGATAAAGATCACTAAAACTAAAAAAGGTATGCTTAAAGCAGGTAAAAGTAGAACTTTTTTCCAGTCAAACTCTGAAGAGAACATAATTAAAATAGTAAGGATAATTATAAATATTGCAGCTCCTTTGTGAGGTTCTATAAAGATAAGAAAGGCTATCACAGATGGTACTAAAAAGGCCGCAAATGTTGCTTCTACTGTTTTTAAAATCTGTCTTTTTCTATAAGAGAAGTAGGCTAAAAAGAAAACAACAGCTATTTTTGCAAACTCTGAAGGTTGAAATCTAAAACTACCAAACCCAAGCCATCTTCTTACATCTTTTCCCTTTAGATGTATGTAGAATACTAAAACAGCAATCAAAAGGAGAATAGAAAAAGCTGTTATTGGATACGCCGCCTTTTTCCAAAAGTCAATTGGTACAAGGTAGGCAGCTATCATAAAGATAAATGCTATGGTAGTCCAGATTATCTCTTTTTTTATAAAGAAAAATGGGTCTTTATTGTTTAAAAATGATGGAACAGAGGTTGCACTGTAGACAAAAAGCAAACCCACTCCCATTAAAATAATAAAGGAGATAAACAAAAGTCTATCAAAATAAAAATCCCTTAACATTTAAGACCTTCTACTATCTTTTTAAATGTTTCTCCCCTGTCTATATAGTTTTTAAACATATCAAAACTTGCACATGCAGGAGAGAAAAGAATTACATCATTTTTTTCGGCATATTGTATAGATTTTTTAACAGCTTCCTCTAAAGAGTTTCCGTAATCAATATCAAAGTACTTGCTTAGAACCTTCCCTATTTTTTCCTTATCTCTTCCTATAAGGACAAACCTCTTTACATTCTTCTCATCTTTCAGGATAGAAAAATCTCCACCTTTATCTATACCTCCAGCTATAACAACAAGTTTTCTATCAGGAAAGCTACGGATAGCCATTAATAGAGATTGAACTGTTGTTGATTTTGCATCGTTGTATACATCAATACCTTCTATTTTTCCCTCATACTCAAGTCTAAAAGGAAGAGATTTAAAATTTTCTACAGCTTTTTTTATACTCTCTATAGAGATACCTTCTACTAATCCTACAGTAGAAGCAGCCATAACATTTTGAATAAAATGTATACCTTTTGAAAGAAGGTTATCTACTTTTAAAATCTCAGTTTTTTCATTGTTCTTTTTAAAAAAAATGCTTTTTTCTTTTAAAAAAATCCCATCATACTTTTCAGGAAGTTCTTTTAGAGAAAAAAACAGTTTTTTTCCTTCTGTTTTTGTGTTTTTTGTGTATCTGTTGTCAAAGTTTAAAACAGCTGTAGAATTTTTGTCTTGAAGTTTAAAGAGCTGGTACTTTGAACATAGATAATGAAAAAATGTTTTATGCCAGTCTAAATGATCTTTTGATATATTTAAAAAAACTCCTATATCAGCTTTTAGTTTTTTTAATGTGTATATCTGAAAAGAGGAAAGTTCTAAAACAGCTGTTCCTTTTTCTCTTTTTAAAACAATCTCTGAAAAAGGAATGCCGTAGTTTCCTCCTATAAAAACATTCTCTTTTTCTTCTTTCAGAATATCGTATATAAGTTTTGTTGTAGTAGATTTTCCATCTGTTCCTGTTACAGCTACTACTTTTCCATTCCAAAACCTGTATGCAAACTCTGTTTCACCTATTATCTCTATATTTTTCTCTTTAGCTAACTTAAAGATTTTATGGAAAAAAGGTACCCCTGGAGAGACAACAATAAGATCCACATTTTTCAGAGATCTTTCATCAAAACTTCTATCATCAACTATAAAAGGAGAAAAGCCTTTCTCCTTTGCAAGAAGAAAGGCTGCTTCACCAGATTTTCCTGAACCGTATATAAGGATATTCTTCATTACTGATTTTCTTCTTTTAACTCCTGATGTCTAAGCATTTTTCCTTCTTTCATATAAATAACTTCTTCAGCTAGATTTGTTGCTATATCTGCAACCCTCTCAATATTTGAAGCAACAGTTATAAGTCTTATTCCTATTTTTATCTTTTCTGGGTCTTCTACCATGTATTTGTAAAGATCTTTTATAATTTTCTCATTTAACTCATCAACAAGATCATCTCTCTGTATAACTTCTCTAGCTATATTTGTATCTAACGTTTCTAAAGCTTTCACTGCATCTCTAACCATTCCAAGAGTTATCTCTGTCATCTTTGGCAGGTCAATATACTCTTTTAGCTTTGGCTTTGTTATAATCCTTTCAGCTTGTTCTTTAATATTTTCAGCGTGATCTCCTATCCTTTCTAGATCTCTATTTACAAATAAATCCATAACAAGCATTCTTAGATATTTAGCCTCAGGCTGAAATCTTGCAATAGTTGTTATGATAAAGCTTTCATTTTCTACTTCCATTTTATCTACTTCTTCTTCTAACTCTTCAACAATTTTTAAATATGTAGCATCATGCTCTATTATGGCCTTAACAGCGTTTTCTAACATTGTATCTACAAGCTCTGCCATTTTTATAAGTCTATCTCTAATCTCTTCAAGTCTTGGTTTTATAAGCATAAAATCTCCTCCTGTTTATTATCCAAATTTTCCGCTAATGTAATCTTCTGTTAGTTTCTTAGATGGAGAAGTAAAGATAATATCTGTTTTATCAAATTCAATAAGTTCTCCTAGATACATAAAAGCTGTATAATCTGATACTCTCGCTGCCTGTTGCATATTATGAGTAACAATAATAATCGTTACAGTATCTCTAAGCTCAACAACAAGCTCTTCTATCTTTGAGGTAGAGATTGGATCTAGAGCAGATGTTGGTTCATCAAAGAGTAAAACCTCAGGTTCTACAGCTAAAGCTCTTGCTATAACAAGCCTCTGCTGCTGTCCACCTGATAGACCGGTAGCAGGTTTATCAAGTCTATCTTTTACTTCATCCCATAAGGCAGCCTGTTTTAAAGCTTTTTCAACTCTTCTTTCAAGTTCTGTTTTATCTTTTATGCCTCTTAATCTTAAACCATAGGCAACGTTATCAAATATACTCATAGGGAATGGCGTAGGTTTTTGGAAAACCATTCCAACTTTTGTTCTAAGTTTTATTAGATCGTAATTTGGATCTAGAATATTTTCTCCATCTAAAAGGATTTCTCCTTTATATCTATTTCCTGGGTATAAATCATGCATTCTGTTAAAACATCTAAGCAAGGTTGTTTTTCCACATCCAGATGGGCCAATAAGAGCTGTAACCCTGTTTTCATATACAGGCATTGTAATACCTTTTAACGCTGGTTTGTCAGAACCTGCATACCAAAAGTAAAGATCATTAACTTTTATCTTTTCTTTTTCAGGCATTAGAGCCTCCATAGATAAGAAATAGTGTAGGGACTTTTAATATACCAAATTTTAGGATAGTTTTTTATTAAAAAACCAGAAAAGAAAGAAGAAAAATGTATATAACAGAAAAAAGACTTAAAAAGATAAGGTCAATATTAGAAAAAAGACAGAAAGACTTACAGGTTTTTACAGATAACGTAAAAAATCAACATAACTTTTCTGCAATTTTAAGAACGTGTGATGCTGTAGGTGTTTTATATCTCTACTACAGATTTTTAGGAACAGGAGAGCTTATAAATGAAGAAATAACCATGGGATCTCATAAATGGGTTATTCATGAGGAGATAAAGGACATTGATTCATTCTTTAAAAAGAAAAAAGAAGAAGGATTTCAGGTTTTAGCTACATATCTTTCTGAAGATAGTGTTAATTTTAGGAAGATTGATTATACAAAGCCAACATTGATAGTTGTTGGAAATGAAGTGCAGGGAGTAAGTGAAGAAGTTTTAAAGTATGCAGATAAAAAGATTATTATTCCAATGTATGGAATGGCTCAGAGCTTAAATGTATCTGTTGCAACAGGAGTGATACTTTACGAGGCAGAGAGACAGAGAAGTGAAAAAGGAATGTATAATAGACCTTCTCTTTCAGAAGAAGAGATAGAAAAAATAATAAAGAAATGGTCTACAGAAGAAGTTATAAAACAGAAGAAAAAAGAAAGTGCAATGCATAGATTACTCCAGAGACAAAAGGAGAAAAAGAGATGAAAAAAGACTGTATTTTCTGTGATATAAAAGATAAAGAGATCATAACTAAAAACAAATACTGTTATGCAATTTTTGACAAGTTCCCTGTTTCTAAAGGACATACATTAATCATTCCTTTTAGACATGTAGAAACCTTTTTTGACGCATCAAAAGAAGAGAAAATAGCAATAATTGACCTGATTGATGAAGTTAAAAAAATTCTTGACAAGAAATTTTCTCCAGATGGATATAACATTGGTGTAAATGTTGGAAAAGCTGCAGGGCAAACAATAATGCACCTCCATATTCATGTTATTCCAAGATACAAAGGAGATATAAAAGATCCAACAGGAGGAGTAAGAGGAGTTATTCCAGAAAAAATGAAATATTAGACTTGTAAATTTTTTTTACAAACATTAGTATTAATTGTAAAAGATAACACACAATAAACCCAGGGGGAATGCCATGAAGGGAAGAACTTTTGTTTTATCATCTATTTTTACTCTAGTAATATCAATGTTTTCACTATCCTACAGTAGTGGATTAGACGTAATCTTTGACATTGTGACGAAAGAGAAAAAACTTCACAAAAAAGTTGCTGAAGAGGATATTCAGATAGCCTTAGAGTCAGCAAGAAGAATGAATGAGATTATTTTAGAAGCTATTTATCAGGAAGGTCTTGCAAACGACAAAAAGATATCTATGTCTGACATAAGAGAGATTAACAGATACATACTAAATCACTATAAAAGTGAATGGCCTAACTTACATGGAGATGATGAAAATGGGGTTGAAACAGGATTTCACAAAATAGTAAACAATGGTGGGAAAATTAAAATCTTTGGAAAAAGAGCAATAAATAAAGTTTTTGACGGAATCTATCATATAGGCTTTACAATAAAACACAAAAGAAGATTAACAAATGAAGATGGAAACAAAAATATATCTATTAAGAATGCTGCTAGATGGCTCAATGCTCTTTTAAAAAAAGATATGGAAAATGGAAGCTTGTTTAATCCAGCTATACAAGAGGTTAGAGGAGAAACAGGAACAGGATTGGATAAGGTTATTGATATTATCTATAATGATCAAAGACTTCAAAAAAGAAAAGCAACAAATGATTTAAGAGAAGCTGCAAGATGCGCAAATGAGATGAACAAAATAATAGTTGAAGCTGTGTATGCAACAGGAGCTATAGATGACGGTGTAATTACAAAAGATGAAATCTGGGAAATCAATGATTATATTGTTCAAAAATATGGAAACAGATGGAAAGAACTACACGGAGATGACGAAGAAGGCGTTGAAACTGGTTTCCATAAAGTTGTGAAGAATGGCGCAAAAACAAGACTCTTTGGAAAAAATGCTATTAATAAAATATTTGATGGTATTTATCACTTAGGTTTTCCTTCACCATACCCAAGAAACCTAGCAAATGAAGATGGAAACAAAAACATAAATGTTAAAAACGCTGCTAAATGGCTTACAAGACTCTTAAACATGTAAATACCTTGAGCCTATCCCTTTAGGGATAGGTTTTTTATTAAAAAGTATTTAGCAATTGGCTGAAAAAGGTTTGTTCTAAATAAAGCCCTTTTTGTTTATTAATTGCTAATAAGAAAGAAGTTTCCCTGAATTATTTTCTCCTACAATAATGTTAAAATCTTCTAATAGAGTCTCCCTACTTTTTCTCTTATAATAGGGATTATTAAAATCTAATTCTAAAACTTTTGTATCTGCAGGATATGCTATTTCAAACTTTAAAAATAAAAAAGCAAAAAGAATAAAATAAAACCAAAGAAAATATTTTTTAACAAACATCTATATATCTCCATATTACACAAACTTTTCCATTAGAAACACAGAAAATTCATCAATAGCTTCTCTCTTATTTGTAGAATTTTTTAATAAATCAGCAAGTATTTTTATGCCAGCATTTGCATATTCTTCTGCAACTTCAAGAACATCTATATTTACAGCTTCTTTATCT
>JALVKE010000326.1 GCA_027028005.1 Persephonella sp. | reverse complement strand
TTCCTCGGTATATGGCTAGGCTCTTAACACTTTCAATACTTCTTGGAAAGGGATGTTCCCCTATTTCAGAATTATAAATGGATAATATTTCTAATTTCTTATCCAAATAATAAGATATATCTACAAATACATTAGGTTTAAAATTTCCAATAAACTGATGGTCTGTTTCGCTTATTATTTCCATCATTAAAATTTTTTTTATATATGGATATCTAAAAGATTTAAAAAAAGGTTGTAACGCTTTAAATGTTATCCTATGATCAGAATGAGCATCTTTATAAAAAGGTACGTAAAGTATACTAGGCTTTATTTTTTCAATAATATCACTAATTTTATTTATGATTATCATTATATCAGCATCACTTAAAGAAGCTGGTTTTAACGCTAAATCAAAAAATCCGTCAAATTTGTAATGCTTAATAACTTTTTCTATCTCCTCTTGTCTTTTTTTTACAACTTTTGGCTCATATCCATATATTTCCTTTATATTTGTTATATTTAACCAATAAATAGCGTCTCCTTTTGCTTTGTGTTTTAGCAGAGTGCCGCCAGCTCCCAATGTTTCATCATCTGGGTGAGGAGAAATAACCAAAATCTTCATAACATATACTCCCCTGGTTCAGGTAAAGGTTTTATTTCATGATCTAAAAGCCAAATCGCATTTTGGTAACACTTCACAAGTATTTTATTTTCCTCAACCTTAAGAACTTTCCCAGGTTCTATATTAGGTAAATCTACTATCTCCTCTTTTGATTTCCAAACTTTCCACAATCTATCCCTATATCTAACATCAGCTCCAACATAAGGTTTGGTTAAAGCTCGAATTAAGTTATAAATAGCTCTACTTGTCATTCTAAAATCTATTATGCCGTCAAAACTATATCTTTTCCTCCAGTAATTGCCAATTTTCGGTTGAGGATATCTAACAATTTTACCTTCTTTCAGCTGTTTAGTAAAAGTTTCAATCTGCTTTAAAGCTACAGATGTAATCTTTTGATATAAAGTACTAGCGTCATCTTCATATTTTATTGGTACAACTTCCTGAGATATTATATCTCCAGTATCTATGCCCTCATCCATCAAAAAGAAAGTGGAAGCTGTTTCTGTTAAACCAAGAAATAAGGCCCATATTATAGGATGTCTTCCTCTATTATAAGGAAGTTTAGCAGGATGGAAGCCGATAACACCGATCTTGGGTATCTCTAAAACATGTTTTCTCAAAATTTCTGACCAACCGAAACAATATATAACATCGGGCATTTTACCTTTTATAAAATTAACCGCCTCCTGTGAATTCGCACTATTCACATGGATGAAAGGTATTTTATGCTTAGACGCTATATAAGACAAATCCACAAAGTCAGAATTAAAAGGAGATCTCTTTTTAGTTACAACTCCTATTATGTTAGCACCAATATTTATTAATTTCAGCAAGGCGGACTCTGAAAACTTCACACTTCCTATAAACAATATTTTCATTGTGCTATCTCAAAATTTATATCAAAAAATTCTTTTTTTATGTCGCTAATACTGAAGCTTTTAAGGATAGATTTTATTTTTAAAGCAGCGTCACCTTTTCCATATGGATTTCGAACATTTTTAAGTTTTTCTTGAAACTCAGAAGAATAAAGAATATCAAAAGCCCTTTTAATGTCATTATAATATGGTTTGCAATCTATAACACTCTCTGCTTTTACCCTGCCTTTTTGTCTATCTCCTATATTGATTGTCCCAATCTTAAATGAGGGAGCTTCTATAATCCCACTTGAAGAATTTCCAACAACAGCATCAACATATCTCATAGTTGATAAATATAAATGCTGTCCCATATTCACAAAAGAAATTGCATTATTAGAATTTTTTTGAACAAAATCATCTATTAAACGATTTATAGATCGTCCTTCGGTATCAGCATTAGACTTGGTAAATATCAGTAGTGTATCTTTCATTTCACCCAATACTTTAAGTAACTCTTCAAAATGCTCCTCTGATTTGCCTTTTTCTAAAGTAACAGGGTGGAATGTTATAAGAAGATTTCTTTTGTTAAATCTTTTGCCTATTTTGTGTTCTACTTCTTCTTTACTTAAAAGTCTCATTCTTTTTATATTATCTATGCCTAATGCTCCAACATTAAATACTCTACTTGGGTGTTCGCCTAATTGTATTACCCTTTTCCTATACGTTTCTGTTGAAGTAAAATGTAGATAAGATAACTTGGT
>JALVKE010000325.1 GCA_027028005.1 Persephonella sp. | reverse complement strand
TTATTAGTATTTTTATTAGAGCGTTTGTTTTAATGAAAATATGGATATGGTATATAAGCCCTTATTTTAACATTAAAAATATAAATATGAAAGAAGCAATAGGCTTCTTCTTATTTGTATTTATGATTACTTATTCAGGAACTAATAAGAAAAAGTTAGAAATTTCTGATAGAATTGAAGCGTTTATGTTATTACTGATAGGAGCAATAATAATATTATTATTTGCTTATTTATTTAACATTATATTATGAGAAAGTTAATTTTATTATTACTTTTTGTATTCGGAATGAATACATTAAGTGCTCAGTTTGATGTGAAGTCTGGGTCAAAAACTTCACAAACAATTACTATTGAAAATAAAACATATCCTGTTTACACAACTAAAAAAGGTAGTCCTTATGTAATTTTACATTCACTTAAAACCAATCATGATTATCCATTGTGGATTGGTAAAGCAACGAATGAAAAATATGAAGGACATTCTTTACGTCAAAGTAAGAGTGGAAAGTACTTTTATTTTAAAATAAGTGAAAATTCCGGTAATCCTTATTGCAAATTTATCAAAAGTAAAGTAAAAAATGGTAAATAAGAAATTTATTCCAAAGAAATACCTTGATGCTGTGCGTAAAGTTTATGCACAGCAATCAGGGTCTGTTACTTATGTTAGCAGATATATTAGACACAATATAAAAGAAGAGAAAGATTATGTAAAAACTTCTCAAACTGTGGCTAATATTGGTAAGCAAGCATTTTATAAGGAAGTTAAAGGGCAATTAGTTCGTAAAACTCCGTATGAAGTATTTGAAATGCTTGACACAACCCGCAGAGATTTAAAAGCAACTTATATGCTTATTAACTAACATTTTCAATTTTAAGAGAGTAAGGTATAAATTGCCTTACTCTCTTTATTTAAACTCTTATTATGGAAACAACTAAAATTAAAAAAGACAGTACTTTAAAGAACCTTCTATATTTAAAAAGATGTACGAAAGTTGGAAAGAAAAATATTGTACAAAAATAAAATACTATGAATAAATTTTTACAACCAGTCAGTATGCAGGTGACAAAAGAACAATTTGAAAAAGATTTAAAAGAACCTTTAAAAGAAATGGGTTATGAAGTTCAATCTTTTATTAAAAGAAAAGAAAAAAATGTTTTAGTGACTAATTCTGGAAATATCCCTGGTATTGTTGCAAGTTGGTGTTATGAACGTAGATTGAAAAATAATAGATTTTTCGTTAATTATTATAACCCTAAATTGTTTTTAGCTTTAGTTGCTATGACAACGACAAAATATGGAACTGTAGGTACACATTGGGTGTTTGTAGGAGAAGATGGTGGTTATTTTACAAATGGTGTAGTTTACAAAGTGCATGAAATCTATACTGATTATCTGTTATTGATAGATGATTTAGGTAATTTCCATAAATGGTCTTATCCTGCTTTTGAAAAGTACTTTGTAAAAGCTACATTAGAAGACCTTCTTGTTAAATATTATGAAATACCTGAAAAATGGTTTTGTAATATCACAAAAGAAAATCTACATCTTGCAAAAGATTGGAGAGAAATAAATAATTATGATAGAGAATTTGAGTATTCAGATGAAAGTCTTTTAAAAGAACTTATTCTTGTATCTTCTCATCATAGTGATAAATCTTATGTTCTCTATAAAATTATGGATGAGGAGCCTTCTATAGTTGTAACTATGGCTGGTTATCAATACAGAGATTATCGTCCTATCACCAACAAAGAATTAGAAATTGCTATTTTAAAAAAGAAACGAGCTATGAAAAACAAAAAACAAAAATTTCCAGTTACAATTTCATTAGAACAAGCACAGGAAATCATTTCTATGGTTTGTACAGGTTGGCAAACTAAATTGATTGATTTGTGGGCTGAAGATTTACTTACTACTAAAAAAGTAACTGTAAGTAAGAAGCTTTACGAAGAAGGTTATGCGGATGCAAATAGAGCACAACGTAAAGTATTGGATAAAATATTTGGTACTCCTGTAAAAGAAGATACTAATCCTTTTATAAGATATTTTGTTACTTCTGCTATAAAAGGTATGAATTCTCTTTTATTTGGAAATAAAGATGTTATAGAAATTGCAGATGATGCAGCAGTACAAATAGAAAGACCTGATTTAAAAGGAAAATCTTTTTATGTTTTTATGGATTATGAAGTAAAAACACATAAAACTCCAAGAACAGGAACTGTTATTGAAA
>JALVKE010000324.1:22090-47666 GCA_027028005.1 Persephonella sp. | reverse complement strand
TTCTTTTAAAAGGAAGCTATGCTACTATGTATTTAAAGCATATTATCAAATAACATTACTAAAATATTGCAAGTTATTTTTATAAAGGTATTGCCATTTTCCAAAATGGTATTATTGTTATAATTAGTAAATATAGAGGATAGCTAAAAACAGGAATGTTAAACGCTGATAAAAGTTTAAAATAACCTTAATAAATCGGAGGTAAGTGGAAATGGCTAGAAGGGCATTAGGATGGACAGCAGAAGTATTAAAAAGACTTCATGGAGTTTCTTATCCAATCACAAAAGAAACTTTAAAAGAAAAATTAGCAGGATTAACTATTAAAGGGGTTCCTGTAGAAAAAGTTATTGATGAAATTGAAGTAGATACTTTTGAAACACCAAGAGATGTACTTCATTACATAGCAGAAGCAGTTCACAAATTAGAAGAAAGAGGGGAAATTCCTGTAGAGGAAGGAAGAAGAGCATCAAGAGGAATAAGATTTGCTGCTGAAGTATTAAAAAGAGTAGCAGGTGCTTCATTCCCATTAACTAAAGAAGAATTAAAAGAAAAATTAGCAGGATTATACTGGAAAGGAATACCTATTGAAAAAGTAATTGATGCTATGGAAGTTGATTCTGTAGAAACTCCAGCAGAGTTATTACATCAGTTAAGCGTAGCTGCTAAAAAATTAGAAGAATCTGGAGAAGTTTAAAAATATAACCAGCCGCTTAGGCGGCTGGTTATATTTTATAAAAATTGTTTTAATTTTAGCTAAGACTTATAACTAATTTTCATCTGGAACATCATGGACAACTACAATTTTTCCAGCCCATTCTGAAAGTATGTCACAGGCAACTTCTGCTCCTGAGCCTGAGGCACAGGCATACATAGTAGGTTCCCCTGCAACAAGACCTGCTACAAATAAACCATCTCTAACTTTTCCATCCTCATTTTTTATCATGATTTTTCCAGGTCTTGGAGACTTTCTATGGGGAACAACTTCTACATCTAATCCTTCTATTTCAAACTTATGGAAACCTGTCGCTATAACTAAGTAATCACCTTCAAAAGTTTCTCCATTTTCTAATTCAACTTTAAAATTACCTTTCTCTCCTGAAGCTTTTACCACTTTACCTTGCTTTAAATACAGATTTTCATAAGAGGAAGCCTGCTTTCTAATCTTTTCTAAAAGTTCTTTACCCTTTATCTCTTCTATACCTGGAACATTCCTTAGATAAGCTTTATCAAGATCTGAATACTCATCGTAGATAACAAGATACTTTTTTCCTTCAACAAAAGGGAATTTCCCATTAGCAGAGGCTAATGTTATTCCACAAGTTAATCCTGCAGGACCTCCACCTATGATAATCACGCTATACTTTTCCATTCTAACACCTCCTTTTTTTTCTTATTTTATGCATATTCTAATATTAGAATTTATGATTTTTGTAATAAGTGTTTCTAAAGGGAATAAAAATGTTTATATTAAATCTTAAAAAATAGGAAGTAGGAGAGGAAACATGGAATATAAAATTCTAGCAGAATTTTATGATTTTTTAGAGAAAACTACAAGTAGAATTGAGATGACAAATGCTTTAGTAAAACTGTTTAAAAGTACTCCTAAGAATCTTATTGATAAGGTTGTGTATCTTTCTGTTGGTAAAATTGCTCCTGAGTATACAGGACTAGACTACAACTTTAGTGAAAAGTCAGCTATTAAAGCTCTTGCGCAGGTCTTAGGAATTTCAGAACATGAAATACAAAAGAAAATTATTGAAACAGGAGATTTAGGAGATGCAGGGAAACTTCTCTATGAAGAGAAAAAGTTTAAACCTGAGGGAGTTTTAACTGTTGAAGAGGTTTATGATACGTTAAGAAAAATAGCTGAAACAACAGGATATGGTTCTTCAAAGAAGAAGATGCAACTTTTTATATCTCTTTTAAAAAAAGCAACTCCTTTAGAAGTTAAATATCTTTTAAGAACAATCACAGAAAGGCTAAGACTAGGTATTGGTGACAATACAATTATGGATGCCCTTGCTATAGCTTTTACAGGTAGCAAAGAGAATAGGCCTATTATAGAAAGAGCCTATAACATAACATCAGATTTAGGTTATGTCGCGTCTGTTCTTGTTAAAGAAGGTCTTGAAGGAGTAAAAAAGATAAAGATACAGATAGGAAGACCTATTAGACCTATGCTTGCAGAGAGAATGTCTATTCCTTCTTTCATACTTAAAAAACTAGGTGGGAAGGCAGGAGCTGAGTATAAGTATGATGGAGAGAGGATACAGGTTCATAGAAAAGGGGATGAATTTTACCTATTTTCTAGAAGGCTTGAAAATATTACAAATCAGTTTCCTGACCTTATTGAATTTTTAAAAGAGGCAACACCTGAGGAATATATTTTAGAACTTGAAGCAGTTGTAATAGACCCTTCTTCTGGAGCTATAAGACCTTTTCAGGATTTAATGAATAGAAGGGTAAAGTATGTGACAAGGTTTCACATAATGATGTATCCAATTGCTGGATTTATATTTGACATTATGTATCTAAAGGGAGAAGACCTTACTTTAAAATCTTATCCTGAAAGAAGGGCTATTCTTGAAAAGATAGTAAAAACTACAGATCGTATAAATCTAGCAACAAGAAAGATTGTTGATAATGTAGATGACCTTGAGGCATTTTTCCTGGAAGCAATAGAGAATGGTTGTGAAGGTTTAGTATGCAAATCTCTGCAGCCTGACTCTATATATCAGGCAGGAAAGAGGGGTTATCTCTGGATAAAATATAAAAGAGATTATAAGTCGCATCTTGCTGACACCCTTGACCTTGTTGTTGTTGGAGCTTTTTATGGAAAAGGTCAGAGAGCTGGAAAGTTTGGTTCTCTTCTTATGGCCTGTTACGACCCTGAAACAGATCAGTTTAAGACAGTATGTAAAGTTGGAACAGGTTTTACAGAAGATGACTTTAAAAAACTAGAAGAACTTCTAAAGCCTCATGAGATAGATCACAAACATCCTAGAGTAAACTCTATTTTAACTGCTGATATATGGTATGAGCCCTGGCTTGTTTTAGAAATTGCAGGAGCAGAGCTAACTCTAAGTCCTGTTCATACATGTGCATGGGATAAGATTAAGATGAATAGAGGTTTAGGTCTTAGATTTCCAAGATTTACAGGAAGATACAGATTAGATAAAAGACCTGAAGATGCTACTACTGAAGCAGAGATTATAGAAATGTATAAAAATCAAATTCAAATTAAGGTGTAGGATAGCCTACACCTTAAATAACCTCTATATTTGCCCCTTCTTCGTTTATATCTAATACTCTATATTCAGCTTTTACTCCTTCTTTTTCAAAGGCCTCTACCATTGAGTTTCCTATGCTATCAAAATTCTCTGTAGCCAAGGCTAAAACTGTAGGACCTGCTCCACTTAGAGATGCTCCTATAGCTCCACTTTTTAAAGCATTTTTTATAACATTGTCAAATCCTGGTATTAGCTTTTTTCTGTATGGCTGATGAAATCTATCGTCCATTGCTACTTTTAATAGGTCAAATCTTTTTGTGATTACAGCGGAAACAAACAAAGACGCTCTTTGAACGTTGAATATTCCATCTCTTAAGGGGATTTTTTCAGGTAAAACCTTTCTTGCTTCCTCTGTTGAAAGCTGAAAATCAGGGATAGCAACAACTGCTTTTATTTCTTTTGGAAAATCCAGTTTTTGATAATATGTGTTTTCTTTATCTTTTAAAGCGATAGTAAATCCACCTTTCCACGCAGGAAGGAGATTATCAGGATGAGGTTCAAAATCATAAGCTATGTTAAAAAAATCTTTGTCTGTTAACTCTCTCTTGTTTACAAAAGCACTAACTATTATTGCTGCTACAATTGCTGTGGCACTACTTCCAAGTCCTCTCGCAACTGGAACGTTGTTTTTTTGAGTTAATTTCACTCCGTGAAACTCATTTCCAAAGTATTCACAACTTCTCTTTAAAACCTGAACAAATAGATTATTTTCAGGATTTTCTAAAAACTCATCTTTAGGAAATGTTTCTATTTCTATAGAGTTGCTTTCTTCCACTATAAACTCATTAAAAAGGTTCAGAGCAAGGCCAAAAGTATCAAACCCTGCTCCGAGATTTGCCGTTGTAGCAGGAACACTTACTTTTATTTTCATCTATTTTCTCTCTACTTTATTGGATAGTCTATTTTTCCTTCTAAAATATCCACGTACTCCTGAATACCTTTTTCAAGATTATACTTTGGCACAAATCCAAGTTCTTCTTTTATCTTTGACATATCAGCCTGTGTATATTCCTGATAAAAGTCATATGGACAGTCAAAGTATTCTGGCTCGAAATCTGTTTCTAAAGCTTTGTTAAGAAGGGCTATCACCTCATTAAAAGAACGAGCTTCTCCACTTCCTATATTGTAAACAGTAGACCTTGGAGCATCTTTTGCTAAAATGGTTGCTTCAACTGCATCCTTTACGTAGACAAAATCTCTCTTCTGCTCACCCCATTTAAAAATTCTTGGCCTTTTATTTGCTTTCATCTGAAGATAGAGCTGGTATATCATACTTGCAAACTTTCCCTTATGAGCTTCTCCTGGACCATAAACATTGAAATATCTTACTCCAACAATCTTTAATCCTGTTTTCTCAGAGAAATCTCTTGCTATGTTATCCATAATATATTTTGAAAAAGCGTAAACATTCTCTGGAGATTTTTCCCTATCTTCTTTTAGAGGCACATGCTCTTTTACATTTCCGTAAACAGAAGCTGAAGATGCATACACAACTGTTGCTTCATTATCATAAGCAAGCTCAAGGATATTTTTAAACCCATCAACATTCTTCCTCATCATAAGTTCCTGATCTGTTACTGTAGTATCTGTTATAGATGCAAGGTGAAATATTAAATCAGGCTGAAAATCATCTGTTTTAAAGAATACCTCATCTGTTGATACATCACAGGAGAGAACTTCACCTTTAAATTTTTTTAAATTTTTAAAGTTTGCACTGGAAAAATCATCTAGTATAAGGATCTTACTCTGAGGATACTTCTCTTGAAGAGCAAGGGCTAGATTAGCTCCAATAAATCCCGCTCCTCCTGTAACTAGTATATTTGAAGGCTGTTTTTCTACCATTTTCTACCTCTTAAGTTGGTTCTATATAGAATAGCTCCTGTCCATACTCTACAGGCTGACCATTTTCTACCAATATCTTTACTACTTTACCGTTAACATCACTCTCTATCTCATTCATAACTTTTAATGCTTCTATTATGCATAAAACCTGTCCTTTAGATACTATATCTCCCTCCTCTACAAACGGTGGAGCTCCAGGAGAGGGAGCTCTGTAGAACGTTCCAACTAATGGAGATTTTATAACGTGATATTTACTTTTTCCCTCATGAGTTTCTATTTCAACATTAGCTTGACCACCTTTTATTTCTTCTTTAACTTCAATCACTGGTGCAGTGGAAGGAACAGATACAACTTCCTTAGGACCAACATACTGCTTAATTTTAACTCTTCCTTCTGGGGTTTCAAACTCTACTTCTTCTATCTTAGTGCCTTTAATTTTCTCTATTATTTCAAAAATAAGGTTTTTATCCATAATAAACCCCTTTTATTCATTAACTCTTTCTATATACGCCCCTGTTCTTGTATCAACCTTTATTTTATCTCCTTCGTTTATAAATAAAGGAACTTGAACTGTTGCTCCTGTATCTATTTTTGCAGGTTTTAATGTATTTGTAGCAGTATCTCCTTTAAACCCTGGTTCTGTTTCTACAACTTCGTATACAGCAGATTTTGGAAGTTCAATGCCAATAGGTTGTCCTTTATCAAGGAAAACATAGACTTCCATACCTTCTTTTAAGAATTTTGCCTGATCTTCAATAAGGCTAGCTGGAACAGCTATCATATCTCCTGTATTTGCATCAATAAACCAATAAGAGTCTCCATCGTAGTAAGAATATGACATCTGTCTCTGTTCAAAATCAGCAAGTTCTATAGAATCTGATGATTTGTATGTTATTTCAATAACGTTTCCTGTTTTCATATTTTTAGCTTTTACTCTAACAAAAGCCTGTCCTTTTCCCGGTTTTACATGTTCATAATCTAAAACTCTGTAAGGTTGTCCATCATGAACAATAAACATATCTTTTTTAATCTGGTTAATACCTATTTTTACGCCCATTAATACCTCCATGTAAGCATTTTTAAGTTAACAAATAATTTTAACATATTGAAAATCTTGTTTATTTCTGTAATATGCCCTTTATATCTTTTTTGGAAATACTTCCCTCTCTTAGTATCTGAATACTGCCTTTTTTTACTCTAACAATAGAGGATGGAGATCCTTTAGTTTCTCCTTTTATATATAGATCTATTTTATCTCTAAAATAGTTTATAGCCTCGTTTATATTTTTTGCTGGTTCTTTTCCCTCAGGATTTGCACTAGGAGCTATAACAGGTTTTCCTAAAATTTTAAGCATTTTTATTAGATTTTTCTCATTAGGAATTCTAAAGGCAAGAGAATTAGCTCCTCTATGAAGATACTCTAGTTCTTTAAGTCTTTCCTTAGGAAGATCAAATACAACAGTAATACCTTTATGTTCTAACAACTTTTTTTCATTTTTAGTAGGTTTTATTCCAAAGAGATTTAAATATGAAATATCAGGTATCAAAATAATATAAGGCTTTAAAGGGTTTCTTTTTTTTATATCATACACATTTTCTACAGCTTCTTTATTTAAAGCATCAGCTAGTATTCCAAGAATAGTATCTGTTGGAGTTATTACAACTTTTCCCTTTTTTAAAAAATCAACAGCATCTAGAAGACTATCACTTATACGTATGTTCTTCTCCTGGAAATATACCTTCTTTAACCTCATTGGAAAACTGTTTTAAGGCTTCTAAAAATATTTTTTTTCCTTCTACATATCTTTTTACAAATTTAGGAGATTTATCTAAAAGTCCCATCATATCGTGGAACACAAGAACCTGTCCATTGGTTTTATTTCCAGCTCCAATGCCAATAGTGGGAACATCTAGAAATTCTGTGATTTCTTCTGCAAGATCTGAAGGAACAGCTTCTAAAACAATTGCAAAAACTCCTGCCTGTTCTAATATTTTTGCATCTTTTATGATTCTCTTTCTCTCTTCATGGGTTTTTCCCTGAACCCTATAACCTCCTAAAGCATGAACAGATTGAGGTGTTAGGCCTACATGTCCCATTACAGGAATGCCAGCTAAAACAATTTTTTCTACAGTCTTTGCTATTTCCTCTCCACCTTCTAGTTTAACTGCATTGCAGCAGCTTTCTTTCATAATTTTTCCTGCATTTCTTACTGCTTCTTCTATAGAAGCTTGGTAGCTCATAAAAGGCATATCTACAATTACGAATGTATTTGGTGCTCCTCTCCTAACAGCTCTTGCATGGTATATCATTTCATCAATTGTTACAGGAAGCGTTGTTTTTAATCCTGCATCAACCATACCTACAGAATCTCCAACTAAAATACAATCAATTCCTGCTTCTTCGCATATCTTTGCAGACCAGTACTCATATGTTGAAATCATTGTGATTTTTTTCTTTTCTTCTTTTGCTAATAAAAAGTCTTGAATATTTTTCATTATTTTTGTCCTTTAGCTTAATGTTTCAGTATTTAAATTAAAGCAAAATTTTAAAAAAACGTAAATTTTAATTTATTTGAAAAAGATATAAAGTGTAATATAATAACACTTCTAACAAGATTTAAGGAGGGACTTTATGAAAATACCAGCAAGGCTGGTTGAGAGAGTTGTAGATAAAATTGTAAATGATTTAATAGAAAAACATTACATTGAAGTCGCTGATCCTGAAGATTTTAGAAAAAAAGTTTTAGAGATTATAAATAATGCTATAGAAGAAGAAAAAGAAATAGAACAAGAAGCTGAAAATCTTGTAGAACAACATATGCATATGCTTGAAAGTGAAGATATAAGATATAGAACAGCTGTAATGAAAGTAAAACAAAAACTAGCTGAAGAGAGAAATATTCATCTTGATCCAGAAGAGAGAATGAATCAGGTTGCACATAAAATAAGAAGATATATAGAAACAGAAGATCCTGACGTTATAGAGATGTTTGAACACCCTAATAAAATTAGACGAGTAATATTTGAAATACTGAAACAGCTTGTTAGAGAAGAGAAGGAAATAGATAGAGAAGTTAGAGAAAGAATAAAATCCTACTCCAAAAAGATTGTTGAAGGAACTCCTGAGTGGAGAGTTTTATACAATAAAATATACGAGGATGCCTTAAAAAGAAGAGGTCTTTTATAAAGTCTGGTGGGAATAACCCACCATTATTAATGTTCTTCAGACTCATGACCTTTATGCATAAAGTATATTGAAAGGGAAATTAGAAATACTCCCACAGATAAAAAGATCAAGGTTTTGATATCCTCATAATGAAACTCTATAGCATACTTAAAGAAAGTTACAATTAAAACCATAAGGATAACTTTTGCTAACTTCTCTTTTAGTTGATCTAATGTATGAACAACAAGAATTTTTGAGGATCTTTCCTCATTTTCGATATAGTCAATCTTTGATATAAATAATTCATAAAGACCAAGACCAAATATAAGTAAAACAGTTGCAATAAGATAAACATCAACAGCTGATACTATATGTTTTATAGCATCTTTATGAAAATCTTCAAAGTATTCTTTTGAAGAAAACATATGGAAAGAGTGTTTAACAACTACAAGTATATCATATGTTCCTATTAAAACTAAAATAAAAGCAGCTATAACACTAGAAATAACTGCAAAAAATATCATAAATCTACTTTCCCATAGTACTTTTTCTACAACTCTTTCTATTAGTTTGAACAAGGCTATCTCCTCCTGATGAAAGTTTTTAGGACTTATTAAGAGAATGTTGAGATTTATTTTGACAAGAAGACAAAAGACAAAGGGGCCTAAAGCCCCTTTTATTACATAGTTAAATCTAAAATCTGACCAGCTTTTTCAATATCTTCAGAAGAGGGTTTTCTGCTCTCTGGAGAGATCTCTTTGATAAGTTGTGCAATAATGTAAATTAGTGTTCCAACAATTTCAGGAAGTCTTTTTTCAAGTTCTGCTTCTAAAGGATACTTTAAAGGTGGCATTGTTGCTAAAAAGTTTAAAACATCTTCTACAGGGACTTCTTCTTCTAGCTTTCTAAACTTCTGCATAGACTCTAGAAAACCTTTTGTTAATGGAACATCAGATTCCCATATTACTTCCCTGTTGTTGTAACTAGCATTTCTCTCCCCTATAAGAAGGAGATCGTAAAGTTTTTTCTCAACAATGTCTGTAATTTCCTTAGCCTTGCTTTTGTCAATATCAAGGCTTGCTGCTTTTCTCATAAGTATTTCTAGCTTTGCTGCACCAACTACTGGCATATTCGCCCTCCTTATTGATTTTCAATTTCCTTTATATCCATAAGATTATACTCTACAAAAGAGACCTTAGAAAGTTGTTCTAAACCCCATACAAAAAATGTTACAGTTGCAGCCCCCCAGAATACACCTTCAACATATCTGCCAATAACAAAATCACCTAGTAGGTTAAATTTTGTTAAAAGAGTAAAAAGCGTTAGTAGTAAAAATATTCCATAATAAGCATATCTATAATAGTCTAGATCTTTCAATGCAATCATTATAAGAGCTTTAAATGAAAGATCCTGTAATCTCTCTAATGGTTCTAAATTCCTTCTTTCAAGTCTCTCTTTCAAAGCTTCTTTCTGAGAAAAGGTAATCTTTTTTAGAGATATTACTTTATCTAGTAAGTTAGCAATCCATCCATAACCAAATAAAAGTCTCGTTCCTAATAAAAGGAAAGATATTAACCCTAAAAGATATGCAAATTCAACAGATGTAGCTGAAAGAATAGCTAAAGAAACTCCATAAAAAGCTATAACTAGAACAAGCGCAAATGTAAGCCAAAAAATCCACCAAGCAATTTTTTCCCAGTTCATTATTTTTCCTCCTTCTTAATCTCTTTTGGAGGTGTTTCCTGAGGCTTACCTGTATACTCAAACTTGTGACTTACAGTGTAGATATCTTCCGATAGAGGATGTATATAGTGGAGAGTTGCCATTACTATATCACCAGACTTTAACTCCTGAGTACCTTTTTTTAATTTTAAGGTTACTGTTGTTACTCCCAGTGGAACAAGGGGAATACTTGCTGGTATATTTTCCATCTTGTATCTTTTTTCAGAACTTTCCTTTCCTGGTTTAAAAATAAAAGATTCTGAAACTACTGTTAAAGGCAAAGTTCCTAAATTTAATATAGAAAAAACTACAGCATGATGAGATTTATCATATACAGATTTTACAATAATGGGAGAAGCAGGAATTTTTCCTACAGCTTCTATAGTTTTGTTATAAGCAATGTAACTACCTATTCCCCAACCTAAGACTAAAGCTAGTATAGATGTTACAAAAAAAAGTACTACCCTGTTCATACCTAACCTCCTTTGATTATTGAAAATAAATAAAGGGGCTTTTAGCCCCTTAAGAGAGTGTAAATGAAGATGTTTAATTAGTGAGTTTGAGTAGCTTTTTCTTTAGCTTTCTCAAGAGATTTTTTAAGCTTTTTAAATTTCTCTTCTGAAGTTGCAGATTTTTCCTTAATTGCTTTCTCTAGTTTTTCTATCTGCTCTATTAAAGGTTTAACCTCTTCTTCTGTTCTAATATAACCAAGAACTTTAGCTAATTTAATCTCTCTTTTTGCTTCTTCTAGAAGAGCAATAGCTTTTTTAGGATCTTTTTGATATACCTTTGAAGCATCCTCAACAAGTAAAGAAGCTATTGCTATAGGTTTTGGAATTATTGTTGTTTCTATCTCTATTGTGCTTAATGCAACCTGCATTTGACTAATAGCATTTTTAATCTTCCCTTCTTGGAGAAACTTATCAGCAAGTTCAACAGCTTCTTTATAAAGCTTAATAGGAAGATATGCTGTTTCTACAACAATTTCATCTCTAAGAGCATTGAGAAGAAATCTAGCTTTTACAAAATCGTTTTCTTTAATAGCCTTTCTTACTTCCTGAGCTAATTTCTCAGCCTTTTTTATATCTGTTACACCGCTAATTTCTGTAATAACAGCATCAATTGGAAGTCTTTCAACTTTATACTTTTTCTCAATCTGTGCAATCTTCTCTTTAAGCTCTTTCAAAACTTTTTTAGCTTCATCTATCTTATTATGAGCTAGTAAAAATAGAACTTCATTTCCTTTTTGGTAAACCTCAACAGCTTCCTGAATAATTTTTTTCAACTCTTCAAGTTTAACTTTTTCTGTAGATCTTTTACCAGAACTTTCTATAAGCTGTTTTGCAGTCTGTTCCTGCTGTATTATATTGGCTTTTGATGGTTGTTTGTTGATATTATTTTCTTTTGCAAAGACTGGCGAGGCTAAAATAGCTGCAGCAGCTAAAGCTGTAATAATTTTCTTCATCTTGGCACCTCCTTTTTATTTTTTATATAAAAATAGGGGACTTAAGTCCCCTACTGCTGTGTTTCCTCTAAGGCCTCCAGTTCTTCCTCTAGAAGTTTTTTTGCTTCTTCTTTTGTGACTTCTATTAGAAGAACACCTGTGTTGTAAAAAATCCTCCTATTTTCTGGCAGTGAGTTGAGGAGACGAAGGGTCTCCTCAATCTGAATTTTTTTTATCTGCTTTTCATCTTTTTCCATTTTCATCACCTCTTATTCTGAGGCTTTACCCTCTTCTTTTCCAAGTTCCCTTGTTTTTTCTAGAAGTTCTTCTGTTTTTGCATAAGCTTCTACTATAGCTTCTTCAAGGGTTCTTCTTAAAGCTTGGAGAGAAGCTATTTCTTTAGCAATTTGTGTTAAAGCTTCTTCAGCAGTAAGCTCTGCAGAGATACCAGAACCAATTGAAACAACAACTCTGTCTGGATTTTCAATTTTTGCTTCAATCTGTGCTCCAGCACCTATAGGAATAAGGATGTTTTTACCTTTTCCAAGGTCTCTGAGATTGTTGATAGTTTTGATAACTGTTCTGTACGTTGCTATACTCTCATCAATAATAGCAATTTCAGCTCTTAGAGCTTCAATTTGAGCTATGTAACCTCTAAGCTCCCTGTTAAGATCTTCCATTGTAACTTTTGTTTCTTTTTCTGCCATTTTGCAGTACCTCCTTTTATAAAGTTTTTAATTCAGTCCAACCTGTTGTCTGTTTTTCTCTAGGTAGATATAAGACGTATCTTGGTCTTATATCTACTTTTAACTCTTTTAGAATTTTTTCTCTTATTTCTTTAATTCTCCAAAAAAATAGCAGATCCCCTTTGAAAGAAACTTCAGTCCATAAACCTATCCTTAAAGGAATCTCCCATTTTTTTAGATCATTTATTAGAGGTTCATAAAAGAGTTTTGCAAGAGGATGATCTTTAAGCATAGAATGTTCCATTTTTGCTAAAGCTTCAGTAAAAGAATGTGCAGCAGCTTTAAGCTTCTCTATATGCGGAGAGGATATAGAAACTTCAACTGTTCCTTTAAAAACTTCCGTTCTAAAACCTTTTACATCTATCCATTCCTTTAGATCAAAAACTTCAATGTATTCTTCTTTTATATCATTTTCAGGAAGATATGTTCTCTCAGGTATATCTAAATTATCTAAAACAGGATACTTTTCCAAAACAATATTTTTTACATCTTTTGCAACATCTTTTATATTTAAACCTTCCTTTAGAAGGTATTTTCTTACCTTATTTTCAATCTCTTTGTCTTTCTTTATGTAGTAAAAGATAACTGCTGATGTTATAGCTTCTTTAAAAACATTTCCTGGAAGAAAAGGTTTTCCATCCTCATCTCTAGGAAATCCATTTCTACTAAACAGAACCGGTGTCCAGCATATAAGTTCCATATCTAATCCCCTACTTGAACGCTGCTAGAAGTTTATCTGCCTTCTCTGCTATGTCTATATCAAACAGTGCTATTGTTGGTAGAAGCCATGACACTCTAAAACGAGCATCTCCATCTTTATTTTCTCCCCAGTATGAGAGTGCTACTCTTCCAAAACCTGCCTCTTTTTCAAGATCCTTTGCACCTCTTAAAAATCTTCTTGCAACGTTTGGAAGATGCTCGTATGGAACAGGTTTACCCTCTTGACCTCTCTGTTTAACAAGCTCTAACGCAGTTCCAACATTTCTAAGAGCTTCTATAAGATTGTGAAGTTTATGTTTTTTGAAGTAAGCTAGAAGAATTGAACCTGCTGGAACCCTTAGGATTTCTATATTTTCGTTCCCCTCTCTTAGTTCTCCAATAAGGTATGCTCTTCCATGCATCATCTCTATATGAGCAAATATCTTTTTGTTTTTAGGAAGTTCGTGAATGATCTCCTCAACTTCGTAATGAATATCTTCTTCTGTATACTTATCTCCTACAGCTCTTTTTCCTGCTTCAGCCGTAAAGTACGTTTTTTCTCCACCTTTTTTTCCTAACAGAAGATCAAAACCCCATCTTTTTAGTGATTTAAGCTTAAACTCTCTTTCTTTTTCAGGTTGTCCTAATGTTTCAAATACTAATGTATTAATTGCCTGCAGTTCGCGAAGTTCTGCTATGGTCATCTCCTAACACTCCTTTTTAACCTAATATCGTATATATATTAAAATTACTGTATAATTATAATATATTTCTATATCGATTTTTATCAAGTTTTTTAAGTATATTATACTAATGAAAATTTATATTCATTTTATCAATTGATTAAATCATTCTAAATCTTATATTATTTGTTCTAAATAAAACTATTAAGAGGTTTCTCTGTGGCTAAAGAAGATAAAAATCTAACCCCTATGCTTGCTCAGTATCATAGAATAAAAGATGAGTATCCAGATGCTCTTGTTCTGTACAGACTTGGTGACTTTTATGAGATGTTTTATGAAGATGCCCATATTGGGTCAAAGGTTTTAAATATAGCCTTAACAAAGAAAAAAGTAGGGAAAAATAAATCAATTCCTATGTGTGGCATTCCATTTCACGCTCTTGATGGATACATAACAAGATTGATATCAAAAGGTTATAAAGTTGCTATATGTGAACAGCTAGAGGATGCATCTCAAGCAAAAGGTATTGTAAAGAGGGATGTAATTAGGGTTATAACTCCCGGGACGTTCTTTGAAAATGAGAAGTTAAAATCTGCTCTTTCTAGTATATATCCTGTGGGAAAGAAGTATGCTGTATCTTACCTTGATCTATCAACAGGAGAGTTTTTTGGAACAATCTTTGAAAAGGATGATCTTCTCTCCTTTTTAGGAAAGTTTCAGCCAAGGGAAGTTTTAATTCCTGAAGATGTTGAAATTCCTGAAATTCAAGAGTTTTTTAAACATACATTTGTCTCAAAACTTCCTGAAGAGTATTTCAGTAAAGAAGCCGCTGATGAACTACTTCAGTTTTTTGGAACATCCCACTTTTCTTCCTTTGGTTTTTCAGATGAAGAGAAGCCTGTTTTATATCCCCTATCTGCTGTTTTAAAGTATGCAAAAACCACACAGAAAAGTTTTTTACCTTTTATAAACAGCCCAAAACCTTACAGAGAAGATAAGTATGTAAGACTAGATTACTCCTCTCAAAAACATCTTGAGATTATTCATCCAAATGAAGGGAATGTTTCTCTCATTAAGGTTATTGATAGAACATTAACAGGAATGGGAAAGAGAAGACTTAAGTTCTTTCTCCTTCACCCTTTGAAAGACATACATCTCATTGAAAAAAGGCAGAGTGCTGTTGAAGAACTTGTGGAAAATAGCTCTTTAAGGGAAAGGATAAGGGATATTCTAGATGATGTTTTTGATATTGAGAGACTTATATCAAAAATCTCTTCAAACACGTTAACCCCAAGGGATATGGTCTCTCTAAGGGAGTCTTTAAAGAAGATCAGAGAGCTTAAAGAGGTGGAAAAGGATATAAGATCTCCGTTTTTAAAGGAGATATTTGAGAAGATTGAAGATTACACATGGCTTATAGATAAGCTAGACAGATACCTTGAAGATAATCCCCCTATACATCTAAAAGAGGGGGGACTTATTAAAAAAGGTGTCAATAAGGATCTTGATGAGTTAAAAGAGATAAAGGAAAAAGGGAATCAGTGGATCAAGGAGTTTCAGGAAAGACAGAGACAGGAGACAGGTATTCAAAGTCTGAAAGTTGGTTTTAACAAGGTTATGGGATACTACATTGAAGTAACAAAACCAAATCTCAAGTTTGTTCCTGAGCATTATAAGAGAAGACAGACATTATCTAATGCAGAGAGATTTACAACAGATGAACTTCAAAGATTTGAAGAAAAAATTCTATCTGCAGATGAAAAGATAAAAGCTTTAGAGTATGAGATATTTATGAAGTTAAGGGAGGAAGTAGCTCTTCTCTCTGGAAGGATAGGAAAAACAGCACAGCATGTTGGGGTGCTTGATGCACTTCAGTCTTTTGCACAGATATCTGTTGAGAAAGGCTGGACAAAACCTGAGATAACAGAGGATTACAGTATCTATCTAAAAGAAGCCTATCATCCTGTTATAAAGGAGTTTAATGAGGATTTTGTTCCTAATGATCTTGTTATGAACGAGGATAGCTTCTTCCATATTATCACTGGTCCTAATATGGCAGGTAAAAGTACTTATATCAGACAGTCTGCCATCATCCTTCTTCTAGCTCATACAGGTTCATTTATCCCTGCAAAAGAAGGAAAAGTAGGTATTGTTGATGCTATCTTTACAAGGATCGGTTCTGGAGATGCCCTTGCTAAAGGTCTATCTACATTTATGGTTGAGATGCTAGAGATGGCAAATATTGTTAACCATGCAACAGAAAAGAGTTTTATTGTTCTTGATGAGGTGGGAAGAGGAACAAGCACATACGACGGTTTATCTATTGCATGGGCTATATCAGAGTATCTAGCACAGGATATAAAGGTAAAAACCCTTTTTGCCACCCATTATCATGAGTTAACAGGTTTAGAAAAAGAGATAAAAGGGGTAAAAAACTATCATATGCATGTAAGTGAGGAAGGAGAAGATATAAAGTTTACATACAAAGTATTAGAGGGATTTACAAATAAAAGTTATGGTATTCATGTTGCTAAGCTTGCAGGTATAAAAGAAAAGATAATAAAAAGGGCATATGAGATACTGGAAGTTTTTGAAAAAGGAAAGGAGAAAGCAGAAGAAGATTTCATTATTAAACAGACAAAAGATGTTTACAGTGAAAAACCAGTTGAAGAGAGAATTGTTGATAACTCCTTAGAAAAGCTAGAAACCCTCCCTCTCTTTAAACAGATTGAGACAATAGAGGCAGATAGTAGATACAGAGAAATCTTAGAAAAGATAGAAAAGTTAGATATAGGTACAATAACCCCCGTCGATGCTCTGCTCTTTTTAAATCAGCTAAAGCAGGAAATTCGCAAGATAAAAGAAAACTAAAGATATGATAAAATAAAGGTTTCATTATATTTTAGGAGAGAAGGAAAATGGCTTATCTTGTTGCTGCAAACTGGAAGATGAATAAAACAGTTGCTGATACTCTTGAGTATTTAGATTTGTTTCTACCTTCAGTAAAGGATTTATTATCTATAGACATTATGATTGCTCCATCTTTTACAGCCCTTTCTTCTGCATCAATAAGACTTGATGCTGCAAGAAGAGAAGACGAGTATAATGTAAAACTTGGGGCTCAGAACATGTTTTATATGGAGAAAGGGGCTTTTACAGGAGAGATCTCTCCTATTATGCTTAATGAACTTGAAGTTGAGTATGTGATTTTAGGGCATTCTGAAAGGAGACATATCTTTGGAGAAAAGGATGATTTGATAAATAAAAAAGTTATATCAGCTGTTGAGCATGGTATAAGACCTATACTCTGTGTTGGGGAAACATTAGAGGAGAGAGAGCAAGGAAAAACCCTTTCTGTTGTTGAGAGACAGATAAGGAAAGGTCTTGCAGGAGTTGAAAAGGATATGCCTTTTATTGATATAGCGTACGAACCTGTATGGGCTATTGGAACAGGGGTAAATGCTACTCCTGAGCAAGCTCAAGAAGTTCATATGTTTATCCGTTCTCTGATAAACGAAATGTCAAAAGGAAATGATAGCAAAACAAGAATTCTGTACGGTGGAAGTGTCAATGAAAAGAATGCAAGGGATCTAATAAAAGAACCAAATATAGATGGTTTCCTTGTAGGAACAGCAAGTTTAGATCCTGAAAGATTTTATAAGATAATTACAGAAGTATTGGAGGTTTAGAATGGAGCTACTTTATACAATACTTGCAATCTTACTTATTATAGATGCTATTGTTTTAATAATTGTTATTCTTATGCAGAAAACAAAAGGAGCCGAAGTAGGAGCAATTTTTGGAGCTGGTGCTGCAGCTGCTGTGTTAGGTGCCGGTGCATCAACTGTTTTAACAAAGATAACGTATTGGCTTGGTGGTATCTTTATGGCTATTGTTTTAGCTATGTCTCTAATTCATCATCATTTAGTTAAATCTTCTACTGTTATAGAAAGCATCCCTGAAAAAGTACCTGTACAAACAGCACCGAAACCTCAACCTTCAACTAAAGGGGAAAATGAAACTGATATAAAGCTTCCTTCTAAAGAGGAAAAGTAAATGAGGAGATTTTTTGTTTTCTTTCTTTTCTTATCTTTTTTAACTATTTCCTCTGCAGAAACTTTAGAAGAGAAGGTAAATATATTAGAAAAAAAGGTTAAGCAGTTAGAAGAGAAAGTTAGAAAATTAGAAAGTATGTTAGGCAAAAAAACAGTTAAAGAAAATGTTGAAAGTGTTCCTGTTTTAAAGAAGGAAAGCCCTGTTATTAAAGTAAAATCTCCTGATGATATAGTAGATTTTAAGGTTTTAAAAAAGAGATTTGAAAAAGCTTCCTTAAAAGAAAGTCTTTGGAAAAGAAATGATCAGATAGTTCTCACAGTTAAAATAAAAAATAAGTTAAACAGGAAACTATCTGCTATACAAGGAAAAGTAGTTATTTTAGATAAAAATGGAAATCTTCTTATGGAAACAAGTATAAATGTAAACAAAGCATTTAACTTTTTTAAAGGTATGACTATAAAACCAGGAGAAACTCTAAAATATCACGTCTATTTTAAATATGATAATAAAAATCCAAAACACAGATTTGTAAAAGATGCATCCTTAAATGATCTAGTGATTAGATTTTATCCAACAGAGATAGATTTTTCAGATGGTACAAAAAAACAGATTGAGTATGTGAGGTAGGTGTATGGAAAACAGTCATGTTTTTATATCTGTTGTTCATTATCCTGCTGTAAATAAAGATAAAAAATGGATTGTTACATCTTTTACAACCCTTGATTTTCATGATATAGCAAGACCTGCAAGGACGTATGAGCTTGGTGGATACTATATTGTTCAACCTTTAGAAGCGCAACAGTTTGTTATTTCAGAGCAGATAAAGTATTGGTTAGAGGGTTTTGGGAGCAAGTTTAATCCAAGACGTTCAGAAGCTGCAAAACTAGTAAGATTAGTCTCCTCTATAACAGAAGCTATGAAAGATATAGAACAGAAAACAGGAAAGGTTCCAAAACTTGTAGCTACGTCTGCAAAAAGGTATCCTCAGACAATTTCATACTCAGAGTTAAGAAAGAAAATGGAAAAAAAAGATGATATATACCTTATACTATTTGGCACAGGCTGGGGAATGCCTGAAGAGTTAGTTTCAAGTTGTGACTATGTTTTAGAACCTATCCTAGGTCCTGGTGATTATAACCATCTATCTGTTAGAAATGCTGCTGCTATTATAATGGACAGATTATTCTCAGTAAACAGGAGTGTAGAAAATATCTAAATGCTGTATCATATATTCTATCAACTACTTGATATAAATCTTTTTAAGTATATAACCTTTAGAGCTTTTTATGCTCTTATAACCTCTTTTGCTATATCTCTCATTCTAGGTCCATATGTAATAAGAAGATTAAAAGTTTTCCAGTATAGGAAAGGAGGGTATGTTAGAGAGTATACACCTGATACCCATGTAGCTAAAAAACATACTCCTACAATGGGGGGTATTCTTATTGTTCTTTCTATTGTTATATCTTCTCTTTTATGGTGTAGATTAGATAACTTTTATGTCTGGATAACACTGTTTGTTCTTGTATCATTCGCTTTTATTGGTGGTCTTGACGATTACATAAAAATAAAAACAAAAAAAGGTCTATCCTCAAAAGCAAAATTTTTAGCACAGCTTGTGGTTGCTACAATTGTTGCTTTTGCTCTTTACTACTATCCAGGATTTGATACACATCTTTATGTTCCTTTCTTAAAATCTATTCAATTAGATTTAGGATTTTTTTATATACTTTTTGCTATTTTCATCATTGTTGGAACATCTAATGCAGTTAATCTAACAGATGGTCTTGATGGACTTGCAATAGGACCTTCCCTTATTTCTGCAGCAGCATTTGCTATATTCGCCTATATTTCAGGACATGCAGTTCTATCTGCTTATCTTCAGGTACCTCATATTCCAGGGAGTGGAGAGTTGATGGTTTTCCTTATGGCTCTTTTAGGAGCAGGTCTTGGCTTTCTATGGTTTAACTCATTTCCTGCTGAGATGTTTATGGGAGATGCAGGAGCTTTATCTATCGGAGCTGTTCTTGGAACTGTAGCAGTTATAACAAAACAAGAGATTGTTCTGGCAATAGTCGGTGGAATTTTTGTTGTTGAAACATTATCTGTTATTTTGCAAGTTGCATATTTCAAGTTAACAGGGGGTAAAAGACTATTTAAAAGAGCTCCTCTTCATCATCACTTTGAGCTTAAAGGTATGCCTGAACCAAAAATAGTTGTAAGAATGTGGATTATATCTATAATACTTGCTATTATTGCTTTATCAACTTTGAAAGTTAGATAACCATGAAATTTTTTGTTTTTACTATATTTCCCCACTTTTTTGACTGCTTTAAAGAAACTGGAATAGTTGCTAGAGGTATTGAAAAAGGGTTAGTATCTGTGGAAGCCATAAACTTGAGAGATTATGCTAAAGATAAACATAAAACTGTAGATGATGTTGTTTATGGTGGTGGTCCTGGAATGCTTTTAAAACCTGAACCTATTTTTGAAGCGTATGATGATTTAAAGAGAAAAGGTCACAATCCATACGTTCTTATAACAGAACCTTGGGGTAGAAGATTTAATCAAGAATTTGCTAAAGAGTTATCAGAAAAAGAAGAAGTATTGATTATATGTGGAAGATACGAAGGTGTTGACGAGAGAGTTAAATCTATCGTTGATGAAGAGGTATCAATAGGCGATTTTATCCTCTCAGGTGGCGAACCTGCAGCCCTTGTAATAATGGATAGCGTTATAAGGCTTATCCCTGGAGTTGTAGGAGATGAAAACTCCCTCAGAGTTGATTCATTTAGTGATGGTTTAATAGGTTATCCTAACTATACAAGACCTGCAGAGTATAAAGGAATGAAGGTTCCTGAAATTCTTCGTTCAGGAGATCATAAAAAAATTGCATTATGGAGAAGATGGAAACAAATTGAATATACATACAAAAAAAGACCTTAACTTTTAAATGAGGAAAAATTATATAAATTGGATAATAAAATGCTTTTTTATATAAAAAATAATAAGGAATTTGAAGATTTTCTTAAAGAAAATAAGTTATAATTGAGGGAAAAGAATGTTAAATATAAGTAAACCTCCTGTAGATGTAACAGAAGATGATAACTTTTTCTATATAGCCGTAGATTTACCAGGTGTTTTTCCAGAAGATCTAGAGATAATTGGATATGAACAGTCTGTAGAGATAAGAGGAAACAGAAAAAAGGATTTAAAAGGTAAACTTTTAGTTATGGAAAGATACTCAGGTGTTTTTCACAGAAAAATAACATTCAAAGAGTTTATAAATATAAAGAATGCAAAGGCTTATTTACAAAATGGTGTTCTTTTTATAGAAGTTCCAAAGGCAAAAAATGAGCTTTATTTACAAACTTCAGTAAAAATACTCATTGGGAGGCAAGAATGTTAAAATCACCGTTTGAAGAAGAAAACAATGTTGAAGAGCAAATTCCTCAGGAATTACCTCTCTTACCTGTCAGGGATTTGGTTATATTTCCATATATGGTTTTCCCTATTTTCGTTGGAAGATCTTTTTCTATCAATGCTATAGAGGATGCCATTGAAAATCATGACAGATATATATTTCTTGCACTACAAAAAGATAAAGATATAGAAGAACCAGGTGCTGAGGATATATACCAGTATGGAACAGTTGCTACTATCCTAAGAATGATGAAATTAGAAGATGATAGGATAAAGATATTAGTACAAGGTGTAGCTAGAGGAAAAATAAAAGAGTTTAGAAAAGAAGGAGATTTATATAAGGTAAAAATAGATGTAATAAAAGAGCCAGAAACTCTTGAAGAGAATATAGAAGTTGAAGCTTTAATACATTCTATAAAAGATCTATTAGATAAAGCCATTGCTTTAGGAAAGCAGATTTTACCTGATTTGCTTGAGATAATAAGATCTGTGGAAGAACCAGGAAAACTTGCAGATTTAGTAGCATCTATCCTTGATCTAAAATCAGAAGAAGCTCAAAAAATCCTTGAGATAACAGACCCTATAGAGAGATTAAGGGAAGTCCATAATCTTCTTTTAAAAGAAGTAGGACTTTTAGAAATTCAGCACAAGATCAGAACAGCTGCAAGAGAATCTATGGAAAAAGATCAGAGGGAGTACTTCCTTAGACAGCAGATAAAGGCAATTCAGGAAGAGCTTGGAGAGAAGGATGAGAAACAGGAAGAGATAGAAAGATATATGGAAAAAATAGAAAAAGCAGGAATGCCTGAAGAAGTTAAAAAAGAGGCTTTAAAACAGTTAAAAAGACTAGAAAAAATGCATCCAGACTCTGCTGAGGCAGCTGTTATAAGAACGTATCTAGACTGGCTTGTTGAACTTCCTTGGAATAAAAGAACAAAAGATAAACTCGATTTAAAAAGAGCTAAAAAGATACTGGATCAGGATCACTATGACTTAGAAAAAGTTAAAGATAGAATTTTAGAGTATCTAGCAGTTCAAAAACTTAAAAAAGGAAAAGGAATAAAGGGTCCCGTTTTATGTTTTGTTGGTCCACCAGGAGTTGGTAAAACATCCCTTGGAAAATCCATTGCAAAAGCTCTAGGAAGAAAGTTTGTAAGACAGTCTTTAGGTGGTGTTAGAGACGAGGCTGAAATAAGAGGACATAGAAGAACATATGTTGGGGCGATGCCTGGTAGGATTATTCAAGGTATAAAACAGGCAGGAACAAAAAATCCTGTATTCATGTTAGATGAAGTAGATAAACTTGCATCAGACTTTAGAGGGGATCCTGCTTCAGCACTTTTAGAAGTTTTAGATCCAGAGCAAAATAAAGAGTTTGTAGATCACTATCTTGGAGTTCCTTTTGACCTATCAGAAGTTATGTTTATATGTACAGCAAATAGAGTTGATACAATTCCAAAGCCCCTTTTAGATAGAATGGAAGTGATTAGAATCCCTGGATACTCTGAAGAAGAAAAACTTTTTATTGCAAAACATTATCTTATTCCAAGACAGTTGAAAGAAACTGGTTTAAGTGAAAAATATGTTGAATTTACAGATAGTGGTCTTCAGTTTCTTATAAGACATTACACGAGAGAAGCTGGTGTTAGAAGCTTAGAGAGACAGATAAATGCTGTTTTAAGAAAGATAGCTAAAGAGATTGCACTAACAGGTAAAAAGAAAAAGTATAGAGTTACAAAATCTTTAGTTAAAAAATTTCTTGGAGCACCTCTATACATGCCTGAAAAAGAAAAAGAAGATGAGATTGGAGTTGTTACAGGTCTTGCCTGGACTGAGGTAGGTGGAGAAATACTTAAAATAGAAGCAACAAGAATGCCTGGAAAGGGACAGCTTATACTTACAGGTTCTTTAGGAGATGTTATGAAAGAAAGTGCAATGACTGCCCTTTCCTATGTAAAGTCTAAATCAGAAGACTACGGAATAAATCCAGAAGATTTCCAAAAGTATGACGTCCATGTTCACGTTCCTGCCGGTGCAATACCTAAAGATGGACCTTCTGCTGGGATTGCAATAACAACAGCAATATTTTCTTTATTCACTCAAAAACCTGTAAGGGCGGATGTTGCGATGACAGGTGAAATAACATTAAGAGGTAAAGTTTTACCTGTTGGTGGTTTAAAGGAGAAAATCCTTGCTGCAAAAAGAGCTGATATAAAAACTGTAATACTCCCAAAGGATAATAAAGATGAGGTAATGGAAGATCTACCTCCTTTTGTGCGAAAATCTTTAAATCTTGTTTTCGTTGATCATGTAGACGAGGTATTCCCTATAGCTATTAAAGATTTTGATGAAATTTTAGAAAGAGCTAAAAAGAAAAAAGAAGAGAAAGAAAAGAAAGAAGAACATGTTTGCACTTAAAAGCCTGCTTTAAAGCAGGCTTTTTTAAGCTAAGCAACTTTTTATTAAATTTGAAAATCCTTTTACTTTTTCTATTACCTCTACAGATATATTTAATAGTTGATATCCAAGTTCCAACGTTCTTTTAATGTCCCCATTTTTATAAGTTTCATAAAGCTCAATACCTATTGTATGAAATTCCTTATGAGGTTTTTCTATTTCAGAAAGTAATTTATCCATTTCTTCATGTATCTCCTGAAAATCTTCCACATTTTTGTTATAGATCCACTTTCCTAAATTGCATTCTCTATGGCTGACTGGTTTCCAATCTTTTTTTCCTAACATAAAATCCACCATATCATTTATATACAAGGAATGATCTATTATTTTTTGAAGAACATCAATATAACGGTAAAAATATTTATCCTGGACAATTCTTTCAGAGTTTTTAATCATATTCCATATCTCAGTTAACATATCTGTAGATTTTGTAATAGAAACATTTATTCTGTCTATAGACTGAGAAATCATTTCAAACTCTTTTTCAAAATATTTCACATTATTTTTGATACTGTTTTCTATATCTTCTACAACCTGTGCACTACCATCAACAATTGTTATTAGTGATTCAACAAGATGTTTTATTTCTTCTGCACTTTGACTAGTTTTATCAGCTAATTTCCTAATTTCTTCTGCAACAACAGAAAATCCTTTTCCGTGCTCTCCGACTCTTGCTGCTTCTATAGATGCATTTAAGGCAAGTAAATTTGTCTGATTAGTTATATTTTGAATAAGTTCTAGAATACTTTTAGTATCTTCAACTCTCTGTTTTGTATTTTTCGTAATATCATTTAATTTTTCAAACTTTTTTGTTTCAGATATTAAATTTTTTAATGTTTTTCTAAACTCATTATTTACATAAAGGGCGATCATTGCGCTTTCAAACTTTATACTATACATATTGAAAAACATGTAAGCTAAATACTCGACTAAACTACATAAAACCTTATTTATAAGCTCTGAAAGAATATGATCCCTATAAAGAGAAATAATTAAAAAAGATTCATTATCTAAAAAAATTCTTTTAGATGAAACTTTTATATTGTTTATATTTCCTATATTTACTATTCTATCTTCCACTCCGTCTATAATATCAGGTTCAGCGTCTAATAATTCTTTTACAGATGCTAAACCAGATGTGTAAAGTATCTTTGAAGCTTCATTATTCATAAGATACTCATTTAGATTGTTATCTAAGATGATAACTCCAAAAGGAAATTCCTTTATAAAGGTTTTATATTTTTTAAGTTCTCGTTCAATTTGATGATCTAAAGAATTTACAGGTGTTGATAAATGCTGATTAGATTGTGAGTTTGTATCTTCTATATTTTTCTTTTTGAAAAAAGTAAACATATCCACTCTCCCTTTGAAATGTAGTTATTTTATTATCGTATTATTTTTCCTTTCTATTTATAGCTAATATTAAGTATTGCTTTTACTTAAAATTTTCCTTCTATAAGCTTTAAAACTCCAGAAATAATATCTATAGGCTCAGGAGGGCAACCTTTTATCCATACATCAACAGGAAGTTTATCCTGAATACCGTCCATTGTGGCATAACTTCCTTTAAAAACTCCTCCATCTAAAACACAATCCCCAACTGCTATAACAAACTTAGGCTCAGGTACATTTTCATAAGCTCTTAAAACTGCTTTATACATATTTCTTGTCATACAACCTGTTATCATAATTGCATCTGCATGCTTAGGATAGGCTACAAACTTTATCCCAAATCTTTCCACATCATAATAGGGATTTGATAAGGCAGAAATCTCATACTCACAGGCATTACAGGAACCGCTATCAACTTCTCTTATTGCAAAACTTCCTTGAAAATATTTATCAATCTTTTCCTTTAGCTTTTTACCTAAAATTTCAACATTTTCATCTCTTACCTGTATATCCTCTGACTTTATCCCTTCTTTAAGTCTTGTTTTTAGTATGTTAAACATTTTTCCTCCTGATTTTTGTATTGGAAATATGTAATTTTGCTTCTATTTTATTTATTATAATTCTTAAAATTATTAACTAAAAATGGTAAGTATTAT
>JALVKE010000324.1:0-22080 GCA_027028005.1 Persephonella sp. | reverse complement strand
GTATAATGAAAACATTAAATTTGAAAATTAGTGATAAACTTTATAGAGAAATTGAGATTTTAAGTAAAGAAAAAGAGAAAAATCCTGACGAAATAATAGTAGAGCTATTATCACAAGCTATAAAAGAAGATATTCTCTTAAAAAAAGCTTAAAAAATTATAGAAATTTACTAAAGAAGTTTGCATAAATGTTTTCTCCTAAACTGGTAAAAGAAATTCATAAGGAAATAACCCGTTCTACAGGTGGAAGCTTTGGCATTAGAGATGAAAATCTTCTTGAAAGTTTCCTCAAAGTTCCTTTTTAAACCTTTGGTAAAGAAGATTTATATAAAACTCCTATAGAGAAAGCTGCAAAATTATTGGAAACCATTATAAAAAACCATCCTTTTGTTGATGGGATAAAAGAGTGGCTTATGTTCTTTTTAGATTGTTTTTAGGGAAAATGGATATGTTTTAACTGCTACAGAAGAAGAATAATATAATCTCAGGAAAATTTTTTTATAAGCAGATTGTTAAATGGACAAAAATGCATTCTAAGAAGATAAAATCTTAACTTCTATTTTTTTAAACACTTATAAAAAGAGCTGCCCAAATATCTTCTTTGGTTAAAAAAGGATATGCTTCTAAAAGCTCTTCTATTGACATTCCTTCGCCAAGTTTTCTTAAAATAAGCTCTACAGAAATACGAGTTCCTTTTATTGTTGGTTTTCCCTGTAAAATATTTGGATTTGATACAATTCTATCTTTATATTCCATAATCAACCTCTTTTATAACTACTTTAAATTAAATTTTATTACATAAATTTTAATGTTCAAATTTTACAAGTCGTTTCCAGCGTAAGATAAATTAAAGCTTTTGTTAACAAGTGGGAAGTCTGCGATAATATCTCCTAAAACTGCAAACTATATTGTCTGCCACGTTTCATATTTTCTAACTTTTGTTTTTCCATAAGTTTTTATCAGAGCATATATTCCTATTCCAAATACAATACCTGCAATTAAAAGACCAAGAGGTGAAATTCTACCAAGGCTATAATCTGTAGCAGTTAGTATTAAATCTCCATACAGATTAACATGGTTATAAATATCTATACCTATAAGGGCATAAATAGGTTTTGATATTAAATCCACAACTGCAAGAGGGAAAACACCAAAAACAAAACAAAGAACAGTTAAAATACCCATACCTATCAGCATAAATATTCCTACTTCCGTGGCATTTCTACTTGCTTCTGACCTTGGATTTCCAAGCAAAGAAACACCTATAACCTTAACAAAACTTGCAGCTGCAAAAGCCCCTGTTAACGCAAGCATTGAAGCAAAAATAGGAACAAAAATCTTAACGGTATTTATATCTATCTTTGTGCTTAAAATCAAAGACATATAAGTTAGCCATTCACTAACAAAACCATTAAAAGGTGGCAGTGCCGATATAGAGATAGAACCAATTATTATGAATAAAGATGTAAGGGGCATAGCCTTTATAAGCCCGCCATACCTTTCCATATTTTTTGTATGGGTTTTAAACAAGATAGAACCTGCACCTAAAAATAGCAGTCCTTTAAATAATGCATGGTTATAAACATGGAATAAAGCGGCGAGTAAAGCCAATGCTGATAAGACAGGAAAATTGGTTGCGGCAAAAAGCATTGAGCTACCAAGGCCAAGGAGAATAATCCCGATATTTTCCATACTGCTGTAAGCCAGCAGTTTTTTTAGATTTGTCTGAACATAGGCAAACATAATTCCAAACAGGGCAGAAACAGCACCTATGAAAAGGACAATAAATCCAAACCACCACGGAATATCCGTTAGAAACTGGAAATAATATCTAACAAGCATATAAATGGCTGTTTTAATCATTACACCAGACATCAAAGCCGAAACATTTGAAGGAGCTACAGGGTGAGCCTTTGGAAGCCATATATGAAGAGGGAAAATTCCCGCCTTTGTTCCAAAACCTATTAAAGCAAACAGAAAAGCCCAGAATTTAGCAGTAGTTGAAATGTCCGCTGAAAACCAATCTTTAAAATCAAGACTTCCTGTGTTTATAAACATTATAAGAAATGAAAGAATTATAAATGCCGTTCCAAGATGGGTCATTAAGATATAAAGAAATCCAGACTTTTTGTTTTCTTCATTTTTATACTCAAAAATAACAAGGAAAAAAGATAAAATAGACATTATTTCCCATGAGATTAAAAAGATAAAAGCGTTAAAAGAGGTTAAAACAAGGATTAAAGATAATATGAAAGAGTGAAATAAAAATGCGAATAAGGATTTATTCTTAAACTCTTCTATATAGTTAAGGGAATAGATAGAGACTGCAAAAGCAAGAGTTGACACCACAAGTATAAAAAATGCCGAAAGTTTATCTATATAAAAGGATATATTTAAATAGGGAATATTTGTGCCAAGGCTAAATGAAACGGTATCTCCATTTAGTAGAAAATTTATACTTAAGAGAGCTACTATAAGTGTCGCTATTATCTGGATATAGAAAGAGATTTTATATTTTGGTGAGGTAAATATAGGAAGAGAAAAAAGTAAAAATAAACCCCATAAAAAACTACTACCCTCTTCCAAAAGAAAATCCTCCTAACTACTATATTTTGTATTTTTAACTTTAGTTATATTTTATCATTACCAATATTTTAGAAAAAAGAGAATAAATATGTTGAATCAACTTTATAAGGTTTATTCAACGTTGAAAAAGGAGTATTGTGTAGAAGACTGGTGGCCTGTTTATGATGGAAGGGAACCTTTTACAGAGATATCTGTTGGAGCTATTTTAACTCAGAATACAAACTGGAATAATGTTGAAAAGGCTTTAAAACATCTTATATCAAAGGATCTTATTACTTTAGAGAGTATAAAAAATGCTGATAAAAAGATCATTGAAGAACTTGTAAAACCAGCTGGTTTTTACAAAAGAAAGTCAGAGACGATAAAGGAATTTGCTGATAGAGTTTATGGTAGAAAAAATATAGATAGAGAGCTTTTACTCTCTATAAAAGGAATAGGAAAAGAAACAGCTGACAGTATTCTTCTGTATGCATTAAACAAACCTGTCTTTGTTATTGATGCATATGCAAAAAGATTGTTTTCTAGATTAGGATATATCTCAGAGGATATTTCTTACGATAATCTGCAGAGTTTCTTCCATAAAAATCTTGAAAAAGATGTAACACTTTTTCAGGAGTATCACGCTGGAATTGTGGAACACTGCAAAAGTATTTGTAAAAAGAAACCTTTATGTGAAAACTGTCCTTTAAAAGATTTTTGTAAATATAAGAAGCAGGAGATATCTCCTACTTCTCAAATCCATAAACAACAGGAAGGTTTTTAGATTTCCACTCTTTGATACCACCTTTTAGATTGTAGACCTTTTTCACTCCCCAGCTGTCTAACATCTTACTTGCTGTAACACTTCTATTTCCACTTCTACAGTATACAAGAACCTTTTTGTCCTTTATTCCAATGCCTCCAAGGTATATATACTTAAAAAGCTGAATAGGGATCAGGTTAGCTCCTTTTATATGTCCGTCTTTCTGATATTCTTGAGGCGTTCTAACATCTAACAAAAAGATATCCTTTTCCTTTAAAAGTTTTGAAAACTCTTCTGCTGATACATCCTCGTAGGCTATTGCTTTTACTGTTAATACGGTAAAAACAGCTAGAAAAAGAATTAACCTTCTCATGAAACCTCCTTTCAAAAATTTTTTTCTATTTTCTTTTTTCTTCTGTTAAATTCCTGTGAACCTGTCCATGAGGATATAGAGATACTTTTCTAGATTATCAAAAAGTTGTTTATTAGAGATCATATCTTCTGGCTTCTGTATATATTTTCCACCACTTTTAATCTCATCTTCCCCCTCTTTTATCCATGTTTTTACAGTATCCTCATCAACCTCAAAATGAAACTGAAGACCTAGAATATTTCCATCTTCACTTTCAAATCCCTGATTTTTACATCCTTTACTGTAAAAGATATGCTTCGTTCCTTCTGGAAGGTCAAAAGTATCTCCGTGCCAGTGAAAAACATCTATCTTTTCTGGAAAGTCAAAAAAGTACTTAGATTTTTTAGCTTCTTCTGTTTTAAATACAGGAAACCATCCTATCTCTTTATTTTCACATCTGTATATCTTACTCCCCATAACCTCTGCAATAAGCTGTGCTCCTAGACATACTCCTATCACTTTTTTACCAAGTTTTATTGCATTTTCTATAAATATCTTTTCTTTTTTTAAAAAGGGATATTTATCTTCATCATAAACCCCCATAGGACCACCCATTATCAGAAGCATATCAAAGGATGAGAAATCTGGAAAAGGTTCATCTTTATAAAGGTGTGTTCCATTTATTGTTACACCTCTATCTTTAGCCCATTTGAGTATATTTGCAGGTGTTTCGTAAGGAACATGCTGAAAGTAGTGTATTCTCATTATGTTATACCTCGGGATAGATTTTCTTTTAAAATTTTATATCAAGTTTTCATTTATGGAGAGAAGATGCAGGAGTTTATAAAAAAGATTGGAGTTGGAAAGGAAAGATGGAAAGACCTGTCTTATGAAGAGGCATACAGTGCTCAAAAAACGATACTAAATGACGGAGCAACAGATATACAGACAGGTGCATTTTGGGGGGTTATGCGAATAAAGTATGCTTCTATAGAGGAACTTAAAGGATTTATAGATGCCACTAAGGAAGATATAAACCATATAGAAGCTCAGGAGTTTCAACCAGTAGATCTTGCTGTTGGATATGATGGTAAAAACAGGTCTATACATATTCTTCCTGCAGCGATTTTTATAGCATCTGGAGCAGGAGCAAAGGTTGTAGGACATGGAAATGAAAATGTTCCCTCTAAGTATGGAATAACGTATAACGATATACTGAAGCATATGGGATGTGAGATAATATCAGATAGAGATAATATATTAAAAACCTTAGAACTTTCAGGATTTGCATTCTACCATCAAAGCTTTATGTCTCCAAAACTAGCAGCACTTCTTCCAAAAAGAAGAGAGTTTGGATTAAGAACGTATATAAACACTATTGAGAAAATTTTAAATCCTTTTAAAACAACAAAAGCTTTAATAGGTATGACGCACTCAAAATTTTTAGATAAGTATATTCAGATAGCTTCTTACAGTGGATTTAAAGATATCTTTGTTGTAAAAGGGTTAGAAGGTGGTATAGAGCCTTTTCCTGAAAGGGAAACAAAAGTTATAACAAATAAGATATTTTCCATCTCTATTATCCCAAAGGATATGGAAAATGTAAGTATATCTGAAACATTATCCCCAAAAGAGAATGCTCAGCTATGTATCTCCATTTTAAATAATGAGGATAATCCTTTGAAAAAGTGGGCGATTATAACTGCAGGACTTATTATATACAGTTACGGGATTGGAGAAAATATAACTGAGGCTATAAAAAAAGCCGAAGAAAGTCTAGAGACAGGAGCGGCCTTAGAGAGTTTTGATATATATAAATCCTTGACAAAGAAAGGTTGATTATTTTTTCAAAGGAATATTATACTTATCTATTCTGTATCTTACCTGACGGGGAGTCATTCCAAGAAGCTTAGCTGCTTTTTTTATAACATAACCTGTTTCTTCTAAAGCCTTTATTATGGCTTCTCTTTCAATCTCCTCAACAGTTTTAGGTAGTTTAAAGTTTTTGTTTAAAGCAGAATTTATTTTTATTTCATCTGTTTTAAGGAGTTCTTCCTGCTTTTTTAACTGGTTTTTTATATCCTGAGGAAGGTCTTTAAACTCAAGAACCTTTGATTTTGATAGTATAACCATTCTCTCTATCGTGTTTTGAAGCTGTCTAACATTTCCAGGCCAGCTATAGTTTACAAAAACATCTAAAAGTTCTTTAGATATTGTGAGATTTTTGCTGTACATCTTGTTGAATCTGTTTAAGAAGTAGAAAACAAGAACAGGTATATCTTCTTTCCTTTCTCTAAGTGGTGGTATCTTTATATGAACAACATTTAGTCTGTAGTAAAGGTCTTCTCTGAATGTTCCCTCATAAACCATCTTCTCTAAATCTTTATTTGTAGCAGCTATTATTCTCACATCTACTTTTATAGATTTTGATCCTCCAAGTCTTTCTATCTCCTTCTCCTGAAGAACCCTTAAAAGTTTAGACTGTAGTAAAAGAGGCATATCTCCTATCTCATCAAGGAATATTGTTCCACCATTTGCAAGCTCAAACTTTCCTTTTTTCTGGGTATGTGCTCCTGTAAAAGCTCCCTTTTCATACCCAAAAAGCTCACTTTCTAACAGATCTTCAGGAATTGCTGCACAGTTTATCTTTATAAAAGGTTTATCTGCTCTATCTGAAAGATTATGAATAGCCCTTGCAAAAACTTCCTTCCCAACACCGCTTTCCCCTGTTAGTAAAACTGTTGCTGGGGTTCTAGATACCTGTTTTATTATCTCCACTGTCTCTAAAATCTTTCTGCTTTTTCCAATAATCCCTTCAACACCTGTTTTTGACATAATTGTGTTAAGCTGAGCCTGTAGATAGTTTCTCTCCTCTTCTATTTTCTTCTTTTCATTTTCAAAATCTACATACAGCTTTATATAACTTCCTAAGAGGTTTGCTATCATAGTCAAAAACTCTGTGTGCACATTTAAAGGTTCATTGTCATAGACTTTGTCTACTCCTATAACTCCAATAACTTTGTCTTTTATCTTTATTGGAACAGCAATAAAAGATATTTTCCTTTTTTTATTTTTTAGATCTCTTCTAAGCTTGTTTAAAAACTCTTCCTCTTTTGATACGTCAGGAATTGCTATAGGAACACCATGTTTCCACACTTTTCCTGTTATACCTTCTCCTTTTTTGTAGGTTAGCTCTATCCCACCAAAACTCTCTAGCTGTTTTGTAAAGGGATTTACTATGTTTATAAAGACATTTTCATACTCAAGATAAGAGCTAAGAAGATTTTTTATATAGTTAATATTCCTGTGGATGTTTGTTGATGAGGATAAAACTTTACTGATGTTGTATAAAACTGAAAGCTGAATTTTTTCTATCATTTTCCACCAATAGTTACAATTTTGTAACTTTTATTTTATTGTTAGAAACAATCTTAATCAAGTTTCATTTCTCTTTATGCTCTTTATTCCTTTTTCCTGTAATATTTGATCTTTATCGGGAAATGTCTGTTACATTTTTGTAATTTACAATTTTGTAATTAAAAACCCTGTATTAAAATAAAACCTTTATTTATCAACGACTTATAAACTGGCATAAACATTGCCATTAGTTAAATAAAGAGGAAGTAGGCTGTCAATGATTTTACAAAAATGTATCTGATAGGGGAAAGCATATGGAAAAACTGATAAAGGTTTCTCAGGAGAGGAATAAAAGACTTAATAAGATAGAGAAACTAAAGCAAGAACATACTCCTCAGGAAGCATGGGAGAAACTTGAATACTATGCTGAACATGGATTTTCTTCTATTCCTGAACATGATCTCTCATACTTCTTAAAGTGTTTTGGGATTTTTTACAGACCTGCCACACCTGAGAGATTTATGATCAGGGTAAGAATTCCTGGTGGGAAACTTAGCTATGAACAGGCTAAAAAACTAGGAGAGGTGGCAAAGGAATATGGAAATGATTATATAGACTTAACAACAAGAATGCAGGTGGAACTTAGATATCTAAAAATTGAAGATATACCCACTGTTTTAAAGGAGCTTGAAAGTGTAGGGATTACAACGTTTCAAACAGGAGTGGATAACTTTAGAAATATAGTTCAGGATCCTTTAGATGGAGTAGCCTTTGATAACGTTATTCCAACGTGGGAAATCCTTTTAGAGATGCAGGAGATATTTTTAAAAAAAGATGAATGGATCTGTAAACTTCCTAGGAAATTCAACATTGGAATTTCTGGTTCTTTTTCCAATAGATGCAACGTTTATGGACATGATGCCTGTTTTGTTCTCGCTGAAAAAGATGGAATGTATGGTTTTAATGTTTATCTAGGTGGAAAGGTTGGTGCTGTTGCTAGACCTGCTGGTATCTTTCTTTTAGGGGACGAAGTTCCCCTCTTTTTTAGAGCTTTAGCAAAGATTTTCAAAAAGTATGGGTTTAAGGACAGTAGAAATAAAAACAGACTTAAATATCTAATTGATGCTGTTGGGATGGAAGAAATTATAGATGCTGTTAAAAATGAAGCTAATAGAGATTTTGAAGAAGCAGGAAAAACCCTTACAGATTTGGAGGGAGGGGAAAAAACAGGGAGGGTTCAATTAAAAGATAGTACTTTTGCAATGCATATGGTTGTTCCATCAGGGATTTTCTCAGGAACAGATATGATAGAAGTGGCAGAGGCTTCTAGAGAGTATGGAAGTGGAGATATAAGACTAACAGTAACACAAAACCTTTATATCTTAGAGGTTAAAAGAGAAAACATAGAAAAACTTCTTTCTCTTCCTATCTATCAAAAATACAAAAACATCAGCTCCCCATACTTTAACGATGTTATAGCATGTGCCGGAACGGAGCACTGTCCCTTTGGAGTTATTCCAAATAAGCCAGATGCAATAGAGGTATCAGACTATCTAACCAAAAACTATCCAGTAGATCCTTCAGATGCAAAAGTGAGAATGTACTGGTCTGCATGTCAAAAAGGATGTGGAATACACGGTAACGGAGATATTGGATTTGTTGGAGTAAAGTTTAAGAAAGATGGTGAAACTGTTGTAGGAGTTGATATGTATTATGGTGGAACAATGAGAGGCCAGCAGGAAGAAGGGAAGCTTTTAATAAAGTCTATCCCTTTAAAAGAGGTTAAATACTATATTGAAGAGTTAATTAAAGAATACTTAAGACTAAAAGAACCAAAAGAAAGCTTTGAACTTTTTTATAAAAGAGTGCTTTCAAAGATCTCAAAACAGGCAGTCGCCTTTATTATAAAGTTTAACAATCTCTCTAAGAAAAAAACTCAGTTTCCACATTTAGAGATAACTGAAACCCTCTTAAATAAATCTTCAGAAGAAGAGGAGATTTTCACTCTTGGATTTCAGTTATACAAAAAGTTAACTGGTAAAAATCCATACACAAGACCAAATATCCTTGAGATATACGACGAACCAATGCCTGAAAAACCTTCTAGATTAAATCAAGATATCCAAAAAGAGTTAGACAACATTATTCTCAAGATGATACATAAAGATCCAGAAAAAAGATACAAAGTTTTTACAGAGATAGAAAAGGATTTAGGTATTTGAAGAAGGAGGGAAAAATGGAAAGCTCATCGAGAGAAAAAATAAAAATTTCTGGAAGTCCAGAGATTGGACTTATAATGGCAACTTGGGGATTTTTTATAGGTTTTGCAGCTGTGTCCCTCTATGGACCTGTTGCAAAGAACTTAAAAGAGATACTTGGATTGTCAGGATTTTTAATGGGGCTCCTTGTTGCTGCTCCAAACCTTACAGGTTCTCTTCTTAGAATACCTTTTGCTGCATGGGTTGATAAGGTAGGTGGGAAAATACCCCTTGCAACTCTTTTAATACTTGCTGTTATTGGTATGGGGGGACTATCAACACTTTTATACTTTTACTACCCTCACCTTGAGCCGTGGATGTATTGGCTTATACTCTTTTTTGGATTTTTAAGTGGTTGTGGAATTGCTACGTTCTCAGTTGGTATTGCTCAGACAGCTTACTGGTTTCCTGAAAGTAAGCAGGGGCTTGCTTTAGGACTTTATGCAGGTATAGGAAATCTCGCTCCTGGTTTATTTGGAATGATACTTCCTTTTGCTCTGGAGGCTATAGGTTTGACATGGTCATATATAGCATGGTTTGGATTTTTACTCTTAGGAACTGTTATATATATCCTTTTTGCTAAAGATGCACCTTATTTCCAACTTGTAAAAGCAGGGTATTCCCATGAAGAGGCAGCAAAACTAGCAAAAGAGTATGGACAGGAGCTTATACCTACAGGAAGTTTAATAGACTCTCTAAAAAACTCAGCAAAGCATATTGAAACATGGGCTTTAGTTGTACTTTACTTCGTTTCTTTTGGTGGTTTCCTTGCACTAACTGGATGGTTTATTGTTTTTTGGGTTCAAAGTTATGATATGGAACTTAGACATGCTGGGCTTTTAATGGCTTTTGGTTTTTCTCTTTTAGCATCAGTAATAAGAATATTTGGTGGATGGCTGTCAGACAAGATAGGTGGTGAGCTTGTTTCTATTATCGCTTTTTCTCTGATTCTCGTTGGAGCTATTGTGATTATCTTTTCTGGTAATACAAGCTTTGGTATGTCTCTTACTGGTGAAGTTCTCATGGGAGCTGGAATGGGTATAGCTAATGGAGCTGTTTTTAAACTTGTTCCTAAGTATGTTCCTCACGCTACAGGTGGGGCAGCAGGATGGGTAGGTGGTCTTGGAGCTTTTGGAGGATTTGTTGTTCCCCCTATATTAGGACTATTTGTTCAAAGTCAAGGAGTTATAGGATACTCAAAAGGATTTATTGTTTATGTGGTTCTTGCAATTTTTGCTATAGCTATATCTGTATGGCTGTGGAAAAGGTACGGCAAGGATATAAATAAGCCAATAGAAGATTAAGGGGTGAGAATTATGAAAGGAGTTAAAGCTCAATGTCCATACTGTGGAGTAGGGTGTGGACTTGAGATAACAAAAGATAAAAAAGGTAGATTTAAGATAAAGGGAGATACAGATCATCCTGCAACAAAAGGAGATCTTTGTTTAAAGCCTATACCTTATCCTAAAGTTATGGATATAGGTCGTGTGCCTGCTCCCTTGTATAGAGAAGATAAAAATGAAACGTTTAGAGAGATAAGCTGGGAAGAGGCTATTAACATTATTGTCTCAAAACTAAAAGAGAATAAGCCTGTTGAAAATTACTTTTATATTTCAGGTCAGCTTACAACAGAGGACAGCTATGTTATAAACAAATTTGTAAAAGGTTTTGTAGGAACAAACAATATTGATGCAAACTCAAGGCTGTGCATGGCATCTGCAGTTATGGGGTATAAAATGGCCTTTGGCTCAGATGGACCTCCTGGAAGTTATGAGGATATAGATGATGCAGATACATTTATATTTGCTGGTTCTAATGCAGCATGGGCTCACCCAGTTCTATTTAAAAGAGTTTTTAAAAGAAAAAAAGAAAATCCTGATACTGTGATAGTAACTATAGACCCTGTTCAAACAGAAACAGCTGAAAAGTCTGATATATGGATACCTATTAAACCAGGAACAGATACTGTTTTATTTAACAGTGTTTTAAATCTTATAACAAAGTACAAATGGATAGATTATGAGTTTGTTATAAACCACACAGAAAAGTTTGATGAAGCTCTTAAAGAAGCTCAAAAGTATCCACCAGAAGTGGCAGCAAAGATATGTGATATAGATGAAAAGTATATATACAAGTTAGCTGAGCTTTTTGGACACAGTAAAAAGCTTATCTCTTTCTGGACTATGGGATTAAATCAATCTGTTAATGGAACTATGAAAAATCTAGCTTTGATAAATCTACATCTTGCAACAGGAAGGATAAATGAGAAAGGCTGTCCTTTCTCCCTTACAGGTCAGCCAAATGCTATGGGTGGAAGAGAAGTTGGTTATCTAGTAAATGGTCTTCCTGGATACAGAGATGTTAGAAATCTGGAAGACAGAGAGTATATGGAAGATTTCTGGGAAACAGAAAGAGGGAAAATCCAGCCAAAACCAGGAGATACGATTATAGAGGCTATTGATAAGATGATTTCTAGGGATATAAAGCTTCTTTGGATTGTATGCACAAACCCTGCTGTTACCATTCCAAATCTTGAGAGGTTCTGGAAGGCTTTAGAAAACACATTTGTTATTGCTCAGGATGCGTATCTAACAGACACAACAGATTATGCAAACCTTATTCTTCCAGCTTCGCAGTGGGGAGAAAAAGAAGGAGTTATGACCTCTTCAGACAGAACAATAACCCACAACACACCATTTAGAGAACCTCCAAAAAATGCAAAACATGACTGGCAGATTTTCTGTGAAGTTGCTTCAAAAATGGGATGGGAAAGACAGTTTTCTTATAAAAATAGCAGAGAGATATTTGATGAATACAAAAAAACAACAAAAGGAAGACTTTGTGATATATCAGATTGGACATATGAAGACCTTCCAAAGCAGTGGGGAGGAAGATGGTTATACAAGGATAAAAAGTTTCCAATCCCAACAGGAAAGGCAAGATTTAATGCAGCAATTTTTGAAGAACCTGCAGACAAAATTGAGTATCCTTACAGCTACATTCTTACAACAGGGAGAACTAAAAAACAGTGGCACACAATGACAAGAACAGGAAAAGCCTATGAGCTTTTAAGGGGAGAGGAAGAACCTTATCTTCTTTTAAATGAAGATGATGCTTATGAGCTTGGAGTGATAGATGGAGATTACATTCATATTCAGTCTAAGAGGGGAAAGGCTTATCTAAAAGTAAGAATAGGAGATATAAAGCAGGGGGTAATATTTGCTCCATTTGGTTATGGAAGTGTTTACCATTTTCCTACAAACATAGTTGTTTCTGACGCTATAGATCCTATATCAAAAGAGCCAGACCTTAAGTTCTCTGCTGTGTATGTAAAAGCAAAAAGCAGAAAGGTTACAAAACTTTCAGAGGAAAGTATACACATAGTTCAACAGTCTTATCCCAAAATAAAATACAGATTAGACGATGTGTTTTTAAAACTATATGAGTATCTGTTTAAAAAGTATCCTGAACTAAAAGAACTTTTTGATGGAGATATAAAGAAGCTTGCCAAACAGCAGGCTAGACTTTTTAGTCTCTATATAGAGAATATAGAAAATCTAGAGGCCATAGAAGATGAGATTAACAAGGTGGTAAAAAAACATACAGAGAAAAAGGTTCAGCCTAAATACTACAAGTATTTTGGAGAAGCATTTGTTAGAGCTTTAAGAGAAGTTTCTCCAGTTTCATATATAGAAAAGGAAGCCTGGAAAGAGGTCTATGATTTTCTAGCTGATTATATAAGTGCAAAAGAGATGAAAGTGTATGAAAAGAAGCTCAGGAACTAAGTTCTTGAGTTTCTTTTGACTATTTATACATTTCCCACAAAGATTTAACACCACTAACAATAAATTGAGATGCTATAGCACCAACAATGAGTCCCATAATTCTAGTAGCTATTTTAATTCCTGTAATACCTAGTAGTTTGTTTAGAAATATTGCATTTTTTAGCGTAAAATAAACTACTATGGTTGATACAAAAATAGCTAAAACAAGAAGACTTATATCAATTAAAGATTGAGATTTTATTTTAAAAATAATTAATGTAGCTATTACACCAGGTCCAAACAGCACAGGTATTCCCAATGGAATGATAGATATATCTTCTTTTTCCTTTGCTTCTTCAGATTCCTCTGTTGAATGTTTTGTTTCGGAAATTTGACCTTTTATCATACTCAAAGCTAAAACAAGCAGGACAATACCACCTATTACTTTAATAGAATGAATATTTATCCCAAAAATTTTAAAAATAATATCTCCTAGGAACACTGTTACTAGAGAAGCAATTAATACAGTTAAGCTTGTTTTTATGCTTATATTATTTATTTCTTTCTTGGAAATAGAAGGTGGTAATAAACTTACCATTATTGCTACGGCAGCTATAGGATTTAAAATTGTTAGAAGTCCTATTGTAAAGTGTAAGAATGTCTTTATATAAACTAAATCCATTTATCCTACCTTCTTAATATTTTTACTAAGGAGTTTTTCTTTTTCAGATTTTGGAACAATCTTAATATTTACAGGATGATGCTTCTCTAATCCTAATTTTTCTAAAATCTCGTGTTCTTTTTCTTTAAATTTTTCAATTTCTTCTTCTATTAGCAAAATAAGGTTTATATGCCCAGCTTTTTCTTTTCCTTTTAGTAACTTTCCTTCTATATATATTTCAGCATTTTTAAACTCTCTTTTTAAATTTTTAACAATATCTTCTAAAAATTTTTCATAATTCTGTATAATCTCTTCTCTTTCCTTCAATCTCCAATCTATGTACTCCTGTATTCTTACTCCTGTAAATAATCTGTAAACAATTTCAAAAATAAGGGTTAATATCAGTACTACTGTTGAAGAAGCTAAAGAGTCAGGATTTGTTTCAAGATTGTAACCTACCAAAACAATGATAGATATAACACATAAAATAAAGGCAGTAAAAGATATAAATCTGTTTGAGTCAGTATATTTTGCTAGTTTTACATTTGCAAGGTTTACGCCGGCAAATATGATCAAAAATCCTAAACTTCCAGCAACAGATATGTTTTCTAGATTAAATGTAGTAGCAAATATAATTGTTAAAAAGGCTAAAATTAAAAGTCCCTCTGTTGCATGCTTCCACACATGCTTAGTTATATTCTTAGGTAATGCTCCAAACTTTGCTACAAGATAACTAACCCTTGCACTACCATATAGAGTTGCATTTATTGCTGAAGCTGTTGATAAAAGAGCAGCAATTCCAATAAGGACAAATCCAGCCTGCCCTAAAAAAGGTTTTGCAGCTACTGCAAGAGCATAGTCTTTATATTTTTCCACTTCTTCATAAGTTAAATTTGCAACAGCCACGGCAGAAACAAGAACATAAACGAAAATAACTGTTGTAACAGCAGCATAAAAAGCTTTTGGTAGAGTTCTTTCAGGGTCTTCAACATCCTGTGCAGTATTTGCAATAAGTTCAAAGCCTTCATAAGCTAGGAATATAATAAGACCACCTGTCATTATTTTGATAATGCTTTCCCAGTGCTCAGGGGAAAGTTTTGAAAAATCTCCTGTTAAAAATCCAAGTGCAGAAAAAAATAGTAGAATTCCAACTTTCATAAAAACCATGATATCTTCGGCTTTACCGCTTATATAAGCTCCAAGGGCATTTATGACTGTAAAGAAAACAATCACTACTACAATAAAAATCTTTTTTACAATCTCTATTTCCTGTCCTAGAAACAGAGCAGAGGCATAGCTACCAAAAGCATAGGAATAAAGAGAAAGCATTATAATATAACTAGCAAGTAAAAGTGTATTTAGATAAGCGGTAAAGAGATTATTTCCAAAGGCTCTAACTAGGAATTCAACAGTCCCACCTTCAGAAGGGTATCTCACAGAGAGTTTTGCATAAGAGTAAGATGTTAAAAGAGCTATTATTCCTGCAAAAAGAAATGCAATAGGAGCTGCTCCTTTTGCTAAAAGAATTGTAAGTCCAAGAACAGCAAAAATTCCACCACCTATCATTCCACCTACGCCAATTGAGTAAGCTTCCCAGAATCCTATTTTTTTCATATCTTTCTCCATTTAAGAATTAGAGGATACAAATAGTACATTTAACCACGTAAAAATTAATTATGAAAATTAAAATTATAATATACTCACTATGATAATCGCTAATTATATTTAGAAGTTAAACACAACAAAAGGAAAACTATGAAAAAATTTGTATTCTTACTTTCTATACTTTTAATTATTTTAAAAACTGATGCAGAAGAAAGACCTTTTATATGGGTGGATAATGAGAATTACTGCCCTGCTATCTACCGTGGAAAAGATGGGAAACCTGCTGGTATATTCAACGAGATAATGACAGAACTTTTTAAACGATTACATATACCCCTAAAAAAGATGTATATCCATGGAATAGGGCTCAAAAGTTAATTAAAGAGGGAAAAGCTGATGGTATTATTACCATATATACTAAAGAAAGGAAAAAATATATGGTAGCGACAAAACTAATTTGGTATATCAATGAAACCTTAATATTTCGTCGTAATAATCCAAAAGCTTGCAAAATACTAAAAGTTAATTCTTTTAAAGGAATTTACAATTGTTGAAACAATAGGTTCAGGTTGGACAAGGGAACAGTTTAAAACATATGGGATAAAAAATGTTATATGGGTTCCTACTATAGATAGTGCTTTTAACATTATTGCCAAGGGAAGAGCTGATGTATATATGATGTTTAGCTGGAAGGCATTCAGCTATCTTCTAAAGAAAAGAGCTGAAAATGGACCTTTAGCAAAAGGTTATCAAAATACAGTGCTGATAGCACGAACATTTGCTCTTGTTCCCTTTAATTGTTAATAAGAAAAAACTCCCCTTTTGCTAGGAAGATAAAAGACTTTAATAGAATAATAGAAGAGATGAAAAAAGATGGAACCTTTAAACGTATAAGAGTAAAGTACGCTGCTTTATTAATTGTTCTGTGTAATCTAAAGTAAGGATTTCTAAATGAAAAAAAACTTATAAATAAATTTTCTTTTATTGTAAAAAGTAAACTTACACGGCGATTTACACTTTATGTAATACGTGTTATTGCTTTAATTATTTCTGCATTAGCTATATATAAAAGCTACCAAGATGACATACAGGCTTTGAAAAAGGATTTAGAGCAGATTGAGCAATCAATTAAAAGTTCTCTATCATATAACCTTTGGGTTTTAGATCAAAATGCATTGGAAAGTTTAACAAATTATAAAAATTGGAGATTATGTTATTAGAAAGGTTTTTGAATTTATCAAAAATAATAAAAAGCTTCTAGAACAATCAGGTATACAGAGCATGGCAATTAATGTTTCACCAACGCAGTACTGTTCCCCTGAATTTGTAGAAAAAGTAATTTCCTATGCTAAAAAATATGAAATAGATCCTCATTTTATTATCCTTGAAATTACAGAAGAGATAGTTGCAGGTAGCATAGATACTGTTATAGATGTTATGAAACAGTTAAAAAAAACATGGTTTTAAATTTTCTATAGATGACTTTGGAACAGGTTACTCTTCTATGAGATATTTAAAAAATTTGCCTTTAAATGAATTAAAAATAGATAAATCATTTGTTGATGATATACTTTACGATGAAAAAGCTGTAGCTATTGTAAAAACTATTATTGAATTGGCACGAAATCTAAAGATAGATGTCATTGCAGAAGGAGTAGAAAATGAAAAACAGTTTAAACTTCTATATACATACGGATGTATGCTATTCCAAGGATATTACTTTTCAAAACCTTTAACATTTAACAGAAGATGAATTTTTAAATGTATTGAATGTTCAGATAAAGAAAACAGTTAAACACTAGGCAATAAAAGTATAAAACATAAATAATGTTGCAAATAAAGAAACTAAAAAAGTTAAAATAAGAAAAAAATTACTAAATTTCTTATTTGTATATTTTCCTAAAATCTTTTTATTATTTCCTAGAATAAACAACAATCCAGTTAGCACAGGAAGTAATATTCCATCAAAAATCTGACTGTAATAAAGGGCGTCAACTGCAGATATATTAGCTAAGTTAATAAAGTCTCCCACAAACAAAGAACCTAAAAAAACGAGATAAAATCCTTTAGCATCACTTACATCATTGTCTAATCCTTCTCGCCAGCCAAATGTATCTGCTACTGCGTATGCTGTAGAACCTGCAAGAACAGGAATTGCAAGAAATCCTGATACAATAACACCTAAGCTAAACAATAAAAATGCATACTCTCCAGCTACAGGTTTTAGGGCCAATGCAGCATCTGAAATAGTTTTAATTTCTTTATGTCCAAATAACATAACAGCAGAAGATACAATTATTGCATATGCAATAACATTAGAATATATCATTCCAACTGCTGTATCTAATGTCATAGTTTTTGCTTGTGATACAGTTGCATGTTCCTCTTTTTCTTCTGATGCTTGCCAAAATATCATATAAGGAGAAATAGTTGTTCCTAGAAGTCCAAGTACAGCAAGTACAAAAGCTAAATCAGGTTGGATATGTGGAATAAATGTGTTAAGTATCAATTGTTTTAAATCAGGTTTAGCGAGAATAGCAGAAACAATGTAAACAGAAAGTAAAGATGTAAGAGCTATTAAAATTTTTTTAACTGTTTTGTAAGCTTTAAATATAACTAAATAAGCAATTAAAAGAGTAATAGGGATAAGCAGATAAATAGCTTTAATTCCTATGATAATTTCGAGTATTTTTGCTATAGCTTGTAAGTCAGCACCAATAGTTAAAATATTTGCAACAGCTAGAAAAAGAACCACCAGATAAGTAAGTTTTTTTGAGTAATAGATATTGAGTATTTCAGGCAGGCTTTTTCCTGTAACAAGAGCAATTTTTGCAGCTGTATCCTGAACAGCAATCATCATTGGAGTTGACAAAAACATAAGCCAAAGTTGGGAAAATCCTGTCGTAGCTCCAACAATGGTATAAGTGAGGATACCAGCAGGGTCATCCCCTGCCCCTCCTGTTATTATGCCAGGACCTAATTTTTCTAATTTTTTTAAACGTTTATTCAAAATAACACCTGTTTACTTTGAAAAGGTATGAATTTTCTTTCAATTATTGGATAATCTTTTTTTAAACCTTTTGACAGAAGTATTTGAAAAACATAATTTGAACCTGTGAGAAAAGATACAGCAGATGAAGTAAGGTAAAAATTCCACATTCTTACGAAATGTTCATCAAACATTTTTCTTACCTTATCAATGTTTAAGTAAAAATTTTCTTTCCATTTTTTAATGTCCAATAATAATGCATTCTCCAGTTGTCAATATCTATAAGATAAAATTTGTATTTTAGAGGTAAAAGAGAATCCATTATTTCTGAAATGGAAGGCAAGTATCCTCCTGGAAATATATATTTTCTTATCCATCTACTTTGAGATTCAGGATGCATTTTACCAATTGTATGTAGCAAAAATAAACCACTTTCTTTCATTACATCAAAGATAGTTTTAAAAAATTTTGTGTATTTTTCTTTTCCTACATGTTCAAACATTCCTACAGAAACAACTTTTGTAAATTTTTTATTTAAATTTGGAAGATCCTCATAATGCATAAGGTAAACTTCAACTTTATCTTCTAAATTTTTTTCTTTATTAGATTTTTTATATATTCATACTGATTTTTTGAAAGTGTTATCCCTACTGTCTTTATATTGTAAATCTCTGCACTTTCAATAATAATTGAACCCCAACCACAGCCAACATCAAGTAATGTATCTTCTTTATTAAGTTGTAATTTTTCAAATATTATTTTTCTCTTTAATTCCTGAGCTTCTTCGAGACTCATTTGTGGATTTTCAAAGAAGGCACATGAATAAGTCATACTCTTGTCCAGAAAAAGTTTATAAAACTCATTTCCAAGGTCATAATGATATCTTACGTTTTCTTCATCTTTTTCTTTATTACTTAAAGATAAAAAATTTATAACTTTAAAAAGTTTTTCATTTTGAAGTTCATTTGCTAAAGTAATCCCTCTAATTAAAATTTTTTCTAGATCTCCTTTTATATCTATATCTCCGTTCATATAACTTTCTCCAAATCCCATTTCTAGGTCTTTCAATGTCCTGTCTAGAGCTTTCCAGTTTTTAAATTCTATTAGATGATCTATATGTTCTTGTGGAAGTATTTTTCCGTTAGGAAATTTAACACCTATTTTTTCTTTCTGATCTTTATTTATCTTTGATAAAAGTATTTCTAAAACTTTTTCCTTTAACATGATGGTTACCTCAAAAAGATATATCTATGCTTGTTTTATTTTCTCCCCCATCTCTTTTTTTAACCATGTAAAATGACCAGGAGCAAAAAAGAATTTTTTAGACCAGTACATTTTCAGAATTGCCATTTTTACAATATCATTAAATAAAAACCATACCATAGCATATCCCCATATAAACAATGCCCATTCCCATCCAACAGGTGTTATAAGATTAAATCCGTAAACAGCTATAATTGTTCCCAAAACTCTTGTTCCAAAAGTTGCAACAAATAGAATTGGAGAAGGCCATGGTTTTTTCCAGAACCAGTCTTTTACACGGGTGTTATATATTGTTCCGTGTCCTGCAACAACAAGTTTTGTAAAGATTATAGACTGAATTAGATCCTGTGGTAATTTCCAGTATTCTTCTAACAGGAAAAATAAGAGAAATGAGGAAATAACACCTGCAATTCCTAACCAGAATGCCATAATGTTTATCTCATACATATCCCATCTAACAGGTTTAGGAGATATTTTTGCGTTATCGTAGGCAATGGAGAGAATAGGTATGTCGTTTAGAAGTGCAAGAAGAATAATCATTAAAGCAGTAATTGGATAAAACTGAAATATAATAATAGAGAGAGCCATAAAGAACACAACCCTGATAGTTTCGGCAATTCTGTATATAGTATAGGCTTCCATTCTTCCAAATATTTCACGGGCTATCTCAATAGCTTTAACAATAACCATAAGTCCAGGTGCTAAAAGAACAAGGGCTGCTGCTGCTCTTGCTGCATCAGTTGCGTTTGAAACAGCAATACCACAATCGGCTTTTCTAAGAGCAGGAGCATCATTTACTCCATCTCCTGTCATTCCTACTATATGGTCAGCTTTTTGAAGCTTATCAACAATAAAGTATTTATCTTCAGGGAATACTTCTGCAAAACCATTTGCCTCTTCAATAAGCTTAATGATCTCTGACTCATGTCTTTTTACTATTCCTGCTGGTAGTTTTTCTTTTTCAAGCTCTTTTTCTACAAGTTTTGCTATTTTTTTTGCTTTTTTTTCTGCCTCTTCTGGAGATAAACCTTCTTCTACTTGAAGGAATGCTTTTGTTAAAATCTTAGCTAAAATCACGTATTCTTCGTAAGTTTGCCCTCTAAGTTCCCTTGCACTGTATATCTTATCTCCAATACCAAGAAGCTTTGCAATATATCTGGCAACAGCAATGTTATCACCTGTTACCATTTTCACTTCTACACCGTATCTTTTAGCTTCTTGTATGGCAGGTTTTGAGTCTTCTCTAGGTGGATCAAAAAGAGGAATAAGTCCTACAAAATGAAACTTTTCTTCTATAGGATCTCTGTAAGCAACTCCTAACGTTCTAAATCCATTTTCAGCAAACTCTTCTATCTTTTGATACACAACCTCTTTGTTAAATTCATTTTCATCGCATAGCTCAATAATAACCTGAGGTGCACCTTTTGTTACTACTATCTCTTTCCCATCACACTCAACTAAAGCTTCTGTCCTCTTTCTTACAGGATCAAAGGGAACAAACTCTTTCTGTTTGCACTGTTTTAGTTTGTCGTAAAGATTGTGTTTTTTAAGCCAATCAAAAATAGGGATTTCAATAGGATCTCTATTTTCCTCTTTAGATGCTAAAGCAGCGTAAAACATAAGGTCTTCAGATTTATAACCGTTTACAGTAAAAGGAATGGACACAGTCATCTGATTTTTTGTTAATGTTCCTGTTTTATCTGAGCATAATACATCCACACCAGCTAGTTCTTCAATGGAAGCAAGCCTGCTTACTATAACTTGTCGTTTTGCAAGATATAAGGCGCCAATGGCCATGGTAACAGTTAAAACAGCCGGCAGGGCAACGGGGATTGCAGCCACTGTTAATACAAGAGAAAATCTTAGAAGTTCTTTCCAATCAGCTCCTCTATTTAGTTCAACGAGAACCATTAAAGCAACAATAATTAGTGTCATTACAATAAGGAAGTTCCCAACTTTAATAATCATTTCCTGAAAATGAGAGCGTTCTTCTTTCTCTGCTTTAGCTACTAGCTTAACTGTTTTACCAAAATACGTATTAAGACCTGTTGCTACAACAACAGCAATCATTTCTCCCTGTTTTACTATTGAATTGGCATAGGCTATATCCCCTACTTTTTTTGTAACAGGAAGAGATTCTCCTGTAAGGGCTGACTGATCAACAAGAATAAAATCTCCCTTTACAAGTTTTACATCAGCAGGAATTATATCTCCAATTTTTAGTTTTATTACATCTCCTGGAACAATATATCTAGCATCTATCTCTTTCCATTTACCATCTCTTAAAACAATTGTTTTTTTTGCAAGTTTTTCTTTTAAAACTTTTAAAGCAGAGAGAGCTTTATGTTCCTGCCAGAAATCAACACCAGCATTGACAAAAAGAAGGATCATTATGATTGTAAAATCTTCCCATTTTTGAACAGCAGCAGAAAGGATGGCTGCAATTTCAATCATCCATGGAATAGGTCCCCAAAAACGTCTAAATATCCTGTGCCATAGTGGTT
>JALVKE010000323.1:18186-18864 GCA_027028005.1 Persephonella sp. | reverse complement strand
ATGGAGCTTTGTTTAAATAATAATCTATCAAGTCAGAAAGAATCATTTATTAAAAAAATATTAGACATAAAAGATTTAAGCCTATATAAAGAAGAAATACGTAAAAAAATTAAAAACGAGTCTGAAATTATAAATAAGAAATCAAAATTAGAAGAATACCTACAATTAGCTTTTGGTAAAGAGTTCTGGAGTAAGGAAAGTTTTGACCTTGAGATTGTAATTGAATTTACAGATGATCCCCGTAAACCAAACGAACAGTGGCTTTTTAGAGTTTATGATAATGTCAGTATAATCAAAAACAGAGTAGATAATAGCAACAGTTTCAGAGTATTCCCATCCGATTTTAAAGAGGAAGATAAAAAATGGGATACGGATCCAGTGGCATTTATGAATATGTGTCTTGGTAATCCCATCATCAAGGAAACAGGGGAAGTAGATAAGAGATACTGGGGTATGGCAGAGATGAAGATCGCAGCAGGCTACCTTCAGGGAAGGGACATACAGAAAATAGGGGGCAGAGACGATGAGATCTACGGCAAAGAGAACGATCAGGACGGCAAAAGTGACTTCATAATCCGGGCCATCGAATCTCCCATAGGAACACTGGGTTATGAATTCAGGCTAAGGAAACCTAAAGAAGTGGGGATTGTTTGTAAGGAGTAATCGTATGAACGTTGG
>JALVKE010000323.1:9422-18176 GCA_027028005.1 Persephonella sp. | reverse complement strand
GTAGGTAACAGTACGGAAATTTGTAAGATTTTAAGGGATGAAAGAGAGGATTTAAGAAAATATTCCATTTATATCCTTGATGATGATTCTGATACCGACTTTGATTTCTATGTGTTAGTAGACGGTGATAAAGCAAGAGAAGAAAATGATTTTTTAAGAGAACTCTTTAATTTTCTAAATAATGGAAGTGATTCTAAGTTTAACGAATTCATAGATCCAAAGCATAAGGAAGAATTAAAGCAATGGCTTAATATAAAAGATGACAGTGACCCTTATTTGACTGTGCTAAATTGGCTGAAAATAGCAATAGAAAGATATCCTTATAGATTATTCATAGCTACAGACAATAATATATACATAGAAAAGTGCAAATCAAACTTTTTAAAGAAAAGACTGTGTTGGATCAGTAAAAATGAATTGAAGCAAGTCTTCTCTTCGAAAAACTCTGATATTCTAAAAGTCTATCTATGTGATGAGAATGGCAATCTGAGTGATAACAATATATTAGAAGGAGTTAATAATAAACGGTATGATATGGCAAAGTTATGGCTGTATTACAAGTGGATAGATCATTTAATGAAAATAATGGATTTTAAGGAACTAAATATCCATATTGGGATTAGTGAAAGGAGTGGATATTTTATACCAATTACCTCTCCTTTTAAAGAACGAAAAGGAATTATTAACAAATGCAGTATAAACAAAACAATATTCTATGGTATTCCAGCAAGTCATAAAAAAGAATGTCCGAATATAAATTTTTCACGGCATAATCCCTTGGCCTTTTCAGAATTATTTAAAGATGTTAATTTCATTTATTCGCAGGGATATTCCGGCAGTCAATTCCAGTATAACATTATTATGCCATATCCCGATACTTTCAATGAAATATATAAAATATTCCTTCTTGTAGAGAATGGAATATTTAATAAATTAATCCTGGATGAGAGAGTCAACAACTATTATCTTAATCAACCGGAGGAGGTAAGGAACAAGTTATTATGGTCGGGAATCCTACCACTGAAGGGGATTCAAGGTGTCTTTTCCTTTGAGAAAGGCGAAGATATAATCGTAGAAAAGGAAAAAAGTAAATATACTATTAAATTACCAAAAAAAATTGAAAAAGTTAAAAACTGTGAGTATCTTTTCATTATACACCAGGGGGTTTTAGATAAGATCGAAAAGGAAACACATAGACTAATAATAGAGCTTAAGGATAATTTTCCATTTATTTTGCTGACATCTGGCAGAGGGAAACCTGAAAATGTACCAATAGGAGAAAAATTCGTAGGATTTTCAAATATAGAGCAAATAATAAAAGAATATCCTGAAGACATAATCTTAACAAAAATAGTTTTCAAAGTGATTGCAAAGGGGATATAGACATGGAGATTTTATATTGTTTTGTCACAGGGGTAGGAGAAGATATATGTTTTATTGAGAGTAAAAATAACATGAATGAGGAAAAAGCATGGCAAGAAGCTTTAGATAAAGGAGATTATAATGAAGCAAAAGAGAATTGGGAAAATGATAAATGGGGAAAAATAGAATTAAGTGGCTGCTCAATTTGGATTAAAAAGAAATCTTCATATGATATAGAGGATAAAGTCGAAGATAATCATGGTTCTAAAATAACCGAGGATCTGAAATCAAATATTAGTAGTTCGGATCAGATAGACACAGTTGTTATTTTTGTTCATGCAGTTAATGGAGTCTCAGAGCAAGTAAAAAACATCAATAAATTAAATATAAATTCTACAAATATCAGTGTTAAATGGTTATATTACACAACTGCAGGAGGAGGAGCAGGGGCCATTGATGTAGTAAAATTTGTGATTCAAAGGATATATGAAAATAATATTTCTGATATATGCAAAAAATTATCAGAAAATGTAGGAATAGTAGAAAAAAAAAGTAAGGAGGAAAAAAGAAAAAAACATTTAAGACTCCTCACTCATTCCATAGCCCATCTTTTCTTACCGCTGGATATTGATTTGATGGGGATATTGGATGTTCTCAGAAAAGGTGATGAATCGAAGGCTGAGGAATATTACAAGGAGGCTTTCGATAGTAGAAGTCCATGTTCAATATTCAAAGATTTACACAAAAAAGCTGAAGATGAAATTAATAAAATTCCTGACGATATGAAAAGAAAAATTTGCAGTTACTTAAATAATTTCAAAGATGAGGACATTCCTAATAGCTTTGACGACTTAATGAACTGGGCTAAGGAAGATAAAAATCCTTTCCACGATTGGTTCTGTGCGCTGATGAATGAGCTTGAGAAACTTAAGAACTCGATAGGTGCTGGACTATAATCCTTGGAGGATAGGGAAAAAGAATGGTATCAGATATCCTAATACTTCTTGCCAGTGCGAGACTTTTCTTTGATCTGGCCCATTAGGGAGTGATTCCTCGTGTTGCTTTAATTGATCTCTAAGTTGTCTTTGCTATGATTTTTTGGCAATTTACCTTGTTGGGAGGTTAGTAAGAATCTTCTGGGTTTTTGTTCTGGCCTTTGCTGCTGCGTTGCTATTTGGCTATTTGACTATGATAAAATGACGAAGGTGAATATTCTCACAGGTAGCAAAGAGTTGGGGGAAGCTTTTGCAAGATACTTGAAGTATGTTATGGATATTGGTTACCGGGAGATAAGACTTATTCTCTTTAACAGAATATCGGGCTTATCTAAAGATATTTTGGATGCTAACCTTTGGATCATTGAGGCTTTCAATCCCTCTGAACCCGATAATCCTGAGGGCTTTAGAACAGCCCTAAAGCTTGCAGGAAAGAAAAGGTTTCTTATCTATTTTCTCTCTGTACCGAATGACTTTCCAGAGGATGGACCTTTCTGGTGTGTAATGCCTTGCAGTAGATTAAAAGCAAAGATAGAGCAGGTTCTGAGTGGGTCTTTACCAACCCAGGATGATATGAGGAAAATTATTGATTTATGGCCCAAATTGGTCTATAATCCAAACACTCATCACAGCTACTGACTTTTTAAATTACAGGGTTATGTTAGCAAGTAATTATATCAAAGATGAAGAGAGGCTCCTCAAGCTTCTTGATAAAGGGTATCTGTGGGGACATGAGGAAACTAAAACGAGCACTCAATCAGATCTAAGTTCGGCGATTTCGAGATATTACAGGTACATATGCAACGGTGAAAGGAAAAAATTTAACCCATGTAAGTGTGGTATATTAAAGAAACCTTATGAAAAATACACTGATTTGAACATTATTGACCGTTTACTTTTCTTTCATCTATCTGACCAACCATGGATTTTCCTACCTGAATACGCGCTCTTATATAAATTCCTTCTTTATGACTTGGGACACGTTGTTACGTCCAAAAGGTTTATTGCTAATAAAGATGAACGATTGTTTAATTTGTTTGTATCGCCAGAAGTTATAGGAACTGAAGAAGAAGGAATTTTAGTAGATGAAGGAGCATTCGGAAATATCTTTTTTTCAAAAATCGATTCTGCCGAAAAAGTAAGAATACAGATACAAAATAATCAAATTCAAGATAGTTTGCATTATTCAAAAATGAGGAAATACCTATTTGATAGATGTATAAGAGAAAACAGAGACACTAAAAAAACCGAAATTCGCTTGAAAATATACCACGTTGAAGACTGTAAAGAGGTAGTGAAAAATGTATGGGAAAAAGACGCAGATGACAAAGTTTGTTTTATAAATGTTAAAGAGAGGAATGTAAACGTACTGAATATAGTAAAAGAAAAAATTGCAGAATGTGAAAAAAAACAAGTTTGGCCTATATTTGTTGTGGACTTGTTATGGGGGACTAATAGAAATACAGGTGTTGATCTAATAAGGGAGATAAGGAGATTTGAGATCGACAGGAAGAAACTTATCAAACCTATGATAATAGTTTACTCAGCTTACAATTATCCAGTAATAATAAGTAAATGTTACGCCCTTAACGTTGATTATATCATTATAAAAGGAGGTTCCCATCATAGTAAGAGTCATGGACACCATGGGAACTTGGATCTTTTAGATTCTGAAAATATTTTATCGAGATGTGTGCTTTTATGGTGCATTTGTGAAATTGTAAGGAAGCTAGAAGTTTTAAAGCAGCACTTAAAAACCCTAAATGAAAAAAACAATTACACACAGATTTTAGAATGCGTAGGCAGGATTGTTATACCAGGTTTCATGGAGGGTATTCCTAGAAAAGGCGATATATTACACGTACCATATTGTATAAGAAGTTATGTAGAAAAGGCTTTAGAATATATTTATCTGCATTCATTTCAGGATTCTAAAAGAATTTCAGCTAAGCTTCGTGAGCTAAAAAATATGCTCGAGATATAATTAACCATGATACTACGATATGATTATGCAGAGAATAGATGCGAGCTCATAGACATATTGGATAGTGAACTTGTTGTAGAAATCCTTAACCACGGTAAGTTGTTTTGCAAAATTCTTTTAACCGAGTATTCTGACCTCAGAGTCGTAATACGCCTTTTCGGTCAATATGAGTTAGGAATGATAAAAAGAGAACTTGAAAGAAGAGAAGAAAGTTCTTTAATTAACAAAATAATTAGTGCTATAAGGAATATGGTATTAGAGTTTAACTCTCTGATACCAGCTGAGCTGAAAGCTAGAATAATTAACTATGCCCATCTTCTTGGCATAGCGGAGCTTGTTATCTCCATACCTGAAGTAAAAGAGACATGCTGGGTTGAGGGGAATGCCCTTGTTATACGGGAGTATTTAGAAAAAATAATGGAAAGACAACCTGAATCGGATTATAGAGCCTTCAGCGCCCTTTTTTGCTTTGAGAGAATACTCAAAAATGGATATGACAAATGGGGAAAGAGCTTTATTCCACTGTTTATAAGGTTTCTTAAATCAGATTGGGGATATTGGTTGAGCACAAATAAGTTCGTTTACCAGAGACTTGAGTTTCTTTGCAGTGAATTAAGTATTGGAAAAAACTCAGAATTTCTTACGGAAAATCAGAAGCATTTTCTTCAGAGTTGGCTAGCGAGGAGATATTATATATGCCTGTCGCGAGATTATATAATAGGATTATCCCTTAGACCATTTATGGGACTCGTAACAGGTGGATTTTTACTTTTTTCTGCATGGATGACCGAGGGAGTCGATAATCTTGGTAGAATATTTATGCTTAGCCAAAATGGGCGATATCTTTCAAAATGGGAATTGATTTATTTATCACTTCTTTTTATCACACCGTTATCTCTTTTTTCTAGCAAGTTCACCAGCAAACTTAAGCCGAAGCAGATATTTATTTTCGGGGCAATCTCCGAGTTTGTGGGAATATGCCTGCTTCTTTTTTTCCTTCGTAGCTGGGTTTTGCTCACATTTTTAGCTTTTTTAACTGTCATGTGCCTCCTTTTAGGAGAAATATCCAATAGAGTACCTGACTGGCAGAGCAAAGTGACCAGGTGTTTTACTATTTCTATACTGATTTTCAATTTAGGTATTATAGTCAGTCTTGTCCTGCTATACGGAGCGGCTTTTGTTTTTGGTCATTCATTTAAGGTCAATTCAACAGTACTGGCATTAACGGTCAGTGTTGACTTGCTCGGTGGAGTATTTTCGCAGTTGTTGTGGGAAGATAAGGCCTTTACAGAACAACTTTTTTCTCCTTAAACAAAAAGTGTGAAGGGGGTTATGATGGCTAAGTTAAACTTTGAAGCACTTTTTATTGGTCCTATGGCTGAAAACGGGGATTTTTTTAAACAAATGCTTAATTTTCTGGTAGATGAACACCTTTTTTGGAGGAGAAATTTTCATCCTGAAGATAATGTTTCAATTACCTTAAAGGATAAAAGCCTTCCTGATTTTATTTCAACCATGCAGAGAACCGAAGAGGTTTTACAGACACTCTCATCCCGTTTGAGGACAAGATCTATGCCTTGGCACTCACCAAGATATCTTGGTCATATGAACTCTGATCTCCTTATTCCAGCTCTGCTGGCTTATATGGTGACTATTATGTACAATCCAAATAATGTAGCTTTTGAAGGCTCTCCAGCAACCACCGAGTTAGAACTGGAAGTCGGGAGGGATTTAGCTACCCTTATAGGCTTTGACCCAGACAAAAGTTGGGGGCATGTGACCTCAGGAGGAACAGTTGCAAACTATGAAGGCTTGTGGGTTGCCAGAAATCTAAAGTATATACCTATGGCTGTAAAAAAAGTCTGTCCGTCTCTTGTTAGAGGCTATAACGATCGTGAGTTAATAAACCTGTCACCAAGTAATATTTTAAAGCTAATTTCCGAGGCAAAGGAAATGGGAAAGGATGTAGTAGATAATATAAGAATGCATTCATTGAGATCTAAAGGTCTACATAAAATCGAAACTAATCTTGGAAAGGTGCTTATTCCCTCTACTATGCACTATTCATGGGCAAAAGCAATGGATATTCTAGGATTGGGAATAGATGCTCTTGAACTTATTCCTGTCGATGAAAAATTTAGGATGGACATTGGGTATCTCAAGAAGAAAATTTACGAATTAGCCGAAAATGGAATACCTATAATAGCTGTAATAGGTGTTGTTGGAACGACAGAGGAAGGAAGTGTAGATGAAATTGATAAGATCGTTGAACTTAGAACTCAACTGGAGAGAGAAAGAGGTGTCTCTTTTTATATTCACATAGACGCTGCTTATGGAGGATATGCGCGGTCTGTTTTTCTCAATGAAAATATGGAGTTTATGGATCTGGACGAATTGAGAGAAAGACTGGACAAAGATGGTATAGTGTCAAAAGACATCGGATGGCCTGAAGAAGATATATATAACTCTTTCAAGGCATTGTCTTACGTAGATTCTGTAACTATAGATCCACATAAAATGGGTTATGTTCCTTATCAGGCTGGAGCAATAGTTTTCAGAGACAAAAGGGTAAGGGACATTATATCTTATTTCGCCCCATATGTCTTTGAAGAGGAGAAATGGAAGGATAACCCTCAGCTTCTCGGAAGCTTCATTATGGAAGGATCTAAAGCTGGAGCTAGTGTAGCGGCTGTATGGGCAGCCCACAAAGTGGTTCCTTTGAATGTAGAAGGATATGGTAGAATCATAGGAGAAAGCATAGAGGGTGCCAGAATGCTCTGGTCTAAAATAGAAGAGATGGAAGTAGAAGACTTTGTTGCAAAGTGTCTTTGCAAACCTGATTTAAACATTTTATGCTACGCTTTTAATAAAAGATATAATAAAAATCTTGATAAAATGAATTTCTTCAACGAGAAAATCAAAAAGTTCATGTCATACGATACATCAGAGTTCAACAGACCTATTCACAGTTATGACCATATAGTTTCATCCACAAAGCTCAGTAGAGAAAACTATGGGAAGGCAGTGGATGAGTTTCTGAAAAAGCTTGGACTTGATCTGAGCGATGAAGGAAAGGAAGTTTTTATTCTAAGATCGTGCGTCATGACACCGTATCTAACCAAGGATTATACAGAAGAAGACTATTCTGGAACTTTTATCAAATCCCTTAAAAAAACAATAAAAGAGCTAAAGTGGTGAATGAAAGACTTAAAAAGCACAAAAAATACAGATAAAGGAGTATGCCAAATTTTAAAATGATTAGGAAATAATCCTTAGAGTTTATGGCATAAACTAGAAACACTTAAAACTTTCTGAATGTTTGGCAGAACATGGAGAAACATATGGGAAATCAAATCGTTGAAAGAAAAAAAGAAATTGTAGTCTTTTTATCTTTGTTGACGTTGTTTATTTTACTCACGATTGCACAAAGCAAAGCCCAGCCGCCTGAAAGCAATCTTTATTTAGTTCTTCTTTTAGATTCTTCAGGAAGTATGAAGCGGACAGATCCCAGTGAGCTTAGAAAACTTGCTGCTCAGGCTGTGGTCTCTTTTCTATCCCCTGATGACAGAGTAGCTGTGGTCGAATTTAGCAGCGAAGCACGGATTTTATCTAATTGGAGACCAGCCCGTGATCGAGAACTCCTTTTTTCAGCCATTAACAAAGTAAGAAACACTGGTTTATTTACTGATTTCAGGGCAGGATTAGAATTGGCCAAAAACCTAATGCTTGAAGCTCCACCTAAAAGTAAAAAGGTAATACTTGTTTTATCTGACGGGATTTTCGAACCTAATCCATTAAGCGACAGATATCCACCTTATTATTTAGAGTACAGATTTGCTACAATAGGAAAAAGTCTATCTGAAAAGCTCCAGATATATAGAAAACGGTTTAGATATAAGCTTACACTAACTGCCAACAGACTTATAGATAAATGTATACTTCCTCCTTTAAAGAAGAATCATGTGGAAATATATGCAATTGCTCTTGGTCCCAACGCCGATAAAAGTTTCCTCAGGAATCTCACAAAAGCTACTAATCTCACAAGTACTGAATCTCATTTTTTCTATGCTGCTGAGCCGACTGAGCTAATGAACATTTTTATGAAACTCCTTCATTATTGGAAAAATATAACGCTTTTATATTATGAAAAGGATAATATAAAACCAAACCTTCCGAAAAGAATATTCCTTGATGCTTATCTACGTAATGTAGTCTTTTTAGTCTTATTGGAAAAGAAAGGTGTTTTTGTACTTCAGTCAGAAAACGGTGTAAAAGAGCTACCTTTAAAAGGAACACATCCCAAACTTAAGATAGTTCCTATTAAAATAAAAAAGCCTCCTGGAATCCGGATATACTTTTTCAAAAGCGGCAGTGGAAAATACAAAATGATGATACTACTACAAAGCACTATAA
>JALVKE010000323.1:0-9412 GCA_027028005.1 Persephonella sp. | reverse complement strand
GATAAAGACAAACAAGACTTTAGTGCTTAGTGAATCCAAAGATGGATACTGGTTTGTTTTCACACCGCATCATAGTGGTTTTATCAGAATTGCATTTACTTTAGTAGCTAAAAACCAAGATGGAAAAGAGCTACTACCAAGGTATAGTAAAGAATATGAAGTGGAAATTATGCCAAATTTCTTTGTTGAGCCAGCATATATTGACTTTGGCGATCTAAGAAAGGGTCAAAAATCTTCTTTTACAGTAAAAGTCCACTACGGGTTAAGAAAACATGGAATGATAGAGGTTAGCAGCGTGATATCTGAAAAAGAAAATAACGCACCACACATCGAAAAGTCTGTATTCCCCATTAATCCAGGACAGACTATAAGAAAAATAATTCACATTTCGGTTCCTAATGATTCTAAATGGGGAGACTTCAGCGGAAGAATACTATTCCGCGAAAAAGAGAGTGGCAAAACTTTCTCAGTAAAATTCCATGTCCACGTCCCAAGCCTTCTGGAAACACTCACAATCCCTGTGATAAGTTTCGCTGCTTTTGTTTTTATTGCTTTGTCTTCTCTATCCATAATATGGGGCATAAAGAGTTCTCCTGTCGGAGTCCTTAAACCCTTAGAGGTTCCCTCTGGGGTTGTTCTTAGTGATATTAAGTTAAAGAATGTAAAAAAAGGTTTCTGGAACAGAACCTTGAATTGGAAGAAAAATGTTGTTACCATAGGAAAGAAAGGTGATATACAACTCGAGCATATTCCAGATGACCTAGTGGTTGAAATGATCTTTTATAGAGGCAAAAGGGTTTATATAAAAAATGCAAGTCCTCCAAAATCGGGTCGAGAAATTATTATAATGAAAGATTCAATGGATATACCAATTAAACCTCATAGATACTTTGCGCTCTCGAATGGTTTTGAAATAGTGATTGAAAAATATAAGTTTCGCTATGAGTTACTCTAATAAGGGGGGACACAATGAACAATATGGAAAGTTTATGGAGCGAGATCTTAGCATCTAAAATGGAAGGGCGGAGTAAAGAAGAGGCTTTGGAATTTATACTCAATAAAGTTGCTTTCAGACCAATCCTTTACATAGGACTTGGTGGATTTGGTTGTAAGGTGATTAGATCTATAAAAACACAAATCGCAGAAATGATTCCAATCGAACGAGTAAGGGAAGGTTTCGCTTTTTTGGGGCTTGATACCCACCCTCACAATGTAAAAGATGTTCTCACTGAGAATGAGTATGTTTCTTTGTCGACAGGTATTGTTCCACATAAAGTAGCAGAGGATCCGGAATATGAGGATTATTTAGGTTGGTATAAGACTTTAGCTGGTAGTTGGTATAGTCCAAACGTTAGGGGCGCAAACATGGTAAGAGCTGTTGGAAGATTAGCTTTTTTGTATCCACCGACTATTAGCTCTTTTTATTCAAAACTTGAAAGCTCTGTAGACCAAATAGTAAGTCTAAGGGAAAAGTTCAATATTAAAATTGGTCCTAAGATATATATAATTTCAAGTCTTGCTGGGGGTACAGGTTCTGGGGTTCTTTTAGATGTTATAATTATCACGAAAAAATTTCTCGAATTGAAATACCAAGGAGAACATGTGCTTCAGGTTATATTGGCAACCCCTGAGGCACTGTTAAGAGAAACTCCTAACGTAATTCATCAAGATTTACTTGGTAATACTTATGCTGCACTAAAAGAAATTTTCTACCTCATGCTGAGGGCAAAAGAAAACATCAGTTATAAAGCTCCTGTCCTTAGCGGAGAGATTAAGATCGGAGAATGGATTAGGCCTCAAATTATATATCTTGTTACTGATAGAAATACGGAAGGAAAAGTCATGGTTGACAAGTTCTATACTGATTTAAAAGATGTGATAACTAACTTTCTATTTTCTGAAATAATAACTCCTCTGCCAGGAGAAGGTGAAGAAGATGTTAAAATACAAGTACGCGTGTATGATCGAGAAAATGTTGTTTTTTCTGACATAGGACATAGGGGAATGCCCAGGTTCTTATCTTCATTTGGAGCAGTTAGATTTGGGTTGCCATATGAAAAAATTGAAGATATTTTAGCTTTGCTTCCTATTTACAGAGCTATTAGAGACGAGCTTGATGTTCCAGCCGATTACGATTTGAATTTAGCGAAAGATTGGATAGTGAACAACAACCTGGCTGAAGCAGGGTCAGATCAGCTTCAGGAAAATATCAGAAAAGATAGGGAAGGCAGGGAAATTATAGAGATTTCCGTATCCGGAGTTCTTGAGGAAGAGTTCAGGAAAATTAAGCGAACTGAAGTGGGAAAATTTTTAAAGAAATACAAAAACGACACTGAGAAAAACTTAAAAGTTCAGTATTATACAATATTAGAAGAAAACGCTAAGAGAATACTGGAAGAGGCTCAGGAAAGTCTTAAAAGCAAATTTGATGAAATAATAGAACGAACATCCTTAGGTGCTGCTTTACAGTTTCTTTCTGATCTTAAAGATACTTTGGAGGTTCATAGAAATGCTTTGTCTGAAGAATATGAGAGAGATTTAAAAAGTCTTGAGGATCTTAAAGGTGAAGTAGATGAACGAATTAAAACGGTGATCGATGTTGCAGGGAATTATCGATTTATGTGGAGACGTAGGATAAAGCCAGATTTACAAACTTTTGAGGAAATCTTAGGAAAATACCTATATCAAAAGATTATAGTATGGTCTCAAGAGTTGGGATTGAGAATATACGATAGCTTGTTGTCACTTTGTGATGGGATGCAGAACAGGTGGAACAAAGCAAGAAACGCATTTGAATTGAGGATGAGTTTCGTAAAAAATAAAATAAATAAATTGTACCTTGAGTTAGATAAAATGGCCGATATGAGTTCAAAAAGAGCAAGCAATAGGATAAGTATTGTAAACTCAAGAATGTTAAAAGACATTTACTCCAAATATATTGGAGAAGACTTAGCAAAGAGTATAGCTTTAAGAACTAGGGGTAAGTGGAGAGAAAAAGGGTTGATATCCGATTTAGTGCTTACAGAAGAGCAGTGGGTATATAATGTGATTAAGGAAGTAAGATATGAAATTAGAGAAAAGATAAAGGATTTAGATCTTGCTACGTTAATAGAAGAATTTTATCCTTCTGAAAGAGAGAAAAAAGATTTACTTTCTTTGATCGTTGCTTTTGCTTCTCCACTTTATCCGCTGGATAAAAACAAGATGGAAAAACAATACTATGGTGATTATTTAATTGCTATTCATCCTGAAATATATGATTTTTGCAATTTAATCAGAAAATATATTCCTTCAGAGTATGGTTTACATGTTACTTTATATGGTAGCAAACATGAAGCTATCTTATATTCTATTTTCCACGGTTACACAGCACACTCATTAACAACTATTAATCTCTATAAATACTATTATGATTCTCTCCAAGAAAATTATAAGCGTGCTCGAGATGCTAAGATACCTTATAGACCTATTCATGCATGGGAAGGAGCTGAAGATTGGGAAGAACCTATACCACAGGAAAAGGAGGAAGAAGATGCTTATAAGTGGTTCGTGTTAGGGAGAGCTTTCAGCTACCTATATCCTACAGTTCGAACTGAAGATGGTAAGCCGGACGATAAGAAGAATCGTGCCTACATATACAATAAAGGAGGTAATAACTACTACTTTATACATCCTGATAAAGGGATAGAAATAAAACTTGGACATGGTCTTGAAAATGCTTTTAAGAATTTTGAAGACAATTTACAATGGCAGGAGATAATAAGAAAACTTATTGAAAAGAAGATTGATGAAGTGGGCATAAAAGAAATAAGAGAACGCATTGAGAGAGAGTACATGCCTGTGATTGACAAAGAAATCGAGACTTCTACTAATGCTTCAAGAAGATTGGGAAGAAAAGATGAGTATAGTAGACTAAAACTTCTTAGAGAGTTAAGAAAAGCTCTCAAGACTTTTGTGGAAGAAGAGTTAAGGGTTGGGGGAATTTAGGTGCTTTTTAGTAAAAGTTTAAGAAAGAAAATATTCGAAAAAACTGCCCCTATGAAATGTCCATGGGGTAACATCGTTTCAAGGACTTTTTATGTGTTGCTTTCACCAGAAATAGATGATTTGAAAAAGTGGTTTTTTACTTTGTTTCCTATAGTAGATGAAGATTTAGAAAAGATTTATCCATGGATCATTGTAGATTCAGCAAGCGACATTCCCGATGTGATAGAAAAGGCTTGGCTTGAAGCTCTTAGTGTTGAAACTGCTAATTCTCTTAATAAAAGGGGCTTTGAAATTAATAAATTTGCTAATCAAATTATATTTATAGGAGACCTGACGAATATAGAGGATACGTTTAATAAGTTTGAAGTGGCTGATAATATCTTTTGTGAGCTTTTAAAAAAAAACAATTTATGGGTTAACAAAATTGGAGTTTTTCTGATCAGTAAGGGAGAAAGAAAAAATGAGAACATAACTACTCCTTCGCATTTAGAAAAGTTAGTGGAATGGGCTAAAAGCCAGTACCAGAAAGGTTCTATTGATAAACTTTTCTTATTAGACACTGTTAATACACAAGGTGCTATTATTTCAAACTCCTCAGATTTTTATTCTATCCTATGTCATCTACTTTATTTTATTGCTAAAAATCCTTCTACATTAAACTCTGAAGAAGACACTGATCGATATATTGAATGGATAAGAACTGTAAGACCATCAGATGGATTCGCTGCTTTCTCAGCTATTTCTATATTGATCCCTATAGATGAAATACTCGAAACTGTTTTAGTCATTAAAAGTGCAGAAGTTTTAGAGGAAGCTTTATTTGGGAATTTCGCTATGGATAAGGTTGAGAAGTATTTGAACTCTCTTATATACGAAACAAAGTTAAATTCAGATGAGACCTTGTTTGCTTTTCTCATGAGGAACCAAAAATATTCGCTAATCAATCCAATAGAGAAAAGCGTATTTCAGAATATTAGGGATACAGAATTATTTATCGAATATGCTGAAGAGCTAAATAGTAAAATGGATAAATACGCAGACAAAAACGAGGAGAGAATAAGGAATATTAGTAGAATACTCATTGAAAACTTTAGATACAAACTGATAGAATGTATGGACATTGTAATATCAGTGGAAAAAGGAGGGTTAGGGTTAGCAAAAAGCATCCTCGAAAACCTGAGAAAGTATATTGAAAATACTCGACACGAATCACATGAACATACCAATTGCACTTATGCAGATTTTTCTTCTCAAATTGAGGAATTAAGAAACAGAATAAAAAAAGGGCCTAGAAAAAGCGCTGTAATAGGTAGGGCCGTTCTGCTATTCACGACCATGATAGTTGGAATATTCGCAGGACGATGGTCCTTTTTTTATGCTCCCTCGCAGAAAGTTATTATATTAACTTTCCTACTATTATTAATTGTTGCACTATGTTCTCTGCAATGGAAAATTTGGAGCAGTGAAATTGAAGAATTAATAGGCAAGTTACAATGCAACCTAAGAGAAGCCTGGAAAAAGAAAATGCAAGAGAGATATAACAACGTCCTTAGTGAGTTAATTGCCGAATATATTCAGATCATAGACGAAATGGAAGATAAAGTTAATAAAGCATCAAAAAGGTTCAGAAAATTTATAACTCACCTCAAAGATAAACACCAGCTTGAATGTCCTCCAGGTACAGCATTCTGGATCTACTTTGTGGATGAACATGAACTACAAAAGCTCCCTGATATGATAGATACCGATACGACTTTGATTGCTGATAAATATTTGAGTCTAGAAAAACCTCTCAAGCTATGGAAAAGAGCCATTGTATCTAACTTGTCTGAACCTTCTTTATGGGAATGGAAGCTACAAGAGAAAGTCGCTAATATGCTTTTACCTTTTACAGAAAGATTATTAAATGTCTCCATATGTGAGTTTTTGAGAAGATCCTCTGAAAAACAACAAGAATATATTGTCAATCTATTCAAAAATTCCAAATTTCCATTCATTAAACTAAAGCCGGGAGAGCCTTTGGGTTATACTACTGGAATATTAGAAATTCCTTTACAAGATTGTGCAGATGTTTGTGAAAAACTTGAAAAATCTATAAGAGGTTATTTTAATAACATTTTAATTGTCAATTCTGAAACTAAATATAGGATTTCCCTTTTTAGCATCACAGATGGTATAAGATGGAGTACTATTGATTTGTAGACTAAAATGCGCGTAATGGAAGTGTTATGTTATTTTTGACCATTTTAATATATGTGTTAGTTTTGTCTGTTTACTGTATCATTATGAAAGATACATACTATCAAAATTTTACACTATTCCTACTTTCAATCGCATTACTTTTAGGTATTTCATTCACACTCTCTTTGTTTATTGTATATTTAATTCACTCACTTATCCCTAAGCAAGAAACTTTCGTTAAGGATTTTGTTAGAATAAAAGGAGTTAAGTGGATTATATTTCTTACTATTATTTCAGCAGCCATCGCGTTTACTATTTCTACAATAACACATGGTATAAATCCTTGTCTAATAAGCTTTTATCTACCTATAATTTTTATTTCTTGCCTTAATTTATTGGGCATCGAGTTTTTGCCTAATTTTCTAAAGGAAGAACAGCATGACAAAGCTACTCTTTACTGTAGAAGAACAATTCTTGATCAATTGCTCAATTCTTCCGCACCTGAAATAAACGGGCTTATCTCAAAAGAATTCAAGTGGAAACATAAGAATGAAAACCTCTCTTTAACACTTACTATTAGAAGAGAGATTTATGAAAAATTTAAGCACAAGGGGAGAACTGACAATTTTAGGAGCTGGGCTACCGAGTATGTTGCTGGTGGAATATGCGGGGAAATTAGTGAGCTCGCGTATAAACTTTTGACGATCAGTAAAGACTTTGGAATAGAAGAGGTTAAATTTGTGCTATCTTTCATACAACAAAGTATAAAATATGATAGGAGGGAAAACGAACCTCCTAAGTATCCTATTGAAACTCTCGTTGAAGAAACAGGAGATCTCAAAGATTTACTGATACTCGGAGCTTCTATTTTGAAAGCTATGGGTTACGAAGTGGCTATCGTTCGCTCCACAGATCATACCCTTGGTATTTCGTTATTAGAAATAAACGACGATCATATTGAAGATAGTAGATACCATTGCTTTAAGATAACTCCCAAAGGTTGGGAAGAAGACAAAGTACTCAATAACAAAGTAGAAATTTACACCGTTCCAGACAATATGGACATGCAAGCTTAATATTATTTTGTTTAAACAGAAGGGTGAGATGCTTCCCGTCTTTGAATCAGGTATAAAATTCACCATAATACCATAGGAAGGAATAACCTCACAAAGGACAAACAACCAAGCAGTTTTAAGGACTATTACAACCGTGAAAGACTACATCAAGCATTGGGGGACAATACACCGGATTATGTGTACTATGGTATAATTACATACAAATATCAACCTAAAACTGAGAAAGTTCAAAATCTATTTCTTTCAAAAGTTGAATAGCTCTTTTTTTCAACAATGGTAACCTAGAACTCTGAAGAGCTATCGCTACCTTAAGCTGACTTCGCACAGCGATTAATTCTGAAATGTACTTTCTAACTTTGTTTTGTAACAATCTAAGTTGCTCTATTTGAGAGAGTATTCTTTGTATAGAAAGATTTCTTATAGGTGGTTCAACATAGCCTTTATCGCAAATTTGAGAAATAGATAAGATTTTCTTTATGAATGTTAAGGATGTCCCCACAGACAAATATATACGCCTGGCTGTGAAAAAAAGTTCTTCCTTAAAACACGTAGCATTATTGTTTACTGCTATTACACTTTTATGAACACAACAGGATAAGTGATTTCTTAATGTTACGGCAAGGTCTTCCCAAAGACTCATCTCTTCTTTTTGTAATTCTTCTAAGACTTCTGAAAGTACATTCTCGGTTTTATAGAGTCTATTCACAAGATCATTGGAACCGTGAGAAGCTCTTGCAATACAAGAGCAGAACAAAAACATAAGCAACAAAATTCCGCTTCTCACTTTAGTCCCACCATACTCCAATCTAATTACATCCAATTGGAATGAGAGAAAACCCTACTTTCTTAAAACGAATTTTTTTATCCGACACAACGCATTTTACCAAATAATCTTCAAATATTATCCAATGATCCCCATATTTCATAGCTGAGAAACTACTATAAAGCCCTCCGTAGACTTCCCGATCAGGCTTTCCTAAAATCCTCCTAACTTCGGAAGCATGCATACCTGGATGAATCGTATTAATTAGATCTTTCTCATTTCGATTATACATATAAACATTCCCAATAATATCTTTAATCCTTCTTTGATCACTCTCAGAAAGTAGTATATCAGCAAACTTAAATCTAATAGGTATAAAGCTATTTTTTCTAAAATCGAAAGCTTTCAAGAAAAGTCTGACCGTTCTTCGATACCTATCCAAATAGTAAACTCCTATTATTACTACATCTGCGTTAGTTAGTTTTTCTAATTTTTTATCCTTTAAAGAGGGATCGCCCATAATGACTATCAAGTCTTTCCGTGGAAGAACATCTAAACCAGCTTCACGGAGAGAGGCTTCTATTTTATCTCTTAAAAGATTGCCGTAGGAAGTAATATCTCCGGTTTCTCCATCATAGATTGTAGCTACTACTACTTTTGTATTAGGAGTTATCCTTTTTCTTAAATGCTTAGAAAATTCATCTATTTTCGCAGACAAGGAAGGTAGAGAAGGTAAAAATAAAAACAAACAAAACGCAACAAGTCTTAAGTGCCTACTTTTCACCCTAACTCCTCTTTTGTAAAGAAGAATCACTTCAAAAAACACTGAACAATTCGCAGTTATACTCAAAATTTACTAAAAACAAGATTTTTACCTCATATTACATGTTTGTGAAAAACAAAAATTAGCTCCCTGCCTTATCCATAGTAAAAAAGCGGTATTTACTCATTAATTCTGCGCTATAGTAGCAAACTTAAACTTGCTAATCAATAACAGGCCCGTCAGTGGTCAGGAAACATACTAATTAAGAGGTTCTGGATGAGGTGGTCCCCAAATTTCGGACCAGGTATAAAATTCACTATAACACCATAGGAGGGGACCACCATGGGAAGGAAAAGGAAGTACAGCGCTGAATTCAAAGCAAGAGTAGCTATTGAGGCCATCAAAGAGGAAAGAACCATCAATGAGATCGCTTCCCGATATGGGATACATCCTCAGATGGTCAGATCCTGGAAACGAGAATTTCTACAAAATGCCTCCAAGGTATTTGAAACCAAAGAGGAGACACAGCAGCTAAAGAAGGAGCTTGAAAGGGCCTACAGGAAGATAGGAGAACTGGAGGTGGAAAGGGATTTTTTATCAGATGTGCTGAAGATGGCTTAGACAAGAAGGAAAGGCAGTCTA
>JALVKE010000322.1 GCA_027028005.1 Persephonella sp. | reverse complement strand
ATCTTCTTTATAAATATCTTCTTCAATCAGAACAAAATCATTAATAGAGTTAATTTTTCCTTTTTCTCGCTCTCCGTCAAATTTTAAGTTATAAAGCATTTCAAGTAAATCTTGCGAAACCTTGTCTGATTTTGCTTGTTGAAGTTTCTCATAATAAGAATTAACCAAATGATATACATCTTTTTCTTCATACATTTCTCTTTCTAAAATTTCTTGTGTAAGATGGGTTAAAACAGTATCATAAATGTATGAGTGGTAAAACCTACCGTTTTCGTCTTTTAGATTTAAAACGAAAAACTGTCCTTTTTCTTTTTTTCCTTCACGATTACATCTACCTGCTGACTGGTTTAAACTATCAAAAGGTGCAAAATCTCTGTAAACCACATCAAAATCAATATCAACTCCAGCTTCAACAAGTTGTGTGGAAATGGCTATTCTTTTTTGCTGACTTTTCAAAAGGTTTATCCTGTTTAGTCTTTCCTTTGGAACTAAATGAGTTGAAAGGAAAACAATATCGTCCGGAAAATCCCTTTTTAGTAGATTAAATAGCTCTTTTACTGAATTTACCGTGTTTAAAATAAATAAATATCTTTTATCACTTTCAAGATTCAGGTCGTTATAAAACTGTTCAATTGTTTTTGGATTTTTATCAATATTTATTTCGTATCTATTTAGCTTTTCAAAGTAAGGTTTAAAATCAATTATTTCTTCTGCTTTTTCTTTTTCAAAAATCAAAGGCTGTGTTGCTGTAGAAAAAATCAGATAAAAGTTAAACCTCTCTGCCATTCTAGTTAAAACTTCTCTAATAACCAGCCAGTATTTGTGGGGAATTGACTGGATTTCATCTAAAATCACAACAGAATTTGTAAATTTATGAAATTTTCTGAGCATTTTGTTTTTGTTGCTAATTAGAGAGTAGAAGAACTGCATAAATGTTGTGGTGATTATTTTACTGTTCCAGCCTTCTATCAAAATTCTTGACGTGTCGTAGTCAAATTCATTTTCTTTTTCTTTATATTTAAATCCTGTAAGATGATGATGTTTAAGGATTATAGAACTATCTGGATTAATACTGTTATGTTTTAAAACGTTTTCAAAAACATTAAAGTTTTGTTCTATTATTGAAAGGAAAGGCAAGCTGTATATGATTTTTAGACTCTGACCTTTTTCTTTTTTAACCTTTTGAGCTATTTTTAAAGCAAGTTTGAATGAGATTAATGTTTTCCCCAGACCTGTTGGTAGAGAGAGTGTGTAAATTCTTTTGTTTACATCTATTTCTTTATTAGAAACTTCTGTGTATGCTTTTTTTCTTAGTTGGTTAATTAAGCTGTTATCTTTTGGCAGGTTTTCAATAAATCTATCCACAATCTCAGATTCTAATTCTATATCTTTAAAAATAAGATTTTTATCTGTTTTTATTCCAACATCTGATTTGTCTCCGTCAAGAAGCAGAGAAAAAAGCAAAACTGTATTTATGTAATAGTCAAGGGATTTTTTGTTTTTTAGTTCTTTTCTGAAAAATTTTTTTATGTTTTTTAAAAGTTTTTTAACATACTCAAAGTCTATTTCCTCAAAAGAAAATTGGAGAATTTCTTTATTGGGGATATTTAGATTGTCCAAAAATATCTGAAACTTTTCTTTATCTATTGAGTCTATTTGGTTTTTTAAAATCTGTATTTTCTCATCTGTTAAGGACATTGATTCTTCATAAAAATCTTTTAAGTTTGAGTGGTGGCGTTTTGGAAGTATAAAAGCAAGTGAGAGAAAAAAAGAATTGTCTATATTTTTTTGTTTTAAATACTTATCAGCAAGAATTAGCCCAACTACTCCGCCGAGCAGGGAATGTTTTGTTTCTTCTTTGTGTTGTAGACTTTTGTCTCCTCTTATGTATTTTTGGAAAAACTCTGTAGATTTTCCAATATCATGGGAAAATGTGATGATAGTTAGAATATCTCCAAGGATTTGGTTGTTAATCTCTTCTTTATAAAAAAAGCCTAAAGCTATCTCTATAACACTTTGAACGTGCTCTTCTAAAAGCTTGTCTGGATGGGAAAGAAGGTTAGATGTTTTCATTCCCAATTCTTTTTATATGCTTTTCAGCATTTTCTATTAAGTATCTTTCTTCTTCATAATCTTTTTCAGCTTGTTTTATTCTTTCTTCTAACTGTTTTTGTTTTTTTCTTTCTTTTATCTTTATCAGTAATTCATAAATAGCTTTCTTTAACATACCATTTTATCCTTATTTGAA
>JALVKE010000321.1 GCA_027028005.1 Persephonella sp. | reverse complement strand
TATGGTTTAGTGAAAAGTCTCTATATACCTCAGGAAAAGTAGATGAGGCAATAGAGTTTCTAAAGAAAAAAGGTCTTATATATGAAAAAGATGGAGCTTTATGGGTTAAAACCACTGAATACGGGGACGACAAAGATAGGGTTATTATAAAATCTGATGGTTCATACACATACTTTGCAGGTGACATAGCTTATCACTATGACAAGTTCAAAAGAGGATATGACTTTGTTGTTGATGTATGGGGAGCTGATCACCACGGATACTTCCCTAGATTAAAAGCTGCAGTTATGGCCTTTGGAGTTCCTGAGGACTGGCTTAGAGTTATCTTTATTCAGCTGGTAAAACTGTTTAAAAATGGACAGGAAGTTAAAATGTCTAAGCGTTCAGGCTCTTTTGTTACGTTAAGAGAGCTTATAGAGGAAGTTGGAAAAGATGCAGTTATATACTTTTTCCTATCAAAAGATAGTAATACCCATTTAAACTTTGATATCGATCTTGCTCTAAAAAAATCCTCTGAAAACCCTGTTTACTATGTTCAATATGCTCACGCGAGAATATCTTCTGTTTTTAGAGAGGCAAAAGAAAGATTTGGTTTTGACCCAGAAAAAGATTTTGAAGCCGACCTATCTCTTTTAAAAGAAGAGCAAGAAAGAGTTATTATGAAATATCTTGCATTTATTCCAGACCTTATCTCTGAAGCAGCAGAAAAGCAACAACCCCATAAACTTACACAGATAACATACGATTTAGCTTCTGAATTTCACTATTATTACAATAACTTTAAGTTTCTCGTTGAAGAGGACGAAAATTTAATGAAAGCCAGATTATATCTCCTAAAAGCAATCAAATATGCCCTTAGAACATTATTTAAACTTATGGGAATAACCCCTGTGGAGAGGATGTAACAATGGATAAAGATTTAAAAGATACAATACGGAAAATAGAAGAAGCTAAAAAGAAACAGGAAAGATTAGAAAAAACAATAATAATTCTGTCAGGAATTTTAATTATAATCGTTTTTACTGTAATAGGTATAAATCTTTACTCTGGAAAAGGAGAAAAAATTTCTGAACCTGAGATAAATATTGTAGATGAAAAACCTGTAGAAAAACCGGCTAAAGAGAAAAAGAAGATAGCAAAAGTTGAGAATAAACAAGAAATACAAAAGCATGTTAAAAAGGAGGCAAAAAAACCACAGGGTAAAACTATAGAGGAAGCCTTAAAGGAGAAGAAAAAGGAAATTAGCAAAAAAGTAGTAAAGAAAGAAACTGCAAAAAAGGTAGAAAAGATTGTAAAAAAAGAGGAGAAAAAAACTAAAGTGGTAATCCATAAAAAGCCAGAAAAGATTGAGAAGAAAAAGCCTAAAAAGGTTGTTAAAAAAGAAACAGGATTAAAATCTGTAGTAAAAGGTTTCTACTACATACAGGTAGGTGCATTTACAAGTGAAAAGAATGTTAAAAAAGCAATGAAAAACTATAAAGTGCCTTCTTCGCATTTCTATGTACTGAAAACAGGAAAGCTTTATAAACTTATGATAGGAAAATTTAAAACTAGAAAAGAAGCTCAAGAGTTTATGAGAAAGTATGGAGTTAAAGGTATTCTAAAAAAGGTTGGATAAAATAAAACCTCTTGACAAAAAAAATTTGTTGCATAAATTTAGTGCAGAACTTGAAAATTGAATATGGGGGCGATCCGGGTTCGACGGGAACGGTTACGCCGGGTCAGCAGGCCGGAGAAGGAGACTCCGTAAAAAACCAAACAACAACAATTCCCGAACGCGAAATCGCTCTCGCTGCTTAATTAACGCAGCGACGTCCTCCTGAGCTTGCCCGTGGGCTCAGGAAGGGCGTAAGACACACGGGATAGGAAGATGCTAACCGCCCTGTAGGCATCTTCCGAAACTCTACAGGGCTAGCCTGCGGATACCCTGCCTGTGGGGTCGCCGCAGGCGAAAAACTAAACACAGGCTAAGCCTGTAGAAGGCCCGAGCAACGGCCGTTCTCGGACGGGGGTTCGATTCCCCCCGCCTCCACCAAAAAAAAGAAGATTTTATATATAGCGATTAAACTAATCACAGCAAGCGTTTTTAACAAACAATAAAAAAATTCCTTAGTTAAACTTTGTTCTTCTTTATGTTCTATAAAATGTTTGGATTTCCCTTCTACAATTTCGTATCTAAATATCCAATCAAAATTTAATAGGATTAATGAATATTTTCCCCGGGTTCCAACTAAAGCCAATAAATAAAAGTTATTTTTTAAACAAAAAGTCTTCTTTTAGCTTTTCATAAGTTCTTTCAGCTATATTTTTGGCATAAAGGGAAGCTTTTGAAATCTTTTCCTTATAACTTTGCCTATTTTCAAATAAATCATTTATATGTTCAAGGATATATTGATCTTTTTTAGATCCAACTACATCTTTTAGTTCAATATTTAAATCTGTTAAATTTAATAACTCTAAGGTGTGGCTCATTTTATGTTCATAAGATAAAGACACAAAAGGAACGTTATTACGTATAGCAAATATTATAGAATGATATCTTGCTCCAATTAAAAATATAGCATTTCTAATTATCAATTGTTGTATATCTGAATTATGTTTTTTATCTATTACATAAATATTTTCATTGTCTAACTGTTTTCTTAAACTAAGAAAATAGTTGTAATCATCTAATTGGCCATAAAGCTGTGGAATCATAACTATAGTTAACCTTTTTTTTAAGAAAAAATCCATAATTTTTAAGTAAAATTTATCTAGTATATGTTTTTCCATATTTTTAAAGAAAACATGCCAATTATATAATTGGTTAGGAACAAAAACTACATATTCTTTATTTTTTAAATAATTTAAATCATCTGGTAGTTTCTTTTCGTAATATTCATCAAGAAAAGCTGTATCAATTGAAGGTATATAACTAATACCATATTCCTGTGCAAATATTTGGCTTTGTTTATCTCTTAAAGATAGAAATTTTGCCTTTTTTAACGTTTCAACACTTATCTTTTTAAATCTTTTTTCAAAAAAGTTTCTTTCAAAAAATGGACCAAAAGATATAGAATATACAGCTGTATCTTTTTGGTGAACAGAATTAAACAATCTCCATAAATATTTTGTATCCATATATGGTCCTAAATTAACTCCTCCTGGAGCATTAATAACTTTATCTACCTTCTCTATTTTTTCTAATATAGGAAATAAATTAGGAGTTTTTATAGATCCTACAATTTTTTTTTCTATTTTAAAAGGAATAAATAAAGGTAATCTTACAAAAAGCTTTTCCAATAAGGATAGATTAGAGAAACTACCATAGTTTATAATTTTTCCAGATTTTATATCTCTGCAGAATTTTTCCTCTTCCCTTATTTCCTTTGCAGCACTATATATAATGTGTATTTTTTCTATGTTTTTTTCTTTAATTAATTTTCTAACAAGGGCTTTTCCTGCTGCTTCATCACCTCTATTTGAAGTATGTTGATTTATTATCAGTATTTCCATCTTCTCCTACCATTTTAAACAAAATTTTATGATATAAAATTGATAACATTTTAAAGTGTAAATACGGAAAATATTTAAAAATACTTTTTAAAAATTTAAAGAACTTTCTATATTTTCTTTGAATATATTTTTTTTCTAATGTCAGGTATTGAGATTCTATAACTTCCTGTATAGTTATTTTTTCATTCACACATAAATATTTATCATCTATTGCCTTTTCTATTAAGAGGTTTCCTATTTCTGAATTAGGAATTGTAATACTTGCTCCAATTTTTTCTTTCTCTTTATACCTTTTTAACCAAGGATCTGCCAATATAATATCACTTTCAATACCAAAAGTATCTTTACATGTTATACATCTATCAAGAGAGAAAATCATAGAATGAAATATATACATCCAAATTGAATTTATGTTTTCTATTTTATACTCTTTTCCATCTTTTGTTCTTATGAAAATTCCAGATGGCCAGCCATTACCTCTATATTTCAATAGTTCAACATCTGAAGAATCGATACCTAAATATTCAAGTAAGTAATACGTTGCTTCCTTTTCCTGTTGCGCAGAACATGTTAATGAAATAATAATCACATTTTTATTATGCCTTTCTGCTATTTTTCGAATAGCTTTAACTTGACATGGTAAAGCTGTTATAGCAAAATGATCAGTAAAATTTTTTATATTTTCTTTTAAAAAAGAAAATATATCAATTTCATGATATATTGACCCTGTAATATTATACTCCTCAAAAGATCGAGCTATTTTAGGAATATACAAATTTTCCCCTGCAAATTTAAAAGTTAAAGCTGATGAAATATAATTTTTATCGAACATATACTTTATTAATTGTGTAGCAACACCACCAGCACTACCCTTAAACCTTATTTCCTTATCGCAAGCATATAATACATATGGACTATACTTAAAATTTGGTTTTTCTACATTTATTGTTTTCATTATTGATTAATATTAATTAAATGGATTTTAAATATTCTAGCATATCTTCTAAATTTCTAAAACTAAGATAAAATATTAGTTTATGAAAATTTTCTGTGAGGTGAGGAATTGCAAAAATTCATATTCATAACTGGTGGTGTTTTATCTTCTCTTGGTAAAGGTGTTACCTCTGCTAGTATTGGAACTATTCTTGAAGAGATGGGTTATAAAATAACTTTTCTTAAGTTAGATCCTTATTTAAATATAGATCCTGGAACAATGAATCCCTATCAGCATGGAGAGGTTTATGTTACAGAAGATGGAGCAGAAACAGATTTAGACCTAGGACACTACGAACGTTTTACCCATGTAACTCTTACAAAGTACAACAATACAACATCAGGGAAACTTTATCATACGCTTTTAGAAAAAGAGAGAAGGGGAGCTTTTCTAGGAGCTACTGTACAGGTTATTCCCCATTTAACAAATGAGATCATTAGAAGTATTGAAAAAGCAGCAACAGGTTCTGATATAGCTTTAATAGAGATAGGCGGAACAGTTGGAGATATAGAAAGCTTACCTTTTTTAGAAGCTATAAGACAGATGGGACTTGAACTTGGAAAGGAAAACGCTCTTTTCATTCATCTAACGTATGTTCCATACATAGCAGTAGCTGGAGAGCTTAAAACAAAACCAACTCAGCATTCAGTAAAAGAACTTCGAGCTATTGGTATTCAGCCTGATATCCTTATTTGTAGAGCTGATAGAAACATTCCAAAGCCCATAAAAAGAAAGATTGCTCTATTTACAAACGTAAGTGAAGATGCAGTATTGTCTGCTCCAGATGTGGATATTATTTACAGAATCCCTTTAATCCTTAAAAAGGAAAAAATAGATCAGGTAATAGCAAAACATTTAAATCTTGAGTATAGAGAACCAGAACTTAAAGAGTGGAGAAAAATAGTAAACATACTATCTAAGCTTGAAAAAACAGTTGATATAGGTATTGTTGGAAAGTATGTTGAGCTTAAAGATGCTTATAAAAGTATTTCAGAAGCATTAACGCATGCTCAGATACCTAATAAAGTCAAGGTAAATATCCACTGGATAAATGCAGATGAGATTAATGATGAAAATGTAGATGATTTACTTGGAAATCTCGATGGAATATTAGTTCCAGGGGGGTTTGGAGAAAGGGGTATAGAAGGAAAGATACTTACTGTTAAGTATGCAAGAGAAAACAATATCCCTTACTTTGGTATCTGTCTTGGAATGCAGGTAGCAGTTATAGAATTTGCAAGAAACGTTGCAGGATTAAAAGAAGCTAACTCAACAGAGTTTGATCCTGAAACACCATATCCTGTTATTGATTTAATGCCTGAGCAGAAACATATCCATAAAAAAGGTGGAACTATGAGATTAGGTGCATATAAGTGTACCCTTATAGAAGGAACAAAAGCTTATAACATCTATAAACAGAAAGAGATTTATGAAAGACATAGGCATAGGTATGAAGTAAATCCTGAGTTTAGACCTATCTTAGAGGAGAAAGGTCTTGTTGTTTCAGGAGTCTATAAAGCTAAAAATCTTGTTGAAATAATAGAACTTCCTGATGATGTGCATCAATGGTTTATTGCATGTCAGTTTCATCCAGAGTTTAAAAGTAAACCTTTTTCACCTCATCCCCTCTTTGTTTCATTTGTTGAAGCATCTTATAAAAATAGACTTTCAAAAGAAAAGGCTTCCTAAATAGGAAGCCTCCTTATATATTTAATCTATAACTTAACTATTCAAATAGGGAGCTCCTATGGAAAATTACTTAGATTATCTTTTTAACCCACGATCTATTGCTATCATTGGTGCAACAGATAAAAAAGAGAAAGTAGGTTATGCAATTTTTAAGAATATAGTAGAAGGTGGTTATAAAGGAAAAGTTTTTCCAGTAAATAAGAGACTTGATGTTCTTGAAGGATACAAAGTTTATAAATCTGTGCTAGATATTCCAGAACCAGTAGATTTAGCTATCATAAGCATACCTATACAGTACATACCAGATTTATTTGATGAACTTGGAAAGAAAGGTGTAAAAGCAGCTGTTATTATATCTGCTGGAGGAAGAGAAGCAGGGGAGGAAGGAAGAAAGATAGAAGAAGCAATTAAAGAAAAAGCAAGAAAGTATGGGATAAGATTCCTTGGTCCAAACTGTCTTGGATTTGCAAATACATTGATAGACCTAAATGCTAACTTTGGTTTAGATAAACCATTAAAAGGAAAAACAGCTTTTATTTCTCAAAGTGGCGCTCTTTTTACAGCAATAATGGACTGGGCATTAGAGGAAAAAATTGGTTTTTCCTATGCTGTAAGTATAGGAAATATGGCAGATATAGAATTTGGGGAGCTTATAGAGTATTTAGGGGAAAAGGAAGAGGTGGATACAATCCTTGTATATATGGAAAGTCTTTTTGATGCCTCAAAGTTTGCTCAAGCTGTTAGAAAGGTATCTTTAAAAAAGCCTATTATTATCGCAAAAGCAGGGCGTTCTGAGAGTGGACAGAAAGCTGCAGCATCTCATACAGGAGCCATAGCAGGAAAAGATTTTCTGTACTCTGCATTATTTAAAAGAGTTGGTGCAGTTCGTTCTGAAAATGTCTTACAGTTATTTGATCTAACAGAAGCTATTTCAAAACAGCCTATTCCTTCAGGAGATAGATTTGTTGTTGTGACAAATGCCGGCGGACCAGGAGTAATGGCTGCAGATGAGTTTGATAAATGGAATATAAAACCAGCAGAGCTTTCAAAAGAAACAATAAAAAAGTTAGATGAGATACTTCCTCCTGTATGGAGTCATGGAAATCCTGTTGATATTATAGGAGATGCTCCGCCAGAAAGATACAAAAACACATTAGAAATTCTTTTCGGTGCAGAGGAAGTAGATGGAATAATATGCATCCTCACACCTCAATTTATGACAAAACCCTATGAAACAGCAAGGGTTTTTTATGAGGTTTCCAAAGGAAAAGATAAACCTTTCTATGCTGTTTTGTTAGGTGGAGCAAAATTAAAAAAAGCAAAACAGTTTCTTGAAGAACATAACATTCCTGTTTTTGAAACACCTGAAGAAGCAGTAGATAGTATGTATCTAACATACACGTATACAAGAAGAAAACAGCTTGTCGAAAAAGATGATCTACATGTAGTATCAAAAAAATCAGAAAAAGTTAAAGAGATTATTGAAAGATTTTTAAATGAGGGAAGAATCTATCTTCCTGCGTATGAAACAAAACTTATTCTTAAAGAGTATGAAATTCCTGTAAATGAAACATACCTTGTTAAAAATGTAGAAGAAGCCGTTAATATTGCTGAAAAAATTGGATTTCCTGTTGTTTTAAAAGTTAATTCCCCTGATATCCTTCATAAAACAGATGCTAAGGCCATAACAAAAGATATCAGAAATCCTGAGGAGTTAAAAAATGCATTTTTCAGAATACTAGAAAATGCAAAGAGATACAAAAAGGATGCATATATAGAAGGAATAACAGTTGAAAAACAAGTAGAAAGTGATTTTGAACTTATTATAGGTAGCTCATACGATAACATTTTCAAACAGTATATTATGTTTGGAATGGGTGGAACATTTGTTGAATTTTTTAAAGATGTTTCTTTTGATTTTATACCTTTATCGAAGGTATATGCTGAAGAGATGGTAAAATCAACAAAGATTTATAAACTGCTAAAAAATGGTTTCAGAGATAAAAAACCTGTTGATATTGAAAAAATTGTGAATATACTACTTAATGTTTCTAACTTGCTTTTAGATTTTCCCCAAATCAAAGAACTAGATATAAATCCCCTTTTAGCAAAGGAAAAACAAGTTTTTGCAGTTGATGGAAGGATTAAACTTTCAAAAGAAGTGGAAAAAAATTCAATACTTTTATAGGAGGATTTAAGTGATTAGAGAAGAACTTACCCCTAAACAGATAGTGGAAGAACTTGATAAATATATAGTTGGTCAAAAAGATGCTAAAAAGGCTGTTGCAGTCGCATTAAGAAATAGATGGAGAAGAAGTAAACTTCCTGAAGAGCTTAGAGATGAGGTTATACCCAAAAATATTCTTATGATTGGTCCAACAGGCGTAGGTAAAACAGAAATAGCAAGAAGATTGGCAAATTTAGTTGGAGCGCCTTTTATAAAAGTGGAAGCAACAAAGTTTACAGAAGTTGGTTATGTTGGAAGAGATGTGGAAAGTATTATAAGGGAACTAGCTGAAGCCTCTTTTAAAATGGTTAAAGCTGAAAAGATGGAAGAAGTTCAGGAAAAAGCAAGACAGTTAGCAGAGGAAAAAATTCTTGATTATCTTGTACCAAGGAAAGTAAGGAGAATTGGTACATTAGAAACCTATGAAGAGGAAGAGAAATCTCCAGCAAGAGAAAAGTTCAGGGAGATGCTTAGAAAAGGGGAACTTGATGATAGAATTGTAGAAATTGAAGTTGAGGAAAAACCTGTATCTGTAGTTGGTGGTGTTATAGCTCCAGGAATGGAAGATTTAGAAAATCAGTTAAAAGACCTTTTCTCAAGTCTTGCCCCATCAAAGAAAAAAAGAAGAAAGATGACTGTTAAAGAGGCTTTGAAAGTCCTTCAACAGCAAGAGGCTGAAAAGCTTATAGATATGGATGAAGTGACATCTGAAGCAGTATACAGAGCAGAAAACTACGGGATTGTATTTATAGATGAAATAGATAAAGTTGCAGGAAAACAGTCAGGTTCTGGTCCAGATGTTTCAAGAGAAGGTGTTCAGAGGGATCTACTTCCTATTGTAGAGGGAACAACCGTTTCAACAAAGTATGGACCTATAAAAACAGACCATATCTTATTTATAGCAGCAGGAGCTTTTCATCTTGCAAAACCTTCTGATCTCATTCCTGAACTTCAAGGGAGGTTTCCTATAAGAGTAGAGCTTCAACCTTTAACAAAAGAAGACTTTGTGAAGATCTTAACTCAGCCAAAAAACGCTCTAATAAAACAGTATAAAGCTTTAATGGCTACTGAAGGAGTAGAACTTGAATTCACAGATGAAGCAATAGAAACAATTGCAGAAATAGCTGAAGAAGTTAATGAAAAAACAGAGAATATAGGAGCTAGGAGACTTCATACTATTTTAGAAAGAATTATGGAAGACTTTTCTTTTGAAGCACCAGATTTAAAAGGCCAGCATATTATTATTGATGAACATCTAGTAAGATCTAAGCTTAAAGATATTATTCAGAATGAAGATCTAACAAGATACATCCTATAAAGATGGCAGTTCAAACTGCCATCTTTAATCTTCTTTTTTATTGTAGATAACATACTTTCCACTTACCCAGCCTTCATATATATTTCCATTTTGATCTATATAGCTTATCTTGTACCATGTTCTATTTTCCACATTTAATGTTTTCTCTACATCAACAACAGTTCCATAAGGAATAGATTTTATTATTTTTGCTGTCAAACTAGGATGTTCCCTAAGATTTAAGGATTTTGCAAATATAACACCTTTTCCTTCAGGAACTACAGTAACCTGTTCTCTTTTTACCCAACCTTCTACTACTTTCTCACCTTTTTTAACTTTAACCTTTAACCATTCTTTATTTTCATCTACAGCTTCTAAAAGCTGTTTATTCGTAACTCTGGCTATTTTTTTTGATTTAATATCAGGTTTTTCTCTTAAGAAAATAACTTTTTTTAATGGAAAGTATTTTTTTGTATATACTTTTTTTTCTACTTTTTCTACAGTAGCTTTTTTTTCTTCTTTAACAGGTATATTTTTACTTTCTGAAGCTAATAACTGTTTTTCTTGTTGCGATACATTTTCATTATCTTTATCTACATTTAAAGTAGATAGTTTCTTATCTTTAACACTTTCTCCTACCTGTTGTAGATTAGACACTTCTTTTGTTGCTTTTTTACCTTTCCCTGTAAAAATGATTAATAAAGCACCAATAAAAACAACAGTTAATGTTACAAATCCGATTTTTTTAGCATCTATACCTTTCGTTTCTACATTCTTTTCAACTTCCTGTTTTTCTTCTGAAGATATTTCTATACCTTTATCTTTCAAATATGTATTTAATATTTCCTTTGAAAGGAGGTTATCTTTTATATAACCTGCAAGTTTTGTAAGAACCTGCTCTAACTTTTTCTCATTTCCTTCAGAAAGTTTATACAAAATAGACTCAACACCTGCTTCAACAGATATATCTTTTCCTAATGTTGTTTTAAAATACTTCTCAGTAAATTCTTTTATCTCTTCTTTCTTTAGATTTCCACAGTTATATAAAATAACAGCATTTTTTCTTAAATCTTTTAGATAAAAGGAGTCTATTAAAGATTGAATTTTTTCTTTTCCAAGTAAAAACAAAGAAAAACTACTTCTTGCTTCCTTACATAACTTTTCAAAGGACTTTAACTGTTCAAATGATAGATATTCTATATTTTTTATTACAACTACCAGTTTTTTTCTCTCTCTTAACTGTTTTTCAGCAAACTCTTTCAGGGATGTAAAACCTTTCTCCTTTAACTTTTGTTTTAAAAATTCTTCAATATCTAAAACACCTATATCTTCTGCCGTAATAAGAATATAGTTATTTTCCTCTGTGTTACTTTCTATGTACTTTAAAGCCTCCTCTAACTCTTCATCTGATTTAAATAAAAATATTCCACATCCAGTACTTTGTTTCAATAAAATATTTAAATCCTCAAACATGTCCCTTCCTTAAAATTTTTTAAACTGCTTTATTTTACAAAAAATTTAATGTTATGTATTAACATCGTTTAGATTAATCAAAGATACTCCTTTTGAGAGTAATAAATTTAAAGCTCTCTCACTATCTCCTGGATGAACATCAACTCCTTTTATTGCATCTTCTAAAACAAAAACCTGATAACCAAGATTTAAAGCTCCTAAGGCTGTATTTTTTACACAGTAATCAGTTGCAACACCACCTATAAATACTCTTTTTATACCTCTTTCTTTTAAAAGATCATTAAGAATAGTTCCCTGAAATCCAGAATATGCGTCAAAATCTCTACTTGTTCCTTTAGAAATAATAAACTTATTATCTAGAGGAATTTTTAAATTAGGATGAAATTTTGCACCTTCTGTATCTTTTATACAGTGAGGTGGCCATATTCCTCCATGCCCTTTAAAAGATATATGATCTTCAGGATGCCAGTCTCTTGTGAAAAATACAGGATTTCCTTTTTCCTCAAATACAGATATATATTTGTTTAATGGCTCTATTACTTTATCTCCATCAGGAACAGGAAGAGCTCCTCCAGGCATAAAATCATTCTGAACGTCAACCACGATAAGAGCATCGATATCTGTTATTTTAACTTTCATTCTTCTAACCTCCTTTTTTTAAAAAATAATTCAGACAATATAGATTATCAAATATTTCTTGCTAAGTTAGTAGTAAATAACCATATTTATTTGTGAAGAATATTTTTAAGGAGGTCTGTAGAATGGAAAATAAAGAAACAAAAATAGATATGGAACTTTACTACAAAAGATTTTTAGATCTATTTGAAGAGATAAAAAAAGATTATCCAACATTTGTTGAATCTTTTATGGGGTTTTTTAAAGCTACAGAAGGTTCTGGTGCTTTAGATGTGAAAACAAAGGAGCTTATATCTGTAGCTTTATCTGTAAAATCTCAATGTCCATACTGTATTGCTTTCCATGTAAAAAATGCTATAGCTCACGGTGCTAAAAGAGCAGAAATTATAGAATCAGCAATGGTAGCCGCATTAATGGGTGGAGGTCCTTCAGTAGCTTATATGAAATATGTATTTGATGCCTGCGATGAATTTGGAGCAGAGTAAAGGTTATAAAGCTGGATTAACTTGCTCTGCTAGTTTTTCTAAATGTTTAGAGTAGTTTAAAAACCTAAGTTCTGCAGGAATATCTCTGTATAGTCTTATATGAGATATTCCTGTATTTGTATGCCTGAGTCCCCATATATGTTCTAAGCCTAACTCGCAGGCAATACATATAATTCCCTGAATGGAACCACCGTGGGCCACTACAAGTATATTTTCTTCCTTAATACTTTTGATCTCTTCTAAAAAATCTTTTATTCTTTTTTCAAATTCTTTAATATCTTCCTGAGAAGGAAGAGGACAGACTACAGGATTTTTTAGCCAGTTATGAAAATCCTCCTCATGATTTTTATAAATATACTCATAAGCTAGACCTTCCCACTTTCCAAAGTTCATCTCTCTCAATCTCTTATCGATAATCGGTTCTAAACCAAGAACATCTCCTATTATGTATGCTGTCCTATAGGCTCTTTTTAGGTCAGATGTATAGATTTTATTTATCTGAAAATTTTTCAGTTCTTCTCCTGCAAGCCTAGCCTGAACAATGCCTCTTGGAGTTAGATCTGTATCTATATGTCCTTGAATAATTCTTTTTGCATTGTATTCGCTTTCTCCATGTCTAACTAGAAAGATATTTTTAAACATTTCTTTCCTCTAAGTCTAAAAGTACAGGAACTTCTTTACAGTCATTGAACTTTACACAGTGAATACACTCTGTCCAGACTTTCTGGGGAAAAGCTGATTTTTCTGTCTCTTTAAATCCTAACTTTTTAAAAAACTCAGGAACGTAGGTGAGAGCAAAAACTTTTTTTAAACCAAGTTCTTTTGCATCTTCTATGCATCTTTCTACAATCTGTTTTCCTATTCCTTTATGTTGAAAATCTTCTAATACAGCGAGAGATTTTATCTCAGCTAAATCCTCCCAGTATACATGCAAAGAACCTATTCCTACAATCTTTCCATTTTCCTCATAAACAAAAAAATCTCTTATATTTTCATATATAGAATTAAGACTCCTTGGTAGGAGTATTCCTTTTATTGCATATTCTTGTAAAATTTTGAAAATATCCTGTGCATCTTTTACATTAGCTCTTCTTAACAATTATAAGAATTTACCTCCTTAGCACTTGTATTAAGATTAAATTTTATCTATTATAAACCATTAAAATAAGTAAAATATTAATAAGGTTTATAGCAAATCTAATAAGGAAAAATAATGAAAAAATACAAAGTTTTACTTGTTAATGATGATGGTTACCATTCTGAAGGTATTCTAACAATGAGGGAAGTTTTATTAAAATATGGTTACGATGTTACAACGGTTACACCTGATAGAAATATGTCTGGCTCAAGTCACTCTCTTACATTTACTAGACCATTAAAGATAGTGAAATTAGATAAGTATGAAAAATTTTACTATATTGAAGATGGAACCCCTGCTGATTGCGTTCACCTAGGATATCATGTAGTTTTAAAGGATAAAAAGCCTGACATTCTTATATCAGGTATCAATACAGGTCCGAATTTAGGTAATGATATTTTTTACTCAGGTACAGTTGGAGCAGCGAGGGAAGGAACATTACTTGGGGTACCTTCAATAGCAATTTCTCCATCTTCATCTAAAAAACCAAGATTTGAAGTAATTGCTGAACTTTCTATGAGTGTTGTTGAATATGTTTTAAAAAACGGACTTCCTGATAAAACATTTTTAAACATATCTGTTCCAAATTTAGAAAAAGATAAGATAAAGGGTTACAGATTTACAAAACAGGGAAGAGGAGCATACAAAGAGGAGATAAAAAAATATATATCTCCATCTAAAGAAGAATACTGGTGGATAGGAGGAGAAGAAAGCTTTGAAGAGGAGTGTGAACCCGACAGTGATTATACGGCTGTAAAAGAGGGATATGTATCTATAACACCTTTAAGATTAGATCTTACAGATTATCAGGCATTAAAACTTTTAGATAAACTAGATGAATTTATTACTTTGTGATAGGTACACCTATCATTTCTTTATATTTGTCTACAACAGCTCTTCTTACTATCTCTGTAAAGCTGTTATCAATAGGCTGGATAATATCTACAAATGTTCCTCTAGATGTTGCTTTTTTAGGAAAAGATATAAAAAGACCCCCATGCTTTGATTCTACAAGTTTTATTCCTTTTATAACAAACATATTATCTATTGTTACATCTGCTACAGCTCTAACCCTTCCACCAATACTGCTTGTATCAAAAGGGTAAAGTTTTACATCTGTTACCTGCATAAAATCTCCATAAAATTTATTTTTACAGGCTTAAAATATTTCCTAATTCAAACTCTTTCAAGTCTGGTTTTTTAATCTTTCCAAAAGATACATCAAGAGGCTTAGATACAACTTCCCCCTTCTCATAGGCAACCATAAAGTTTTTATTACCTTTTTTATACTCCTCAACTGCAAAAACACCAAATCTTGATGCCATGTTTCTATCGTATGCAGTAGGAGAACCACCTCTTTGTATATAACCAAGAACGGAATATCTAACTCCACCAAAATCATAAGGTTTTAATTTTTCTTCTAGTACCTGTGCAACATCTTTTGCAGAAGCTACTCCCTCAGCAACAACGATAATAGAAAATCTCTTCCCTCTTTCTCTAGACTTAATCACTGTATCAACTATAACATGCATAGGAAAAGGATATTCAGGAATTAAAATAACATCTGCACCTGAAGCAATTCCAGCTTCAAGAGCAATAAAACCGCTATCTCTACCCATAACTTCAACAACAAAAACTCTCTCATGGGACATAGTTGTATCTCTTATCTTATCTATAGCATCAACAGCATTATTTACAGCTGTATCAAATCCTATTGTGTAATCTGTTCCATATGTATCATTGTCTATTGTTTTAGGGATTCCTATAACAGGAAAATTAAACTCTTTTACAAGAAGATTTGCAGCTTGAAATGAACCATTTCCTCCAATAACAAATAGAGCTTCAACACCCTCTTCTTTAAGATTTTCTATAGCTTTTTTCCTGTACTCATACTCTTTAAATCTAGGTTCTCTTGAAGTAAGAAGAATTGTTCCACCTCTATTTATAATAAGCCCAACATCTCTAGGATTTAAATAACAAAAATCCTTTTCAATAAGTCCTTTATATCCCCTTTTTACGCCAAGCACCTTATATTCATAATGGTAGGCTGCCCTTACGACAGCCCTTATAGCAGCATTTAATCCAGGAGCATCTCCACCACTTGTTAGTACAGCTATTTTTCTATCCATGATTACCTACTGTGCATATAGCAGTAAGCTTTTCTTTCAGCAAAAGCCGGTAATAGATCACCTGTTTTTTTATTAACAAAAATGATTCTTACTACATCAAAACCTTCATAACCTTTATTATATACTTCTCCTATGTAGTATTTCTTATCTTCACATACAGTTATCTGATTAGAAACAGCTTTCATACCTGAAATATAATGTTTAATCTTTTTTACAGCTTCATCTTTTGTTATAGCAAAAGATGAACTTGTCATTAAACCTGCTGTTAAAATACCTACTAATAACTTTTTCATTTGCTACCCTCCATATATTTTTTTAGAATTTTAGCAGATATACTAACTGTTGTTTAATTTTTTTGCTCTAAAAACTCTCATCTTTTTTCCATCTACCTCTTGAAATTCCGGTTCTAAGATCTCTTCTATAGTATGAAGCTCCTTTATACCATACTGATTACACAAAACATTTATAGATTTTATTATATCTTCTTTTTCCATTACTGAGGTTTCCCAGTAAGTAGCAAATATAAGATTTCCATCAGCATCATGTATAGCAAGTCTAAGTTCATCTACAACTTCTTCTTTAGGATCTCCATACATAGTTAGTGTTCCATAAAGTTCCTTTTGCATTTTTTACCTCTTTAAAAAATTATTTTATTTTTACCTGTTCTCTTTGCTTCGTAAAGTTTTTCATCAGCTTTTCTTATTATATCTGTAATAATTGTTCTTTCATCAGGAATTGTACTTTCAACACCAATACTCACTGTAAGTTTTATGTGATAGTTGTCACATGTAAAAACAGTTTTCTCTATATTCTTTCTAACCTTTACCATAACATTTACTGCATCTTCTAATTTTGTAGCAGGTAAAAACACCAAAAATTCCTCACCACCATATCTAAAAATAAAATCTGATTTTCTAAGATTACTTTTTATAAGAGATGCCACTTGCTTTAAAACACAGTCCCCTACAATATGTCCATACATATCATTTACAAGTTTAAAGTTATCAATATCTATCATAGCTACTGTAAAAGGTTCCTCTGCAATTTGAGCTATTCTTAAATTATGTTCTAGGATTTCATCCATAGTTCTTCTGTTAAATAGTCCAGTTAAAGGATCTATTTTTATTTTCCATACATTTTCCTGTATTGCAAGGCTTGCAAGAAGATTTAAAAGTGCTAGTGAATTTCTTATGAAAGAAATGTAAGAATTTAGAAGTTTAGAGTATTCTCTATTTTTTAGCTGGATATAAATATCTTCTGCATTATCGTGAACAATATTATGCATATATTCAATAAGATTTAAATCTTTTTTTGAAAGAACAGCAATAACCTCTTTACTTTTTAAAAACCAGGAAAATTCACACTGTCTTTTTGAAATAAAATTTATCTGTTTCAATGATTCAAGGCTATTTAGTATAGATAAAAGCCACAAAATATGAGAAATTATAAAGTTTTTAACAATTTCTGTTTCTTTTTCTTTTTCATATAAAAGCTGTAACGTTCTTTTATCATGTTGAATGTATTTTTCTAAATAACCTAATGAAGCGTAATCTTTTGATTTTTTAAAGATTTCTGTATTTTTCCTGAAAAAATAATAATTAAGTTTATTTTCCTGAATTAATATTGTATTTATATAATATTCAATTTTATCAAAAGCATCTAAAAAATCAACGTAACTAATGCCAAGATCAAAATGCAATTTCCCTAATTCTATAAGTTTCTTTTTTATTTGTTCAGATACTATATTTTCCTTGTATATATTAAATAAAATTTGTGCTTTTTTTTCTTTTAAATCGTCTATAGATCTATTTTTTAAAAATTTGACTAATTTTTCATTTTTTAAATTCTCAAAATATAGATCTAATGCTTTTTTTATATACACCTTATCCATTTAATGTGCTTCCTAATTTAAATACTTTATAAACGCAAGTTAATGATTATTTTATCGGTAGAGATAAGATATAATGTTAGTAATATTTAGCTACAAAAATCTTAAAATAGCAAAGAGGTTACATATATGCCATATCGTTTATATCAAGAGGAAAAACAAAAGGCTGTTAATGTATTAAATGATATAAAGGTAAAACTTTATCAAAGAGGCTGGTTTCCTGCTACAAGTGGAAATTTATCATATAAACTACATGATAATCCTCTTTATTTTGCCATAACAAGCAGTGGAAAAGATAAAGGAACAGTAACCCATGAAGATGTTATTTTTGTTGATAAAGAGGCGAAACCTATAGAAAAAACCCGCTTAAAACCTTCTGCAGAAACAAAGGTTCACTCTCAAATATATCAGAAAACAGATGCAGGATGTATTATACATATTCACACAGTAAACAATAATTTTATTTCTGAAGTATTTTTTGAAGACAGATATGTCCCTTTAAAAAATATGGAGATGATAAAAGCATTAGATATATGGAAGGAAGACGCTTTTGTAAAAGTTCCAATTATAGAGAACTGGTTTGATTTAGATAAGTTAGCTGAAGAAGCAGGAAAAGCAATAAATCCTGAAGTCCCTGGTATTCTTATTAGAAATCACGGCATATATGCTTGGGGAAAAAATGAGTTTGAAGCAAAAAGACATATAGAAGCTTTTGAATTTATGTTTGAGTATATGAAAAATATGATTTTGTTTAAAGGAAAAAAAGATATTTTCTAAATATGCCCACCTTAATTAAGTGGGCGTAATAATCATTTACTCAAGTACCTTATAAAGTTTTTCTACATTATCAACTGGCATGCCACAGGTGAAGTTTTTACATATATAAGCTTTTTGTTCCTTGCTTACAGGAATATCCTTTGTAAAAGGAGCTATCTCAGAGATAGTGTCTTCTTTTTTGTAGAGAACTGTTTTATGAGGTAAAAATTTGCTGTTTATATTTTTAATGAAACTATCAATATTTTTCCCTGTTAAAATAATATCTATTCCTTCTGCTGCATAAAAATCAAAAGCAACAAGCATCATTGAGTAGCTTGTCAGTAGTGACTCAATCTTATCTGCAAAAGCGTTTACTGTTTTTATTCCGTAATCTTCATACTTCTTATTTCCTGTTATTTTAAACAGTCTAAAAAGGTTGTAAGCAGCCACAGAGTTTCCTGAGGGAATTGCTCCATCATAACTTTCTTTAGGTCTAATAATAAGCTCCTCTTTTATAAAGTCTGGAGTCATAAAAAATCCACCATCTTTTTCATCCCAGAAGTGTTTAATCATTTTTTCTGTTAGTTGAATAGCTTCTTTTAGATATTTTTTCTCAAATGAAACATTATAAAGTTCTATTAATCCCCACGTTAAAAAAGCGTAATCGTCTAGTTTCCCTTCAAATTTAGCCTCTTCATCTTTATATCTATGTAATAAAAACCCTTCTTCTGTTTTCATTTTTTCTAGAATAAAATCTGCAGCTTTTTTAGCAGTTTCTGTATACTCTTTTCTATCTAATACCTGTCCTGCTATTGAAAATGCAGCAATCATAAGTCCATTCCAATCTGTTAGTATCTTTGTATCTTTTAGAGGATGCACCCTTTTTTTTCTAACCTCAAAAAGCTTTTTTCTTGCTCTATCAACTATCTTCTCTATATCCTCTACAGGCATTTTTAACTCTTGAGCTACCTCTTCTAACGTTTTCTTCATATAGAGAATATTTTTCCCTGTTAGCCTTCCTGTTGCCTCTTCTCTGTAGTTTCCTTCTTCTGTTATGTTAAAAACTCTGCGGATAATATCAAAATCTTCTCCTAAAATCTCTTTTAGCTCTTTGTAAGACCATACGTAGAACTTTCCTTCTTCTCCTTCACTGTCAGCATCTTCAGCCGAGTAAAAACCTCCTTCCTGTGAGGTCATATCTCTCTTTACATACTCTAGTATCTCTTCTACTACTTTTTTATAAAAAGGATCTTTCGTAACCTGATATGTTTCTGCATAGGCTATAGTCAGCATTGCCTGATCATAAAGCATCTTTTCAAAGTGAGGTAGCAGCCATCTTTCATCTGTAGAATATCTATGAAAACCGTATCCTATATGATCAAAAATCCCACCTAATCTCATGTTTTTTAAAGTATGTTCAACCATAGTAAGGGCATTCTCTCTTTTTGTTTTGTAGTAGTATCTAAGAAGAAACATAAAGTTATGAGGAGAAGGAAACTTTGGTCTGTGTCCAAAACCCCCATAGTAAGGGTCAAATATATCTTTAAATCTCTCGTAACTTCTTTCAAAGATATCTAGCTTTAACTGTTTTTCCCCTTTCTTTTGATTATACTCTTTTAGATACTCAAGAACTTTTTTAGAGCGGTTGAGAAGAGCCTCTCTATCTTCTTTCCACATTTTAGCTATTTTCAAAAGAAGATCTTTTAATCCAATTCTTGTATATGTGCTTTCTTTAGGAAAGTAAGTTCCTGCATAAAAGGGCTTTTTATCAGGTGTTAGAAAAACTGTTAAAGGCCAACCTCCGTGTCCTGTCATCAACATACATACATTCATATAAATGCTGTCAATATCAGGGCGTTCTTCTCTATCAACTTTTATAGGAACAAAGTATTCATTTAATATCTGTGATATCTCCTCATCTTCAAAGCTTTCTTTTTCCATAACATGACACCAGTGACAGGTGGAGTAACCAATAGAAAGAAAAACTGGCTTATCTTCTCTTTTTGCTTTTTCAAAAGCTTCCTTAGACCATGGATACCAGTTAACAGGATTATAAGCATGCTGCCTTAAATAAGGACTTTTTTCATTTATAAGTCTATTTGCTTTCTTCTCCGTTTTCATTTTCATCCTCACTTTTTATTTTGATAAATGTTATGGATAAATTAAGCTGTTTTTTATGATAAACTTCGGTTTGTTATAGATTCGAGATAACAAACAGAGGATTTTAAGAAACACTAGTTTTCTTATAGAAAATATGTTAGTTTTTACTAACTTATATATAAAAACAAAAGGAGGGCTAATATGAAGCACTGGAAACCACCAGCAGAGAATTTACCAAATGTTATTGACAGATTAAAAGAAGGAATTGCATTTCCTCTATTTTTCCAGCTTCTAAATACCACAGAGTATGCAGAAAAGCTAACAGAAATGGTTGTAACACTATTTGTCCCTGTCGAAGATACATTTGATTATATAACACCTGAACAACTTGCCCAGTTTAAAGAAGCACTAAAAGATGAAAAGAAAGCTAAGGAGATTATAGAAAATCATCTTATTGATGAAGCTATATCATTAAAGGAAATGCTTGATATTAAAGAGTTAACTACTCTCTCAGGAAAAAAAATAAAGGTGGATGTAAGCTGTAATATTAGAGAAGATTTTGAGTTTCCTATAGATAATGCTTGCTACGTGGAAGCTAAAATTAACGATAATGAGATAGAAACAGCAAATCTTGTATGTTTTAATGGTTTTATTCATACAATAAAAGGAGTTATTTTATAAAAGAAGTCCCTTAAGGGACTTCTTTTTATAAAAGCTTAAAAGCTTCTTCTGTTTTGTTTAATGTTTCTTCTATATCACTATCACTGTGAGCTGTGCTTAAGAATGAAGCTTCAAACTGAGAAGGAGCAAGATAAACACCTCTTTCAAGCATAAGTCTGAAAAACTTAGAGAATGTTTCTAAATCAGAAGATTTTGCTGTTTCAAAATCTACAACCTGTTTATCTGTGAAGAATACAGTTATCATAGAGCCTACTCTGTTTACTGTTGCCTTTATTCCATACTTATCTATTAAGAACTTAAAACCTTCTTCGAGTTTTTTACCTTTCTCATCTAACTGAGGATAAGGATTTTTCTCTTTTAGTATATTAAGCTGTCTTAAACCACCTGCCATAGCAAGAGGGTTTCCTGAAAGAGTTCCAGCTTGATATACTGGACCTACAGGAGCAACATGTTCCATTATCTCTCTTTTTCCACCGTAGGCTCCTACAGGTAAACCTCCACCTATAACTTTTCCAAGGGTTGTTAAATCAGGCTCAATTCCGTAAAGCTCCTGAGCACCACCTAAGGCAAGCCTGAAACCAGTCATAACCTCATCCCATATTAAAAGAGCTCCATACTCTTTAGTTATCTCTCTTAGTCTCTGGTGATATTCTTTAGAAGGAGCAACAACTCCCATATTTCCAGCAACAGGTTCTATTATCACACATGCAATATCGTCACCGTGTTTTTTAAAAGCTTCTTCAACAGCATCAATGTTGTTGTAAGGAAGAACGATAGTTAGCTTAGCTAACTCTTCAGGAATTCCAGGAGTTCCAGGAATTCCTAAAGTAGCAACTCCTGAGCCTGCTGAAACAAGAAGACTATCTCCATGTCCGTGGTAACATCCATCAAACTTTATTATTTTCTTTCTTCCTGTATATCCTCTTGCAAGTCTTATAGCAGACATAGTTGCTTCTGTTCCAGAATTAACAAATCTAACCATCTCTATTGAAGGAACAGCATCTACAACAGCTTTAGCCATCTCTATCTCTAACTCTGTTGGAGCTCCAAAACTTGTTCCATAGTTTGAAACTTCTTTTATAGCGTTTATAATCTGATCATTTGCATGACCAAGAATTAAAGGCCCCCAAGAAAGAACATAATCTATATACTCGTTATCATCCACATCCCAAACTCTACTTCCCTTTCCTTTCTTTATAAAAATAGGTTCCATTCCAACAGACTTAAAAGCTCTAACAGGAGAGTTTACTCCTCCAACAAGATACTTTTGAGCTTCTTCAAAAAGTTTTTTAGATTTCTCTAATTTCATCTTTTTCTCCTTTTAGTGTTCTAGTAGATATCTATAAATAGCCATTCTTGTAAACAAACCATTTTCAACCTGATCTAAGATTAAGCTTCTTTCGCCGTAAATAAGTTCACTTTGCATCTCCACTCCCCTGTTTACAGGACCTGGATGCATGATAACTGCATCTTCTTTCAAAAGGTTTATTCTTTCTTGATTTAATCCATACTTTATAGAGTATTCGTTTAACGTAGAGAAGAAAACTTTTTTCTGTCTTTCAAGCTGAATTCTTAAGAATATGGCAACATCTTTATCTTTTAATGCTTCATCTATATTAGTAGTAACATAATCAATATTAAAAACTTCCATATGTCTTGGCAGCATAGTTTGAGGACCACATACTGTTATCTCAGCTCCTAACATTTTTAGAAGTTTCATATCTGATCTAGCAACTCTGCTATGAAGAATATCTCCAATAATAGCTATCTTTAACCCTTCTATCTTTCCTTTCTTTTCGAGAATGGTAAAAGCATCTAAAAGAGCTTGAGATGGATGTTCATTTGCTCCATCTCCTGCATTTATAACATGGGATTTTACCTCTTTAGCTACAATGTGTGCTGCTCCTGACATATAATGCCTTAGGACGATAAAATCAGACTGCATAGCCTCAAGGGTTTTTATTGTGTCATAAAGGGTTTCACCTTTTTTTACAGAAGAAGAAGAACCACTTATATTTATTGTATCTGCCCCCATTATCTTTCCTGCAAGCTCAAAAGAAGTTCTCGTTCTTGTAGACTCTTCAAAAAAAGGAAGAAGAACTGAGTATCCCCTTAAGTCAGATATCTTTGTTTCTCCGTCTTTATACCTTTGTTTATATTCTTTAAAAAGATGATGTATATCTTGAAATACTCTCTCATCTATCTGATTAACAGATATTAGATCTTTCATTTTGTTTTCTCCAACTGTTTTTACCTAAAAAAGTATTTTATCCTTTTCATAAAGGATTTGTCTAATTGAGAAATGTATAATTTATGAACTTGATTAAAAAGAGGAGGATTAGATTGAGAGTTATTTTTTGGGGGACTCCAGATTTTGCAGCTGAGAGTTTAAAGGCTTTACTAAATTCAAAACATAAGGTTATAGCAGTAGTTACACAGCCAGATAAACCAAAAGGTAGAGGAAAAAAGGTTCAGCCTCCACCAGTTAAAGTAGTAGCTCAAGAAGCAGGTATACCTGTTTTACAGCCTGAAAAAATAAAAAACAATGAAGAGTTTTTTGAAGAGCTGAAAAAATTGAATCCTGATATATCTGTTGTGGTAGCATATGGAAAAATTCTCCCAAAAGAGATAATAGAGCTTCCAAGATATAAAACTATCAATGTTCATGCTTCTTTACTCCCAGAATTTAGAGGAGCAGCTCCAATTCACAGGGCAATAATGGAAGGGAAAGAAAAAACAGGTGTTTGTATTATGGAAATAACTGAGGAACTTGATGCAGGAGATATATATAAGTGCAAAGAGGTAGAAATTACTGATAAAGATGATATCATCTCCCTCCATGACAAACTTGCAAAAGAAGGAGCTAATCTTCTTATTGAGGTTTTAGACAAGATAGAAAAAGGAGAGATAACTAAAAAACCTCAGGAACATGAAAAAGCAACGTATGCCAAACCTATAAAAAAAGAAGAGGGTAAAATAGATTGGACAAAATCTGCAAGAGAGATTTTTAACCAGATAAGGGCCTTAAAAGTGTGGCCAAAAGCCTTTACAACATTTAGAGATAAAGAGATAAAAATTCTTGAAGCTGAAATTGTTGATGAGAGTTCTTTAGGAAATCCAGGGGAGATAGTGGAGATAGATAAAGATAGAGGTTTTATTGTTCAAACAGGTAAAGGAAGACTCCTTATAAAAAAAGTGCAGTTTCCAAACAGTAAAGTTATATCAGCTGCAGATGCAGTAAGGGGATATCATATAGAAATTGGCGAAAAATTAACCTAAATAATTGTTTTTTATAAAAAATACGTAATAATTATAATAAGCTTAATAGAAGGAGCTTTAAATGAGAAAAATATTTTATGTATTTGTAGGTTTTTCTATACTCTTTTTTTATTTAGATGCTAACGCAAAAGGTGGTTTTGGAAAAGGATTTAAAAGCTACAAGAATTATAAATATTCTGTTCCAAAGTATAAATCTAAACAGAAAACCTTTAATTCTAAACAGGAAAAAAAACAAAATATACGTAAGAACAGAACTACAAATCAAAAGAGGATACCACCTTTTCTTCAAAATCCTCTCTTTAGATGGTTAATAGGTGGATTGATTTTTGGCGCTATTTTATCCTTTTTAATGGGTTATGGATTTCATTTTGGAGCACCAAGTCTTTTAGAAATTCTACTGATAGGAGGAATTGTATACTTTCTTTTTAAAAGATTTAAAAAAAATCCTTCCGGTAATATAAGGGAAACAGTAAAAAATGAAACCACTAATAAAGAAGATACTAAAGAATTTTTTAGTGAAAAGTATATAAAAAATTTTATAAAAGATATATTCATAAAACTAAAAAAAGAATGGTCTAATGGAGAGTTGACAACTATCAAAAAATATTTAACAGAGAGGTTATATAATCATTTAGAGATGGAGCTTATGGATCTAACTCAAAAAGGCTTAACAAATGTTATAAAAGATATAAATGTAAAAAATATAGATATTATTCATAAAGAAAAACTGCCAGATGGAAATAATCTTGTTATAGCAGAGATAGATGCTGAAATGATAAATTATATAACAGACCAAAATGGCAAAGTAATATCAGGAAATCCTGATAAAAAAATAAGGGTAAAGGAATACTGGTCTATAGTTGGAAAAACATTAAACTGGAAAATAGATGATATAAAACAACTTTAGAGGTTTCAATGGAAAACAAAGAGGAAAAGTTTACAATATGGGGAAGAAATCCAATAATAGAAGCTTTAAAAGCTGATAGAAGCATTGAAAAAATTCTTGTAGCTCATGATTCCCATGCCCCAAAAGAGCTACTAAAAATAGCTGAAAAGAAAAAAATAAAGATTCAAAAAGCTCCAAGAAAAAAAATAGAAGAGTTAGCTGGAACAAAAAAAACCCAGGGTGTTGTAGCCCTTTTAAGTCCAGTACAATATTGGGACGAAAATGAATTTATAGACCACATAATATCTCAGGAAGGAATAGCAGTGATATTAGATCACATAACAGATCCTCAAAATGTAGGAAATATTATAAGAACTGCAGAAGTTTTAGGAGCTCACGGAATTGTTGTGCCAAGGGAAAGAAGTTCTCCTATAAATGAAGTTGTAGTTAAAGCATCTACAGGAGCAATATTTCATCTTCCTATTGTAAAAGTAGGAAGTTTAAGACAGTTTTTAGAAAAATTTAAGAAAAAAGGAGGTTGGGTAGTATCCGTAGAAAAAGGAGGAAAACCTATTCATAAATTATCTTTCCCATTTCCTTTAGCTGTTGTTGTAGGTTCTGAAGGAAAAGGTGTATCAAAGTCTGTTTTAGAAGCTTCTGACCTAATAGCAACTATACCAATGAAAGGAAAGGTTACATCCTTGAATGTTTCATCTGCTACAGCAATAGCCTTGTGGGAGGTTGTAAAACAGAGATATAACCTATGATAAAAATCACATTTTCCCTTTAAATTTTATTTGAATTGATATATGCTAATAAGTTAGAACTTACTATTTATGAAGGAATAATATAGGAGGTTTAAAAATGGCAGATGAAAAAATGAGCAGACGTGATTTCCTCCTATATGCTATAGGAGGATGGGCTGCAGTTGGGGCTGCTGGGGTTTTATATGCCATGTATAAAACATGGGAACCTCTTCCTGAAGTAAAGGCCCAAGCAACAGTTACATTTGATCTATCTAAAGTGAAGCCTGGACAGATAAAGGTTGTTAACTGGAGAGGTAAACCTGTCTTTGTTCTTCACAGAACGCCAGATATGGGTAAGTGTGAAGGTCGTTCTGTGAAAGGTGAATATACAGTCGTGGTTGGTATCTGTACACACCTTGGTTGTATTCCAAACTGGGAAGCTGAAAAGAAAATATGGCACTGTCCATGTCATGGTGGAGAATATGATGCTTGTGGAAGAAACATATTTGGACCACCTCCAAGACCATTAGATATTCCACCATTTAAAATTGAAGGGACTAAAATCATTTTAGGTGAAGCAGGTCCCGAATATGAAAAAATGATGAAGGGTTAGGAGGATAGACGATGGAGAAAAAAGGTGGATTAATGAAATGGCTTGATGAAAGGCTAGCTTTAACTACCCTTTGGAAGGTTATGATGTCTGAATATTACCTTCCAAAGAACATAAACTTTCTTTGGAGTTTTGGTGTTCTTACCATATTAGTATTTGTTATTCTTGTTATTTCTGGAATTATCCTTCTTATGTACTATAAACCAGATGCTAATATGGCTTTTGACAGTGTGAACAAAACGATAATGATGGATGTTGCTTTTGGATGGGTATTTAGACATACGCATGCAGTTGCAGCTTCTATTATGTTCCTGGTTCTCTATATACATATGGCTCGTGGTATCTACTATGGTTCATTTAAACCACCAAGAGAAGTAGTTTGGATTACAGGTTACATATTGTTTGTTTTAATGTCTGCTACAGCATTTACAGGATACTTACTCCCTTGGGGACAAATGTCTTACTGGGCTGCACAAACGATAACAACACTATTTGAAAAAATACCTTATATTGGACCTGATCTTGTAATATGGATTAGAGGTAACTATATTGTTGCAGATGCAACATTAACAAGATTTTTCGCGTTACATGTAACTCTTTTACCTGCTCTTATATTAATATTCACAGCTGTTCATATGTACGCAGTTAGAATCGTTGGTTCTAATAATGAAGATGGAATTCCTATGTCGAAGGAAGAGAAAAAGAAAAATGGTATACCTTTCTGGCCTGTATTTATGTCAAAAGAGTTCTTTGTAATGTCTGTGTTCTTACTATTCTTCTTTTACCTCGTGTTCTTTAACTATGACTTTGCAATGGATCCTATTAACTTCCAACCTGCTAACTATCTACAAACACCTCCACATATATATCCTGAATGGTATTTCTTAGCATACTATGAAGTTTTAAGAGGTTTCTTCTTTAGTGAAACGTTAGGTCTTATAGCTTTTGTTGCTTCAATGTTTATTGCTTTATTCTTACCATGGTTAGACTTTTCTCCAATTGTTAGTGGTAAACATAGACCTTTATTTAAAATAATGTGGTGGATTTTTGTTGCTGACTTTGTATTCTTAACAATTCTTGGAAAACTTCCACCAACAGGATTTTATGCTTGGCTTGGTTTCTTTGGAGCAATCGTGTTCTTTGTATTCTTCTTCTCTCTACCAATTATCTCAATTATAGAGAAAAGAAAGGTGGCAAGTGGAGGTGAGCAATAATGAAAGAATTAAAAATACTTTTAGTTATAGTTGTAATAGTTCTTATTGGTTATTGGGGGATAGAACCTCTAGCTCATAGTATTATGCATAAAGAAATAGAGGAAGCTATAGAGAAATACCACTTACCAGACTTCAAATTTTCAGATTTACCTAATCCGTCTGTGACTTCAGGAGATCCAGCTAAAGGAAAAGAAGCAACTAAAATGTTCTGTACTTCCTGTCACGGTATAAAAGCAGAAGGAATAAAAGCTCCTATGGATGCTAAAGCAGCAGCAGCATCTTTTGGTGTAGTACCTCCTGATTTATCAAATATGGGCGCTCTTATAGACAAAAAATTCCTTATAAACTTCCTTATGAATCCTCAAAAAGCTACAGAAAACCCTAAATTTGCTATGCCAGCTTTAGGATTAAATGAACAGCAGGCAGCAGATATAACTGCATATCTACAAAGCATTGCAAAGAAAGATCTAACTCCAAAGGAAAAAACTGTAGAAGCTTGTGCTAGATGTCACAGCATTAAATATCAAAAAATATATGCAGAAACTCCTGCTGAAAATCTAAAAAAATATTTAGGAAAAGTTCCTCCAGATTTATCCATTATATATAAGGCTAAAGGAGAAGAATATCTAAATGCATTCATTAACAGACCTAGTGTTATATTACATGGAACATCGATGCCAAGACTTGGTCTTAATAAAGAATCACAGGAAGAAATTGTAGCATATCTTGAAGAAATAGCAGATCCTCATAAAGAACAAAGAAAGAAAGTTGGAATCATCGTTCTTCTCTATATGCTAGTAATGGTGGGACTTACTTATGCTTGGAAAAAGAAAATCTGGAAAAATGTTCATTAATCACTAAAAGGTGGCTTAGTGCCACCTTTTTTCTTTAATTTAAACTTTTCTTTTAAAAAGAAAAGTTCTTTACTAAAAATCTTTCGTCAAAAATGATAATTTAAAGTTCTCTTAATATTTCTATGTTATTTATATAATAAAATACTGTAAATCTGATAAAGCTACCTTTGTCTATTTTTGGCTAAAGAAATATTTGTTAAATAGGCTGAAGCAATTTCTTTTTTAATATAGTTGTGTTTTTGCACCAAAAAAAGTACAAGCTAAATTCCAAAAAATTATAGAATAGGAACCTTCCCTACGATGAAGTAGGGAAGCTCCACATCTAAAGTCACAAACTAAATCTTATCTAACAATAAAAATACCTGACGGGTTTGGAATAGTTATTTCTTTTATTTTTTTCCATGTTTTTGTATCAAAAATCTTCACAGAGTTATCAAAATATGAGGATACATACAGTTTTTTTCCATCTTTTGAAAATCTTATATGCATCACCCTTTTACCTGCGGGGAAGGTTTTTACAACTTTTAGTTTTTTTAGATCTATAACAGACAATAAATGATCTTTATTTCCACTATAGTTAACAACTGCAACTTTTTTATCTGGAGATACTGATATAAAGACTGGCAAACCGGCAAGGTCTATATGATCAATAACAGCCATTTTGTTTATATCTACAACATAAGCTCTTTTTTCTCCCACAGCTGGAATTAGTGCTATATTTCCAACAACACCCCACATTCCAAAGTGTGGAATTTTAAAAACAACTTCCTGCTTATTTTTTGATAGAAACTTTGCCTTTTTGTAAAAAAATCTGTCTAAGTCTAAAATCCCAACGCCTCTTTCTTTGAAAAATCCTACTATATATCTATTTTTATGAATAAGAGCATCGAATGGCATCTTACCTGCATTTTCAACCTTGTATACCCTCTGGAAATCTTTTTTTTCATCAAGAACCCATATTTCATCTTTATCCATAAGGGCAAATGTTAGAAGGTTTTTATATGGTTTTATTCCTACATTTCTTGAGCCTGTTTTTATCTCTTTATGAATGTTTAGATCTTTTGTGAGTATTGTTACTTTTTTTGGGTCATAATGGGCTATTGCGATATATTTTCCTATAAACGTGAAACCTATTCCGCTGTTCCCAGGTTTTATTTTTTTGATTAGTTTGTCGTGGACGTTATCTATTTTTGAAAAATAACCATTCCTTGCTATGCAGTAGCTGTAATCTCCATCTGTTTTTACAATTGCATGGTTTAGGTTTCCAAGGTTGTGTATTTCACCAATCAGCTTGTCGTTTTCAATCACAGCAAGGGAACCTCTTTCCCTTTCTACAACATAAAGCTTTTCAGCAAGGGAGATATTAACTAGTATCAGTAAGAACAGTAGCGCTTTTCTCAATTCTTCCTCCTTTATTGTGAGTATATCAACTCTATAGTAAGATGACACTTATCAAAAAAATTTCCATTTATATCTCTGTTATCATTCCAATGGCAAAGATTATTCCTATGAATGAGCCTGTTTAAAACAAATTAAAGTATTTCCTATATCAGCAACTAAAAGTAAAGTTCTTAAAATCCCTTCTAATACTTTAGCTTTTTCTATTTCTAATTTTCTTAGTTCTATTTCTTTTCTGTTCTCTGTCCATTAGTTAGCTCTATTTTCAAACGTAACAGTCTGGATCTTCTGCAAATATATCTCCGTAAACTGCATAAGCTCTTGAACGGGAGTTCCCATTACATATTTCAATATAATCGCAATTTTCACATCTTCCTTTTACCGGGCGTGGATGCTGACGGAGTTTTGCCATTACCCCGTTTGAATTCACGATATCATAAAAGTTTTTCTCATATATGTTCCCAATTTTATATGGGAAGTAAGTATCTGGCTTTACATAACCCCTGTAGTCAATATCAAATATTCTTACTCCTGCCTGATTTCCACCCCATCTTTTTAGGTTTTCATACAAAAACCCTGCTTTTTCCGGATACTTTTCTTTAAATCTATGGTATAAAACAACTGCATCTGCCTCATTATTTCCTGACACAACATCTATAGGAATACCTTCTTCCACATAATCAAAGGATTTATCTATTATAAAATCAACATGTTTTCTATATCTTTCTTTTTCTGCCTGGGTAAGATGTTTTCCTCTTCCTGAATAAACAAGATGGGATATGTAAACTTTTGGGATATTTTCTTTTTCAGCTAAAGAAAAGACAAAAGAAAGGGCTTTTTCTGTTGCCGAAGATAAAGTAAATCTTATGCCTACTTTTATACCGCTGTCCCTTACAAGCCTTACAGCTTCCATTGAACGTTTGAAAGCACCTTTCATCCCTCTAAATCTGTCATGGGTTTCTTCATCTCCGTCTATGCTAATTCCCACATAGGAAAACTGCTTTTTTATCTTATCTATATTTTTTTCATTTATCAAAAGCCCATTTGTTGAAAGGGTTGTAACAAAGCCATTTTCATTAAAAAGCTGGGCAATATCAAATATATCTTCTCTGATAAGAGGTTCTCCTCCTGAAAGGATAAGGACTTTTACACCTGCTTTTTTTAGATAAGGAATCTGCTTTTCTATATCTTTTATTGATATTTCTCCACTTCTTGATGTATTTGCTGCTGAGTAGCAGTGCTGACAGAAAAGATTACAGGCATTTGTAAGATTCCAGATTAGAATTTTTCCATTAAAAGGTTTTATCTCTTTTCCTTCCAATGTTTTCTTTATATATTCAGTTATTCTCAGCATCTTTCTTATCCTTAAATTGCATCATATAAGACAAGATAGCCCTTAACTCATAAGATGAAAGATTCAACTTAGGCATAGCGTTTCTTTTGTAGCCAAGTTTTTTATACATAACTTCAGGATTTGCTATCTGGGCTGCTATTTCTTCCGGTTTTCTGTGGTTTACTATCCATCTAAAAGATGGTGCAAATGCCTCTTGAGTTTGATGATGACATCCCCAGCATTTTTCCATAAAAACCTGTTTTCCAAGTAATACTGGCTGATACTTTCTTGATTTGTTTACAATATTGTACTTTCCAATAGGAATGCTTGCAGGTATATCCTTTAAAAGTTTAAGGGTTATGCTGTCGTAGATAAGAAGGTCTCCATCTTTATTATAAAGACTGACATAAGCCAGATTTCCATCTCCGTTAAACTCTGTATGGATAACCCTTTTACCTTTCTTGGTTTCTATAGTTTTTACTGAAAAATCATCTCTGTTTATAAGAACAATTTTATCTTTTCCGTTGTCTGTCCAAAGGTAAGGGGTTGTTGGATGGGTACGGACGAAAAATCCGTTTCCTCCTATATCTACTTTTTTAACAAATTTCCAGTTATACAGGTTCCATACTGTAACAAAAGGTTTTGTGATATGGGGCGTAGCAAAGTAAAATTTCCCTTTTTTATACCATATTGATGCAGAGGCAAGATGGGGCATTCCCTCCATTTTTGAGGAAAAAACTTCTTTGTTTTCTGAAAGACTATAAACAGAAAGCCTTGTTCCTTTTCTTGAACTTCCTATCACATACTCTTCAAATGGATCAATAAAAAAGTCCTCATAAGCCTCAGGAATATTTTTGTAAGTAATCTTGAAAGTTTTTGTATCTAAAAACCCTATCTTTGCTTTATCTCTATAGGTGAAAATTGCTTGATCTTTTGAATAAAGTCCATAAACAGCAGAAACTAATCCTTCTTGCTTTATTACTTTCAAAGGACTAAAACTTTCACTATCAAGAATTACAATAGATTTAGGAAGCCAGCAGGAAGCAAGAATATACTTTCCTGTTCTATCAAGGGATATATTTCTTAGGTAAACACATGCTCTAACCTTTCCATAGAAAGAGCCTTTATCTATATCGTATCTTCCTATCCACCCATCCCTTGATGGAATAAATATCTTCCATCCTGATGGTGAAAACTTAAGCCCTCCATGGACATTTTTAAATTCAAACTTGTCTAAAATATCTAATCCTTCCATTATCCAGACTTTCTGATGTCCTCTCTCAACAACAGCGACAATGTTCTTTACATCTTTTATTGGAAGTTTTTTAGGTTTTTGCTTTTCTAAAACGATAGATTTTTTGATTTTTTTTTCAGACCACTGAACATTTGCAGGGGTTTTTATAAAAGAGATAATAGATTTAATCTGGTCTTCCGACAGGTCTTTAAAAGCTGGCATCTGTGTAGCAGGAAGACCATTTTTAATGATATTAATCAGTTTTTTTTCAGAATATTTTCTTAAAAATAATGGAAAAAGAGGGGGAGCCACTGTACCTGTCCTGTCAATGCCGTGGCAGCTTGCACAGTATTTTTGGTACAGCTGGCTTCCCTTGTTTTCCCCATGAGCCATGGGAGAAAACACAACCAACGGGACAAGCAGCAGCAGGCTACTTATTCTTTTCATTAATAGATATCCTTCATTGTGTTGTAAACGTTAAATTTACCTGTAGGAGTTCTTACCCAATCTCCTCTAATAACATTTTTAAGTTTAAGAGTTTTATCATCATAAATTAGGATAGCTGTAGGTTGATCTTTTCTACCCCAAACAGAAATCCAGAACTCAGAACCATCTTTGTTATACTCTTCGTGAACAGCTCTTCCAGGAATATCACTAGGAACTTTTAATGTTTTCACAAGCTTAAATGTGTTCTTATCATAAACAAATATACTTCTTTGTAAGTCCTTATCAGGATTTAAAGGTCTATCAGCAAGGAGCCATTTTGAATGAGGATTTGTTTTTACGAAAAGGTTTCCTCCACCAACTCCAGGTAACTCTATCCATTTAACAACTTTCCAGGCATACTGTGGATGATTTTTAGGATCTGTTCCTATACATGCTATTCTATTTTCTCCAATATGCCCTGTACACCAGATAGGACCATATTTAGGATGATCTATGTTTGCACCTCTTCCTGGATGTGGTTTTGTTCCCACTTTAACAATGGCCTCAAGTTTCTTTTCTTTTGTATCAACAACAACAACCTTGTTTCTCATATTAGCAGCAACAAGGAAGTATCTTTTAGATAGATCCCATCCACCATCGTGTAAATATCTTTCAGCATCTATCATATCTATAGAAATAGTTCCTTTATCAACTTTAGAGTAGTCAACAAGCCAAACTTGTCCTGCTTCTTTTATGTTTAAAACCCATAATGGATCATAGTGAGATGCCACTATAGATGCTACACGAGCTTCTCTAACAAAGTCTTTTGTATCGTAATAGTAGTCACTTGTTGCATGTCTTGTAATTGGTTTTAATGTTTTTCCATCAAGTATCACAAAAGATGGTGGCCAGTAACAACCTACAACAGCATATTTGTCTTCGTATCCGTGATACTTACTTGTATCTATAGAACGAGCATCGTAGCATACTTTAACTTCTGCTACTTTATCAGGTTTTTTCATCCACAAGTCAATAACTGTAGCTTTACCATCTCTACCAATTGAGTAAAGATATCTTCCAGACTTAGAAGTTCTTAAAATATGTACAGCAAAACCTGTATTAACAATATTTAACAGTTTTTTATTTGTTCCATCTATAACTGCTACTTTACCTACATCCCTTAAAATAACACCAAAGAAGTTTTTCCAATGAGGATTTGCTGGTTTTGTAGGTCTTTTGCCAACAGGAACATATACTTTCCACGAATCATTAATCTGTTTCCACGATAATAATGGTGGTGGTGGTGGTGGATTTAGTAAAAATTTAGCTAATAGATGAATTTCATCTTTTGTTAAGACCCCCTGTTTACCCCAGTCAGGCATTCCACCTGGTGTTCCATTGTAGATAAAGGCTTCAATGGCAGGAATATTCAATCCTTGTTTTTTCAAATTCTCTGGAGTAAGAGCAGGACCTGTAGCCCCTTTTCTAAGCATTCCGTGACATCCAGCACATCTGTCAAAGTAAATTCTAGAAGCTTTTTGCATCTCTTCTTTTGTTAGTTTAGGAACATCATCTGATGCCTGAGCTACTGTTACTGCTGAAAAAGATACAAGAGCAGCGCCCAATAAACCTGTTACTAATTTTTTTGCCACTTTCATGGCATACCTCCTTTTTTAAACAAATAAATTAAAATTTATAATCTAGTTGTAACCAATACTTTGTTACATCATTTCTTCCTTTAGCTGTAGTTGGATTGCATGTAGCCCCTATACAGTATCCATTATCTGCATTGTAAAAGGCAGCTTTTGCTAAGAAAGATAGTCTTTTTGTAAGTTTCTTGGCATATAAAACATCTACTTCTGAACCAATATCTTTGCTTCCTAAGTCACCTTGATCTTTATCAGCCTGAAAATCTAAATATGCAACCATAAACTTTCCAAAAACTTTATTTTTATAACCCACTGATACACAAAGTTCATCTAATCCATAGTAGAAACCTTTTGCAGCTCCTGGTAGTAATACATCTGCCCATCCATCAAATTTGTGGAGAGTAGCAAGTGGTGTTGAAAATCCTGCATCTTTACCATCTGCATCTCCAAAGTATGTGTACATTACATTTCCAAAGAATCCACTGTAAGCAGCACCAACTTTTATTCTGTAGTAATCTGTATCTATATCTGGCTTTCTATCTAAATTATCATTCTCATAAGGATCTGTTTGTTTTGCATACTCTCCTAGATATGAGAATTTAATTCCGTTGAAATCTATCTTTCCAGAAGCTTTTACTCCATATGTATTGTGTATATCTGTTAAAAGATATGCAAAACCTTTCAGTTTAAGAGCAGGGGATACTTTATAGTTTACATCTAAAACAATTGGCATTTTATCCATATGCCAATCAACGTTTAGTTTATCAATGATACCTTTTCTTTCATAAACTCCAGCTAGTAAGAAGTTAAGATTTTGAATAGGAGAACCAGCTATTGCTACAACACCTAAAGATTGTGGCATTTGTCTCCAGTTAACGTTACCAATAAATCTATGATCATCAATGATCACATATTTTCTACCTGCTACAAACGCATAATTTCCATAGTTATAAACAATAAAAGCCTGCGTTAATCTTGTGTTATCTGGATCAAGAACTGTTTCATATCCATTTTTTTGTGGATAATAATCATCAATAAGTGCTGAAACATCTATCGCTTCAAGCTGAGCAGATAATCCTTTTATACCAAGGACTGTTCCGATTTTAACACCTATTTTTGTTCTAATTGTTAAAGCATTTGCAGCATCTTTAGGACTACCATCAACATCTACATACTCGTATCTTGGCCTAAATTCTAAGTATGGCTTTACATTATCAATAAAAGAAACTCCTAATAGATCTTGGGCTGATGCATTATTTGTAGAACCTGTTAAAAGAAATGATCCACCAATTAAAATTGCTGCTGCTCCTAAAGAAAAAACAGACTTTCTCATGACTAAGCCTCCTAAAGATTTGTTTCCTCTAAAAGTTTTTCTAATACTTTTTCTCCATCCATATTTAATTTCTTAGATAACTCTTCTAATTTATCGTATGTTTTTTTTGGTATATACATAACAACTCTAACAGGTCCTCCTTCCTCTTCTCTCATTTTGTCATATAGATTTTGCATCTCTATCTTTTTTTCTCTTGGAACAGGAGATCTCATTGATTTATACTCAACAAGCTTTCCATTTTTGTATACTCCTGAGATCTCTGCAAAAACCCAGTAGTAACCTTTATCTTTTCTAAGATTCTTGATATATCCTCTCCAGGTTTCCCCTTTCTGAATTGTTTCCCATAGATCTTTAAAAACAGCCTTTGGCATATCCGGATGTCTGATAATATTATGAGGTTTTCCTATTAACTCCTCTGGCTTGTATCCTGAAATCCTTGCAAATGTTTCATTTACATATGTAATAATTCCTTTTAAATCTGTTCTTGAGATAATAAGCTCATTTTCTGGAACCTCTGTTTCCCAAAACATATCGAATGTTTTGTCCATAATAAACCCCTACTAGATCTTCTATAGATAACGTTATTAACAGATTTCTATATTCGCATTGTTTTAAGTCAAAAAATTCAAAAAAAGAGAAAGAGAGTTTTAGCTTATATAACCCTTTATATGCCCTTTATAGACAATGTTTTCTGCTCTGATATTTTCATCATTGAGAACTTCTGGAACTTCGTTACTAAGTTTTTGTAGGTATTCTGCAGCAGATTCCCATTCTTCCTCTGAATAAGCAAAAACCATATTTGCTGTAAGAACTCCAGGTAAACTTTGAATTTCCCTAAGCTTAAATGTTTCTTCATTAACATCTTCTCCTTCTATAACGATAATAATTCTTCCTTTATCGTCGTGGAAGTAAACATCACATAGTCCACTTTCTTCTAATGTCTTGACTACTTCCTCAACTTCTTCTGGTTTTGTTGTTACTAACACACTTGATACATTCATGGTTTTATCCTCCATACATATATTTCTTTATTATCACAACCTATAGCTAATTGATTTTCACTTAAAAAAAGAATATGAGATGGTGTTGATTTGTGACCTTTTAAAAAACCTAATTTTTCTCCAAGATCTGTATCTATAATAGCAACATCGTACTTATCATTGTAAACATAAGCTCCTATCTTTCCTGAAGGTGATAATCCCACAGAAAAAACCATAAAATCATCAGCTAAAAACTCTCTTTTTTTATTGGTTTTAAGATTGAAAACAGTAGCCTTTTTATCTCTTCCTCCAGATATAACAATATCGTTCTTTATATCAACACTAAAGGCTTTATCTTTATTCATCTCTTCTATATCCCTGATAAGCTTTCCTTTTTTAACATCAACAATATGCGTATCTCCACTTTCATCAACTACAGCAAGTAGCTTTCTATTATTATCAAGAGCCATGTCTGAAAAAAAAGACATTCCTACAGAAATTCTATAAACCTGCTTTTTTTGTGGTATATCAAATAGAACCACTTCATCCCCACTTAAACCAAAGACTACTTGGTTGTTATTTACATATCTCACCTTTACAATTGGAAGATGGGACTTCCTAGTTAGAATCTTTACAGGTTTTGAGTTATCTTTTGTTAAATCTAGAAGGTAAACATCTTTACCACCTCTAATAGTTTGGACAACAGTTATAAGGTTTTTTCCATTAGGAGATACATCTAAAGAAAACACTTTTGCAGGTTGAAGTTCTCCCATGAAATCTTCAAAAAAAGGATATTTAATACTTTTTATAATCTGTCCTGACTGTAGATCCACAATATCAACTTTACTTCTTTCTGTAGCTACAAATAGTTTTCCTTTATAAAAAACCATATCTGAAACAGCACCAGATACTTTAGCTTTCTTTTCTAAAGATGCTTCAAAAGCTGAGGCAAAACTTATATAGATAACAAAGAAAAAAATAAGAATTCTACCCATTATCTACCTCTGTTTTAGGTTTTATATATATAGCTCCTGATGGACAAACAGATAAACAAAATCCACAACCTGTACATAAATCTAGACTAACTTTAGGATTAAATAAACCTTGAAACTTAATGGCATTTTCTAAACAAGGTTCTTTACAGCTAAAGCACATGGTGCCATTCCAGGCTAAACATCTATTTTTATCTATTACTACTTCAACGTTTATTCCTTCTTCTTTTTCTAAAGATAAAACACCAAATTCACAACTTTCTGCACATTTTTTACAAAATGTACATCCTTTCCCATTAAAAGAAACATAAGGAGAACCATCTATATCTCTAAAAAGAATTTTTTCTTCACAAGCTAGTACACAACTACCCTCACACTCTCTACAAATTGAAAAATCCGATATTTCACCACTGTAAGGTGGCCTAATAATATCTTTTTTAACTTCTTCTGTTTTCTCTTCCTTTATCTCCTCTAATGTTGCTTTTGGAAGAAAAGGAAGGGCTTTTAAAAAGCCCCTCCTGTCCATTTTCTTGGACATTAATAAACCCCTTCCATAATCTGTTTATAGAATATAGATTTTTTCTTCGTTTCTGGATGTCTATACTCTGGTTTGAAGATGTTTTTAACAAGTGGTTTTGCATTTGCCTGTGGAACGTGACATTGAACACAGTTCCATCTTGCAGGGTCAAGTTTATTAAGTTTTACAACTTTCCCTTTTATAAGTTGGAAGAAATCAATAAAGTGAGTTGGTGGTAGTGGAGTTGCCCCTACTGATTTTGCAACTTTAGGATCATGGCAACCTAAACATGCGTTATTGTTCTTAGTTATAGGAAGTAGTCCTTCCACACTATGAGGAATTAAAGGTGGAGCATTTTCATAAGCTCTTTCAAATCTTTTAGCTTTACCTGGAGGAGCTTTAGGAAATTCTATTGGAGGAGGTGCAGTATTCACAGTAAGAGGAGCTTTTCTGTATGAAAGTTCTTGAGGAGATATAGCTTTCTCTTCTTTTGAGGAACCAGCCTGTGCCTGCATTTGGCAACCTGTTATTAAAGCTATAGTTAATCCTGTTATAGGAATTGTTATCAATGTTTTATAAAATGTTTTCTTAAGCATTGGTTTTTACCTCCTTTGTTGGTTTAAGTCTTAAACCAAAATTAAGTGCATCATCATTACATACTTCTATGCATCTTCCACAGTTAATACATTCTCCAGAAGATACAAAAACACTTTCTTTACCAATCATCCATAAAACCTGTCTTTCAGGACAAATATTTTTACAGTTCATACACAGTGTACATTTATCTGCATCATGCTTAACTCTTATTACACTAGGTTTACTTATAATGGAGTAAAATCCACCTAAAGGACAAAGATGCCCACACCATCCGTTCTTTGTAGCAAATAGATCAAATAAAAAAACTCCTAAAACAGCTACCCATCCAAATCCCATTCCAAAAACAAGTCCTCTATGAAGCATTGAAATAGGGCTAACAAATTCAAAAGCTGGCGCAGCTACTAAAAATGAGAGAATTAAACTTAATCCAAGTATCCAGTATCTTGTTTTTCTTGAAATTCTAAGCTGCCATTCTTCTTTATGTATTCCAGTTTTCACTCTAAGCCAGTTTGCAAAGTCAGTAACCATATTCATAGGACAAACCCAACTACAAAAGGCTCTACCACCTATTATGGCGTAAAAAAGAGTAACAATAACAGCACCAACTAGAACATCTGTTGCCAATAAAGTTCCCGCAGCGAACATCTGAAGAACAGCATAAGGATCAGCCATAGGTATAACGTCAAATATTTTTGAGGAACTTAAATTTCCTTTTAGTATATTCCATCCATAAGCATTTCCAGCTATATAAAGTCCAATAATTGTTAATTGTACTATCCTTCTTGCTATTAAAAACCTATGTTTATACAGCCAATTATTCTTCATTGAGCAGATCCTCTACATTTAGATATTCTTCAGGCCTTTTTTCACTGCGAGGAGTAATTGTTTTTTCTACTCCTTTTGAACCTTTTATTCTCTGTTCTTCTTTTTTCTCCCAGCCTTTTATATAGTGTTTTCCGACTCTACCAAGGGCTATATCTCTTGGTAAAACAAATATAGCAGGTTTTTCTGTAACACATGCATGTTCACATAATCCACATCCAGTACATACATCTGGATAAACAACTGGAAGTAAAAATGCATGTTTTCCTGTTCTCGGGTTTCTCTTTAGCTCAAGTTTTATAGCCTGATCTATAAGAGGACATGCTCTATAACAGGCATCACATTGTAATCCCCAGTATGCTATACAGTGCTCAAGATCAACAACAGCAACACCCATCCTAGCTTTGTTTATATCAAGAACTTTTTTGCCATCTTTAACAGAGGAAACTGTATTTGTATCTAAAGCTCCTGTAGGACATGCAACGGCACAGGGAATATCTTCACACATGTAGCAAGGTATTTCTCTTGGAACAAAATAAGGTGTGCCCAGTGGTACTTCTTTAGGATAGTTATACATATTTTTTTCTTTTGGTCTATGATCTCCTGGAGCTCCAAGTCTTAATGTAGCAGTTTTCTTTGTTTCATCAGGATTATTTTCTCTATATCTACAGGCTTCAACACAAAGACCACACTTTATACATTTTTTTATAAACTCTTCTTCAGGTAAAGCTCCTGGAGGTCTTAAAACTAACTCATCATACTTAGCTTCAGCTACATATCCACCCCATATAGAGCCTCCAAGGGCTGCAAGCCCCAGCCCCTGGAGAGTTCTAATAAAGAATTTCCTTCTATCTTTATCCACTGGACCTTTATCTGCCATAGTTTACACCTTTATGCTTTATAGATTTTAACTGCACATTTTTTGTAATCTGTTTGTTTAGAAATTGGATCAGTAGCATCAAGGGTAACTTTGTTGATGAAAACCCTTTCATCGAACCAAGGTACGAATACAAGTCCTCTTGGAGGTCTGTTTCTTCCTCTTGTTTTAACTCTTGCTTTAACTTTTCCACGTCTAGATTCAATCCATACAAGATCATTATCTTTAACACCTAGCTTTGCAGCATCTTTAGGGTTCATATAACAGTATGCTTCAGGAACAGCTCTGTAGAGTTCTGGAACTCTCATTGTCATTGTTCCAGAGTGCCAGTGTTCAAGAACCCTACCTGTTGCAAGCCAGAATGGATATTCATTATCTGGTGGCTCAGGAGGATCCATGTAAGGTCTGAAGAAGATCTTAGTTTTGTTTGTGAGATCCACTTTCTTAGGATCTGTTACATCAAAGAGGTTACCTCTTGGTAGTTTCTTAAGAGCTGGTCCATAGAATGCAAATTTACCATCTTTAGGAGCTCTTCCAGCTTCTATTTCTCTTCTTGCATACGGATCATAGTCAGCATTAAATCTCCATGGAGTTTCTTTTCCATCAACAACAGGCCATCTAAGACCTCTTACTTTATGATATGTATCAAAGTCTGCAAGGTCGTGTCCATGTCCAAGACCAAACAGTCTATACTCTTCCCATAGAGCTTTATCTATGAAAAATCCATATCCTTTCCATGGTTTACCATCTACACCTATAACAGTTCTCTTATCTCCAACTGCACAAGTGTTTGGATGAATTTCTCCTGTGTTAGGGTTTTTAGCAACAGGTTGTGGATATCTTAGATCAACGTCAGGAATTGTTCTCTTAAATGCTTTTTCAGAGAATAGGACATCAAAGAGAGTGTCATTTTCTGGGTCATAACCCATTTCCTTAGCTTTATCTAATACGTTTGGAAGAACTGTTCCATCTGAAAGTTTCCATTCTTTCCATACTTCTTTAAGTTTGAAGAATTTAGAAAACTCAACTATATGCCATGTATCCGGCATAGCCTCTCCTGGAGCTGTTACCTGCTGTCTCCAGTGCTGTGTTCTTCTTTCTGCGTTTCCATAAGCACCCCATTTTTCGTAAATCATTGCTGCTGGCAGGATAAGATCCGCAACTTTTGCAGATATACCTGGATAAGAGTCAGATACCACAATAAAGTTATCCATTGTTCTCGCAGCTTTAATCCAGTGGTTTGCGTTAGCTGTGTCCTGCCATGGGTTACATACTTGAACCCAAGCAAACTTAATTTTTCCATCTTCAAGGTCTCTCATAATCTTAACAATATGAGAACCAACTTTTGGATTTATTGTTCCATGAGGTATTGCCCATATCTTTTCAGCTACTTTTCTGTGTTTAGGGTTAAATACAACCATATCAGCAGGAAGTCTATGTGCAAATGTTCCAACCTCCCTTGCTGTTCCACAAGCAGAAGGCTGACCTGTAATAGAAAATGCTCCATTACCAGGTTGAGCTTGCTTTCCAAGTAAGTGATGGAGCATATAAGCCTGTTCGTTTACCCATGAACCTCTTGTGTGCTGGTTAAATCCCATTGTCCAAAATGTAACAGCTTTTCTGTTTTTATCTATGTAAAGTTCAGCCATTTTTTTCAGTTTTTCTTTGAACTGTTCTAATGGTTCATCTGGATCACCTTTTGCTATTTTAGCTACGTAATCAAGAGTATATGGTGCAAGAGCCTTTTTGAAATCTTCAAATGAGATAATCCAGTGTTTACCAGCCTGTTTAGCATGTTTCATATGAATAGTATCACCTTCTTTGTATCCGTAGATGCTTAGAGCAGGTGCTTCAAGAGCTGATACTTTTTTAACAGATTGTTTTATTATTGTTTGTAGTTCTTTATCACTGTATCCAAGTTCCTTAGCGTGGTTTGGATTTCTCATTCCGTAGCCAGTATCTATATAACCAGTTGTGAATACACAGTATTTGTTTACAAAGTCCCAGTCTATAGCTTCAGGATGGTTGTAAACAATTTCTCTTGCAATATAGTTCATCATTGCAAGATCTGTATTTGGTCTAAAAACAATATCTATGTCTGCTAAATCCATTGTTCTATGTCTAAATGTTGATAAAACAACTACTTGTACATTGTCTGGATCTGAAAGTTTCCTATCTGTAACCCTTGCCCAGAGAATTGGGTGCATTTCTGCCATATTTGAGCCCCAAACAAAGAACGTATCTGTAAGCTCAATATCATCGTAACATCCTGGTGGTTCATCTATTCCATATGTTTGTATAAATCCAACAACCGCAGATGCCATACAGTGTCTAGCGTTAGGGTCTATATTATTTGAACGAAAACCTGCTTTCATAAGCTTAGCAGCCGCATAACCTTCCATAATTGTGTACTGACCAGAACCAAAAATAGCAACACCTTCAGGTCCAAGTTCATTGTAAGCTTTCTTAAACTGCTCAGCCATTACTTCATAAGCTTTCTGCCAGCTTACAGGTCTAAATTTACCTTTCTTATCAAACTCACCTTTTTCATTCATTCTAAGGAGAGGTTTTGTAAGACGGTCTGCACCATACATAATCTTTGCAGTAAAATAACCTTTAATACAGTTAAGTCCTCTGTTAACTGGAGCTTTAGGATCCCCTTTAACAGCAACAATACGATCATCTTTAACGGCAATCATAATTCCACAACCTGTTCCACAGAAACGACAAACTGCCTTATCCCATCTCCATCCAGATTCTGCTCCAGATGCTGCTGCAAGAGCTTCCTCAGGTACTTCCATACCAATAGCTGTAGCAGCAGCTACAGCAGCTGTTGTTTTTAGGAAATCTCTACGGGACATATCAAATCCCGATGTGTGCTTTTCCTTGTCTTTTACCTCCATACTTCTACTCCTCGCCTGAAGGGTTTAAACCCAACAGGGCTGGGATACTTCTATTCCGCCTAGACCCAGCTGGCGGTTTTTTATGAAATAAAGAATGTTATCTCTTTGATAGGATTTTCCTGAATACATATAGGAATATGCACGACCTACTACTGCTCTCATCTATATACCTTTTATTTATGTCATTTATCATATTCATTCGTCCTCTTATAAAATTGTTTTTAGTTGTGTATCTATTCATTGATTTTTATCAATTAAAAATATAAATTAAAATTCCAAAGTAAATTTTAGAGGGTTTCCATGGGCCTTAAAGAACTTTATATTTTCAAGAATCTTTCTGATGAAAATTTAAAAACGTTAGAACGTTTCTCCTATGAAAAAGAGTATAAAAAAGGAGATATTTTATTTTATGAGGGAGAGGAACCTGAAAATCTGTATATTTTAACAGATGGCATAATAAGAGTATTTAAAACAGATTTCAAAGGACACGAGATAACATTACATCATTTTTACCCTGTATCTCTTATTGCTGAACTTGCAAATTTTGAAAATCTAAATTATCCGGCTACAGCTGAGTTTGAAACAGATGGGAAGGTCCTTGCAATTAATTTTGATATGTTTGAAAAGGAACTAATGAAAAATCCAACATTAGCTTATGAACTTGTAAAATCACTTCTGTATAAAATAAGAGTTTTAGATAATGTGATAGTTCAAAATCTTATGATGGATGCAGTATCGAGAGTAGCTAAATTTATATATGAGCATGAGGATCTTTTTTTAACTTTAAAGCATAATAAAATAGCGTCTGTTTTAAATATAACCCCTGAAACTCTTTCTAGAATCTTAAAGAAGTTTAGAGAGCAAAATATATTAGTAAAGGATAAAAGTGGATATAAAATAGTAGATAAAGAAAAGTTAAAAAAGTATTTCTAAGGAGGAAATATGTTAGATAAAGAGATGGTGATAAAAGTTGCTAAACTTGCTAAACTTCAGTTAAGAGAAGAAGAAATAGAGATTTTTTCCCAGCAGTTGCCTAATATACTGAAATTTATAGAAAAACTTGAAGAATTGGAAACTGAAAATATATTACCTTTCTATGAGTTAATAGAAAAACCTTCACCTATGAGAGAGGATATTCCTCAACCTGGATTATCTCAGGAAGAAGCTCTGGCAAATGCTCCAGAAGCTGAAAGTGGTTTTTTTGTTGTGCCAAGAGTTGTTGATAAAGATTAATTAATATCAGGAGGATACATATATATGGAAGAAATTCTCGATCAAAAGGAGCTAGAGGCAAAGAAAAAAGCTTTAGAAAGTGCTTTAGCTCAGATTGAAAAAAGGTTTGGTAAAGGGTCAGTAATGACCTTTAGCTCAGAAGCTGTTAAGACTGTTGAAGCTATACCTTCCGGCTCTCTTTCTTTAGATATTGCTACAGGTATTGGAGGTATACCAAGAGGTAGAATAACAGAAATATATGGTCCAGAATCTTCTGGTAAAACAACACTTACACTTCACCTTATTGCTGAAGCTCAGAAAAGAGGGGGTAAAGCTGTATTTATAGACGCAGAACATGCATTTGATCCTAAATATGCAAAAGCAATAGGAATTAATCTTGAAGATCTTATTATTTCTCAGCCAGATTATGGAGAACAGGCTTTAGAAATAGCAGAAACGCTTATAAGAAGTGGGGTGGTTGATGTTGTCGTTATTGACTCTGTAGCTGCTTTAGTGCCTAAGGCAGAACTTGAAGGAGATATAGAAGATTCAAATGTTGGTCTCCACGCTAGACTTATGTCTAAAGCTATGAGGGTTTTAAAGGGAGCTGTAAACAAATCAAATACTGCTCTTGTTCTTATTAACCAGATTAGAGAAAAAGTTGGAGTTATGTTTGGAAATCCTGAAACTACAACAGGTGGTAGAGCGATAAAATTCTTTGCTGATATGAGATTAGAGGTAAGAAAAAAGGATATAAAAGACAGTGGAGAGAAAGTAGGTAGCAGGGTTAAGGTCAAAGTTGTTAAAAATAAGCTTGCTCCACCTTTTAAAGAGGCAGAATTTGATGTTATATACGGTGAAGGTATATCAAAAGAAGGAGAACTTCTTGATTTAGGTGAAGAACTTGGAATTATTAAGAAGAGTGGAGCTTGGTACTCTTACGGAGATCAAAAAATTGGACAAGGAAGAGAAAAAGCTAGAGAATTTCTAAAACAGAACCCTGAAATTGCCGAAAATATAGAAAAACAAATCAGGGAGAAACTACTACAATATGAAACTCAATGATATTCTCATTGAGGCAGTAAATAAAGGAGCTTCAGATATTCATCTAAAGGTGGGTCTCCCACCTGTTTTAAGAATAAATAAAAAACTTCAACCATTAGGTTATCTTGGAAGATTAACTGAAGAAACTATTTTAGATTTTTTAGATAGAGTTGTAACTAGTAAAACGAAGAGAAGTGAACTTATAAAAAATGGGGAAGTAGATCTTTCTTATTCAATATCAGGAGTAAGTAGATTTAGGGTAAATGTTTACAAGCAAAGAGGAACTTATGCTTTTGCTTTTAGGGTTTTAAAAACATATATACCAACGTTAGAAGAATTAATGCTTCCAGAGAAATTAAAAGAGATTTCCCTTGCTTCAAGAGGACTAGTGTTGGTAACAGGGCCAACAGGTTCAGGTAAGTCAACAACCCTTGCTGCAATGATAGAGTATAGAAATGAAAATAAAAATAATGTTATTGTGACAATAGAAGACCCAATAGAATTTGTTTTTAAAGACAAGAAATCTTACATTGTTCAAAGGGAAATTGGTTCAGATACTATTAGCTTTTCATCTGCTTTAAGAGCAGCTCTTAGAGAAGACCCTGATGTTATTATGGTTGGTGAAATGAGAGATGTTGAAACAATAGAAACTGCATTAAGAGCTGCAGAAACAGGACATTTAGTTTTTTCTACACTTCATACTCAAGATGCAAAAGAGACTCTTACAAGAATAATAGATGTTTTTCCTTTAGAAAGTCAAAATCATATAAGACTTCTTTTGTCTACAACACTTCACGCTGTTATATCTCAAAGATTAATTCCAAAAAAGGATGGAAATGGAGTTGTTCCTGCTGTTGAAATCCTTATAAATGCAGGGGCTATTAGAGAGGCAATTGTTGATCCAGATAAATTTGAACAGATACACGACTATATGGAAAAAGGTTCCCAGCAGTATGGCATGCAAACTTTTGATCAAAGTATATTGGATTTATATAACAAAGGTTTAGTTTCCTACGAGGATGCATTAGCTTACTCTTCTAATCCATCAGATTTAGAACTAAAGATGAAAGGTATATCCTCTTCTGAGGATTATGGAACAGGTTTCTTTAGTTAGATATAACAGGATATAATATCTACAAGTTTTTTAGCAGATTTTTCCCAACTATACTTTTTAACCTGTTCTTTTCCTTTCTTAATCAATTCTTTTCTAAGATTTTCATCAGTTATAATTTTCTCTAATCCTCTTTGGATACTCTCTATACTATATGGATTTACAAAAAGTGCAGCTTTTCCACAAACTTCAGGTAAGCTGCTTACATTAGAAGTAACAACAGGCGTTCCACAAGCCATAGCTTCTAATGGGGGTAATCCAAAGCCTTCATACAGTGAAGGATATGCGAAACATAGGGCATTTCTATACAGGCTAATTAATTCTTTATCCTTTAATCTTCCTAAGAATTTTACACTAGGATTTTTTTTGTATATGTCTAGTTTATTATTTCTGTTAAATGTTTTGTCTAATCCACCAACGACATACAATTTTACATCAGGATACTTTTTATTTAATCTTAAAAAAGCTTTTATTAAAGAATGAAAATTTTTTCTATAATTTAAAGATGATACAGCAAGTATATACTTTTCTGTTTTTTTCTTTCTTCCTTTACTTTTTAAAAATTTTTCATCAACAGCATTATAGATAACAGAGATTTTATTCTCATCTGTATGAAACTCTTTTAAAATTTCTTTTTTTGAAAACTCACTTACAGTAACAATATGTTTTGATGTTTTAACCATTAAAGGAGTTATTATAGAGTAGGCTATTTTAAAACTCCTTGTATAAGTATTAGGAAATCTTTTCCAAGCTATATCGTGAATAGTTGATATCTTATTTTTGTAAAAAATGGGAGCTGTGTTTATAAGATTTATAAGAAGAGGATTATTGTAATCTTTTAAAAAGTTTACCAAATCTATCTGCTCCCAAAGGTGCCCTTTTCTCTTTCCAAAAGAAATAGCCTTTAATTCTTCCTTTGTATCTTCTAATTTAACAGTATCTCTAGGATGAACAAAGATAATATCTTTTCCAAATATATCTTTTAATCTTTTAGAAATTTCTGTTGCAAATCTCTGGGTCCCAGTAAGTTCCTGTGTTAAAAATCTAGCATTAACAATGATCATTACTCTTTAATCCTTTTTATGTTTTTTAAAAAAATTATTAATATAATCGAAAATACATTATATAAAATAAACCAGATGTACATAAATTTAACTTTAGGTTTTTCTGGACGTATAGGTAATACTTTATCTGTTACTTGAAGAAAATAAATATTGCTTTTTTTATACAATAAATAGGTATATATGTATGCTTGATAAGTGTTCAAATATAGA
>JALVKE010000320.1 GCA_027028005.1 Persephonella sp. | reverse complement strand
TTTCTCCTATAGTTTTGTTTACTTTCCTACATTCCCCGATATATCTTTTAAGGAAAATATCCACTGCTTTATCTTTTTTCAAAAATCTTTTCTCCTCAAGAAAAAAAGAAATCTTCAACATTATAGCCAAACTTTTGAAAGTCTATAACATATTTAAAAGGAAACTTTTTTAAGATCTTTTCTCTACAATTGCTTTATTTTTTTCTTTTCCTCTGGTTTCTTACCAGTAAATAGGTTTCTAGATGGGATAAGGTTTAGAAATATCAATTTTAAAATTAGTGGATTTAAAATCTCCCTGCTTAGAGAATTCCAAGCAGGGAACTAAAAAGATTATTGTTTTTTCAAAAACTCAGATATTTTGAAAATTGGAAAAAACTCAAAACCTTCTTTTCTTATATTTTCCTCTCCACCTTCTTCTCTATCAACAATAGCTATAATTCCTAAAATCTCTAGTCCGAAATCTTTTGCAACCTTTGCAGCTTTCAGAGAAGAACCTGCTGTAGTAACCACATCCTCAACTATAAATACCTTTTCTCCTGCTTTTACATTTCCTTCTATCTGTTTTCCTGTTCCGTGACCTTTTGGTTCTTTTCTTACAATGAAAGGTTTTATAGGTTGTTTATTTATATAGGAAATCATAGATGTAGCATAAGATATTGGATCAGCTCCCAAGGTAAGACCACCGATAGCATCAGGATTTTTATCCTTAACCATCTCAAAAATAAGATTACCTATAATATATCCACCTTCTGGGTCTAGAGTAATTGTTCTTAAATCCATATAGTACGTGCTCATCTTACCTGAAGAAAGTTTAAATATAGGCTTATCAGCAACTTTCAATGCTCTTTCTTTGATCATTTCCTTAAGTTTTTCTCTGTAATCCAAATTAAACCTCCTTAAATGGTTTTTAAATATTATCCTACAAATCATCTTTATATTATAAAGATCTATTTTTGCAAATGATTTGCATTTGAAATTTTATCATGTTTTAATAAATGCAAATAATTCGCATTTGCACAAGGAGGTAAAAAATGGCAGTGAAAACCACTATCTTTGGCTATCCAAAAATTGGGGCTAACAGGGAGCTTAAAAAAGCTATTGAAAGCTACTGGAAAGGCGAAATCTCAAAAGAAGAAATGCTAAAAAGGGCAGAAGAAGTTGATATTGAGAGAATGAAAAAGGTAATAGATGCAAATTTAGATTACATTCCGTCTAACGACTTTTCTCTTTATGATTTTGTATTAGATATTTCAACAATGATTAACGCAATCCCACAAAGATTTCAAAATATAGAAGACAGCCTTGATAGATACTTTGCAATGGCAAGGGGAACAAAAGATGCTATTGCCTGTGAGATGACAAAATGGTTTGACACAAATTACCACTACATTGTTCCAGAGCTTACAGGTGGATTTAAGCTCATTAAAAATAGACCCTTAACTTCTTACAGATGGGCAAAAGAAAAATTTGGAGTAGAAACAAAACCTGTTTTAGTTGGAGCATTTACATACTTAATGCTTTCTAAGGTTTACGAAAGACAGGAAGGTTCACTTTTAATGAAAATGGTAAAAGCAGATGAAAGCGAAAAATTTGAACCACTGCTACTTGAAATTGCGTCTGTTTACAACCAGATGTTAAAAGAATTACAAGAAGAAGGGGTAAAAGCGGTTCAGTTTGATGAGCCTGCACTTGTTTTAGATTTAGACAAAGACAAGGTAGATGCATTAATTGAGGCTTACAAAGTGATAACTGATGGAATAGATAATATTGAAATTTTTGTTCATACATATTATGAAAGCCTTGACCACTTTGAAAGAATTACAAATGAGCTTCCAGTTTCAGGAATTGGGCTTGATTTTGTTGTAAATAATGAAAATCTTGAAAATCTAAAGAAATATGGATTTCCAGAAGATAAAAAACTACAGGCTGGGGTAATTTCAGGTAGAGACCCTTGGAAAACGGATTACAGGGAAATTTTAGATTTAATTGATGAAATCAAAAAATATGTAGATGAAGACAGAATTGTTTTATCAAACGCAGCACCGCTTTTCCACTTACCAGTATCATTAGAGCCGGAGAAAGGACACTTAGATGATAGATTAATAGGACTTTTATCTTTTGCAAATGAAAGATTAGAAGAAATCAAAACATTAAAAGGAATAATAAATGAAGGAAAAGAAGTCCCTGCACAAACTTTACAGGCTTTAAGGGATGAATTCAAAAATGAAGAAATAAGAAAAGCTATAGAAGGAATAGACCAGCAAGAAATAAAAAGACCTCACGATTTTAAAGAAAGATACAAAAAGCAGATTGAAATGCTTGGTCTTCCAAGATTTCCAACGACCACAATAGGAAGTTTTCCCCAAACGAAAGAAGTTCGTCAGATGAGGGCTAAATTCAAAAGAGGAGAAATTTCAGCTCAAGAGTATGAAAACTTCATAAAAGAACAAATTAAAAAAGCAGTAGAAATACAGGAAGAGCTTGGACTTGATGTTTTTGTTCATGGAGAGTTTGAAAGAACAGATATGGTTGAGTTTTTTGGAGAAAAAATGGACGGTTTTGCATTTACTAAAAATGGATGGGTTCAGTCTTATGGAACAAGATGTGTTAGACCACCAATTATCTACGGAGATGTTTCAAGACCTGAGCCTATGACTTTAAAAGAGATACTATACGCCCAAAGCCTTACAGATAAACCTGTCAAAGGAATGCTCACAGGGGCAGTAACCATCTTAAACTGGTCTTTCTACAGAAAAGATATACCTAAAAAAGAGATTGCCTATCAGATTGCACTTGCATTAAGGGAAGAAGTTTTAGACCTTGAAAAAGAAGGAATAAAAATCATTCAAATAGATGAACCTGCATTTAGAGAAGGACTTCCTCTTAAGAAAAGAAAACAAGAAGAATATTTAAAATGGGCAGTTAAGGCATTTAGATTAACAAACAACACTGTTCAAGAAACAACTCAGATACACACCCATATGTGTTATTCAGAATTTAATGAGATTATTGAATGGATTTATGCAATGGATGCAGATGTTATCTCAATTGAAGCATCAAGGTCTAAAGGGGAAATCATAGAAGCTTTTGAAAGATTTAACTATGACCATGGAATTGGAGTTGGTGTTTACGATATACACTCACCAAGAATTCCACCTGTTGAGGAAATGCTTGAAATAGCAGAAAGAACTGTTCAGGTAATAGACAAAAACCTAATCTGGATTAATCCTGACTGTGGTCTTAAAACAAGGCAATGGGAAGAAGTTATCCCTGCATTAAAAAATATGGTTAAGGTGGCAAAAATCCTTAGAGAAAAATATGGAGACAAATATATATGGGAAGAGAAAATAAGTTTAAGAAATAATTAGATATTAACGAAAATTTTTATGTACCGCTGGTAATGCCATTACTCTACTCAGGGGGCTTAATACCCCCGTTTTTTTACTTTCTTTGAAGCTTTGTTTCGTTAAACTCCTTAGTTAAATCCATAAAGTTTTGCAGAAGTTTTTTTCCATATTCTGTTAGTATAGACTCAGGGTGAAACTGTACTCCCCATATTGGATACTTTTTATGCTCTATTCCCATTATCTCATTATCTTCTTTAGTCCATGCTGTTATCTCTATATCTTCTGGGAGGGTTTCTCTATCTATAACTAGAGAGTGGTATCTAACTGCCTCAAAAGGATTTGGGATACCTTTAAAAAGCCCTTTTTCATTGTGATATATTTTTGATGTTTTTCCATGCATAAGACATTTTGCCTTTATTATCTTGGCTCCAAATGCTGCTCCAATAGATTGATGTCCTAAACATACACCAAAGATAGGATATACTCCTTTAAACTCTTTTATTACCTGAACAGATATTCCTGCTTCATTTGGCGTGCATGGTCCTGGAGATATAACTATTGCCTCTATGTCATCCATATTCTTAATATCTTCAACAGTTATCTCATCGTTTCTTTTTACTAAAACATCTGCTCCAAGTTCGTAAAAATATTGAACAATGTTGTAGGTAAACGAGTCATAGTTGTCTATCATTAAAATCTTCATTTCTTCCCCAGAAAAAGATTATCTTTTTTCCTAATGTTATTATAATTCATACGTAAAAACCTTCAAAGGGGGATACAATGAAAAAAATATTACTTGAAGATCATGAAATACCTAAGCAGTGGTACAATGTTTTAGCTGATCTACCATCTCCTTTAGAGCCGCCTTTAGATCCTGAAACAAAAGAGCCAATGAACCCTGAAAAGCTTAAAGCTCTTTTTCCTGAAGCATTAATAGAACAGGAGATGTCAACAGAGAGATGGATAGATATTCCTCCTGAGGTTTTAGATATCTATGCAATATGGAGACCAACTCCTTTAATAAGAGCAGTTCATCTTGAAGAATATCTAGATACTCCTGCAAAAATTTTCTATAAGTTTGAAGGAATTAGTCCTCCTGGAAGTCATAAACCAAATACTGCTGTAGCTCAGGCTTATTACAATGCAAAAGAAGGTATAAAAAGGCTTACTACGGAAACAGGAGCAGGTCAGTGGGGTAGTTCTCTTGCTTTTGCAGGTCAGTACTTTGGACTTGAGATAATGGTCTATATGGTAAAGGTAAGTTATGAGCAAAAACCTTACAGAAGAGTATTAATGGAAACATGGGGTGGAAAGGTGGTTCCAAGTCCAAGTCCCTATACAAATATTGGTAGAAAAATTCTTGAGGAAGATCCTGATAACCCTGGAAGTTTAGGAATTGCCATAAGTGAAGCTATAGAAGATGCTTTAAGCAGGGAAGACACCCACTACTCTCTAGGAAGTGTCTTAAATCATATCCTTTTACATCAGACAGTTATAGGTCTTGAGGCGAAAAAACAGCTTGCTAAAGTGAAACACTACCCTGATGTTGTTATTGCAAGTGCCGGTGGTGGTAGTAACTTTGGTGGTTTAGCTCTTCCATTTTTAATAGAAACCTTTAATGGTGATAGCTGCACAAAGTTTATTGCTGTTGAGCCTGCTTCCTGTCCTACATTAACACAGGGGAAATACGATTATGATTATGGAGATGTTGCAGGTTTAACACCTCTTTTAAAGATGCATACCCTTGGGCATGATTTTATACCTCCTTCTATTCATGCAGGGGGACTTAGATATCACGGAATGTCTCCAATAATATCTAAGCTAAAAGAGGAAGGATTTATTGATGCTGTTGCTGTTCCTCAGACAGCTATATTTAAAGCTGCTGTGGATTTTGCAAGAACAGAAGGTATTGTCCCTGCCCCTGAGTCTGCTCATGCTATAAAAGTAGTTATTGATGAAGCTTTAAAATGTAGAGAAACTGGAGAACAAAAGGTTATTTTATTTAATCTAAGTGGTCATGGTCTTTTAGATTTATCTGCTTATCAGCAGTATCTTGAAGGAAAACTCAAAGACTAAAAGGGGGGCTTTAGCTCCCTTTAAAATTTCTTTTGAGAAGTTGTTCTGGAAAGGTTTTAATAAAACTAAAATAGGTTATGCAGAAAAGCAGCTATAAGCCTGTCAGCTAAATTTTCGGTTATATATAGAATATTAAGATAAAATACCTGCGTGACATCCTCATAAGTGAGATGGATAACAAAATCTATAGATTAAATCTAGTTGTTAGATTTTTTGATGGAGAGATTATAGTTCAGAAAAAAGAAAACGTTGTGGGTAAATATATTTGTAATTCAGTCTTTACCACATCAAGATAACATTATGAAGCTTCTCTTCTTTATATATTAAATTATCTATTCTAGATTTACTTCTTTTTTTAGTTTCTTCAGCTCTTCTTCTGAAAGTTCTCTAAATTCTCCTGGTTCTAGATTTTTATCTAATTTCAGTGGGCCTATTCTTACCCTCTTTAGATATAAAACAGGATGTCCTAACTCTTCCATAATCTTTTTGACAATGTGGTATTTACCTTCTGTTACTGTTATAAGTATTTCCGATTTTTCAGGAGAAGTGGATAAAACTTTAACCTTAAATGGTTTTGTTCTGTATTTATCTTTCTTTAGATAAATACCTTCTTTTTCAAATTTTGAAAAATCAATATCTGAAACATCACCTTTCACAACAGCATAGTATTCCTTCTCAATATTCCATTTTGGGTGAGCAAGGCGATGAGCCAGCTGTCCATCTGTTGTTATAAGTAAAAGACCTTCTGTATCTATATCCAAACGACCAACAGGGAATAATTTTGAGGAATATGGTTCTTCTGTAAAAAATTCCATCACAGTGGGCATACTTTCATCAGATGTAGCTGTTATATATCCAGATGGTTTATTGAACATATAATATACGTTATCCTTGTATTGAATAACTTCATTATCTACTTTTACTATATCTTCCTTTGGATTAACATGGAAAGATGGATTTTTGACGATCTGATCATTTACAGTAACTCTTTCTTGCTTAAGAAGTTTTCTTACTTCCTTTCTTGACCCTAATCCAAAGTCTGCTAGATATTTATCAATTCTTAACTTTTTCATTTAAAAAACGAAAGGGGATAGAAATCCCCCTAATTTTATTAAATTTTTTATTATTTTACTTTTTCTTTGAGAGCTTTAGCAGGATGGAATACAACAACTTTTCTAGCAGGAATTGTGATCTCTTCTCCTGTTCTTGGATTTCTTCCTTTTCTAGCTTTTCTTTCTTTTACATTAAATACTCCAAGTCCTGGAAGAGCAACTCTCTCTCCTTTTGCAAGTGCATCTGTTAATGCTGCAACAAATGCATTAACACATCTTTCAGCTGCTGCTTTAGTAACTCCTGCTTCAGCTGCGATTTTAGCAACTAATTCTGCTTTTGTCATCTTTGACCCTCCTTAAAGGTTTTTATGGGAAAAGTTATTTCAACCTTATAAATAGCCTATTTTAGCCGATTTTTAAATCATCCTTAAATTTATACTAAATATTGAGGAAAATCAAGTATTTTATATAAATTTTAAAATAAATTTCATTTAACTAATCGAACTTTCCCGTCTTCTACATAATAAATTGTATCGGCAGCATCCTCAACTTCTGTATCGTGGGTTACAAGAATTAGTTGATTTACTAAATTTTTCTCCTTTAAATCAATAAGAATATTTATAAGATCTTGTCTTCTTTGAGTATCAAGGTGGACAGTTGGCTCATCTAAAATGAGAAAATTTGCTCTATTTGATAAAAATCTTGAAATGGCTATTCTTAAAGCTAATCCAAGAGCGACTCTTTGTCCACCACTTACAGCATTTATATCTATGTATCTATCGCTTTTTTCAACAGTAGGTGCAAGTAAATGTATATCAAAATTTTCTGAGAACTTTATCTGTTGAAAAGGAAAATCAAAAAAGGAAAATATAAGATTTACAATTTTAGGAAGTCTGTAAAGGGCATTTTCCCTGATTATCTTTTGTATTCCCTTTGGACCTAATGCCTGTTCTATCTTTTTATATTTATTAATTTTTTCAGAAAGTATATTTATCTCTTTTTCTACTTCTTTATTCTTCTCTATCTCTTTTCTTAAAAGCTGTATCTCTTTTTCTAAGTTTCCTATCTTGCCAGTGATATCTAGTAAATATGTTGTCTCTTTTGATATTTCTTTTTCAATGTTTGAAAGTTTATGCTTAAGATTTTCAATCTCTGTATCAAAATCTTTTTCTACAATCTCTTCTTTTAAGGATTGTATATGCTTCTGCAAATTTTTTATGTTGCTCTTGTATCTATCTAAATCTTTTAAAAGCTTTTCTTTTTGAGATATAAACTCTTTTAAAGCTATATACCTTTTCTCTGTAATTTTTAGCTCTTCATATTCTTTAAGAATATCTTCTTTAGATATATCCTTTGTTTCTTCCTCTAATTTTTCCTTTTCTTTTTTCAGTATTTCAAACTCTTTTTTTAACTTTTCAATATCAATGGATGATAAAAATCTTTTTGCCTCTAAAAATAGTTGGTTTTTCTCTTTATTTTCCCTTAGGAATATTTCTATCTCCTGTTTTTCTTTCTCTATTTTTTCTCTATCTTTTAGCTTTTCATTTATTACAAACATTTGGGATTTAAGTTTTTGTATCTGATTATCAGCATCTACATGTTTTTCGTATAAGATTCTAAATTCTTCTAGATAAGGAATTACTTTTTTTTCTAGTTCTAGCCTTTCTTCAACCTGCTTTATTTCCTCTTTAATCTTTTTGTATTCCTCTCTTCTCTTTTTAAGCTCTTCTTTTAATTCCTCTAAAAGCTCTTCTTTTGTGTGGTTTTCAATAGGTCTTTTACATGTTGGACATATTCCCTCTAAATTTTCTAATTGATCTATCTCTTTTTTTAGTTGTTTTCCATATGTTTCAAGTTCTGTAAGTTTTTTTAAAAGTTCTTCTTTTTTCTTTTGTAAAAAATCTACAGCTTCTTTACTGTTTCTTAAAAATTCATTTACTATTACAGGATTTAATTCTAATGTTTTGTATATTCTTTTAAATTTTTGCAGCTCTACAGCTAGTTTAATAGCTTTTTCTAAAGTTTCATGCCTTGTTTTCTTTAGATCTTCTATCTGTTTTTCTATACTTTTAAGTTCTCCGTATAGTTTAGATAACTGATTTAACTCTTCTATAATTTTTGAATACTGCTTCTCTTTTTGTGCATACTCTTTATTTAACTCTTTTAGATCTTCATAAATCTTCTTTTTTTCTTCAAACTCATCTATCTTTTCTTTTAAGTAGAAATACTTTTCCTCTATTTTCTCTAAACGTTCAAAGTTTTTAATAATATCTTCAATCTGGCTTAATTTCTTTAATTTTTCTTCAATTTCCTGTATCTGTTTTTCTTTCTCTTCTATTTTTTTAAATATTTCCTCTGCTCTTTTTATTTCCTCTTCAAAATTTTTTATCTGTTCTTTTAAAGAGAGAATTTTATTTTTTATACTATCCTGTTTTGATTTTTCAAGCATAAGATTTTCTAATTCATTCTGCACAACTTCTTTTTCTTTATTCTTTTTGCTTATATATTCTTCTATTCTATTTTTTTCTTCTTTTAGCTGTTTTAATTCAACTTCCTTTTTTGATATCTCCTCTTCAACTTCCTCTGTATCTATTAATCCACCTTCTAATGTTTCCTTTTTTGTTTCTAACTGTCTTCTCTTTTCCCCTGCTTTTTCTGATAGAAGCTGATAAAGGGTCATATCTAGTATCTCTTCTAAAACTTTTGCTCTTTCTTTTGGAGAAAGTCTTAAAAGTCCTTCTATATCTCCCTGTTTTACTAAAATAGATGAGGAGAATATTTTGTTTGTAATACCTGTTAGTTTAGGAACCTCTTTTGTTATATTTTTTTGGTAATAGGGAATATATTTCTCTCCCTTCTTCTGATATATAACCCCTGTTGAAGAAGCCCTACTACCTTTTACAGTTATAATCCTTTCAATTTTGAATGTATCCTTTCCTTTTTGAAATTCTAGAGAAACTGTTGCCTGATTTCTTCCCCACTTTACAAGGTTTGTTTGGTTTCCTTTATCACTTTTACCAAACAGTGCAAAGGTTAACGCTTCTAGTATTGAGCTTTTTCCTGCTCCATTCTCTCCAATAAAAACTGTTATTCCCCTTTCTGAAAAGTCTATTTTTGTTTCTTCATGAATAAGGAAATTTTTTAGGTATAAACTTTTTAATATCATTTATTTACTTCTCTCTCTAATGTTTTTTCAACAGATTTTACTTTCTGAACTAATCTGTTGTTTCTTCCCTTTCTTATATCAAACTTTGCTACTGCATATACTCTATTACAATCTGGTTCAAGTTGTTTGTAAGCTTCTTCTAGTATCTTTAATGCTTCTGCCATTGTTTCTGTCTCAAAAACTGTTCCCATAGGTGTTAATTTGTAAGGTACTCCACTTTCATCGATCATTTTTATAATTCTACTAACATAACTGCTAACACTTTCTCCCTTGTCTGTTGGAAACATAGAAAATTCCACAAGCACAGACATAGAAAACCTCCAAAGTTTATATAAGAAATTATTATTAATCTTTTTTCTTTCAATAAGAAAAGGGTGCTTTAAAGCACCCCTTTTTATTCAGAAGATTCTGATGTTTCTTGTGATTGTTCTTGACTTTCTTCCTGAGCCTTTGCTTCTTCTTGAATGGCTTCTTCTGCACTTTTTAAAATATCTTCTAAAATTGATGCTATAAATTCACCTCTTGCGTATAAAGTATGTTCTTTAAATACTCTATCTCTACCTGCTTTAGCTATTGCTTCTCTTTCTTTTGGTCTTTCTTCTAAGAAATAAGCAATTTTTCCTTCTATCTCCACAGTATCAATAGGATGATATAAAACAATCTCTTTATCTGGAACAAAGAAAGATTTTACAGATAATCTTTCTTCTGTCATTGTTAGTGTGTTACATGCTGCACTACTAAATACTGTGTATGATGTTCCTGCTGGTATAAATGGTGTATGACTTGCAATGGATATTTTTGTTTTAGATAAGAATGTTATTATATCCTTTTCATTTGTTATGTTGTCATAAACAACAACATTATCTTTTAATTCTCCTTCAACAGGTCCAAGAATATTAACTTCAAAGTCTTCTATTCCATCAATAATTGTCCATCTTCTAAGATGGGTAGCGTATATACCAACATCAATGAGAAATTTAATATAATCTTCATCTCTTTCCTGTCTAAACTTTAAAAAGGCTTGCTGAAAATCTTCTGTAAACTGAGAACCTAGATAATTAACAGCAAATCTTATAGGCATATCTGGATTTCTATACAGGAGTCTACCAAGTTCAACGGCAAAAGAGTAGAGAGCTTCATCAAATTTTTCTTTCCAAGCATTTTCTATGATAGAAGGATCAATAACAGCTCCTATAAAAGCAACATCAAACTCTTTTTCCACATTTGCAGGTGGATATACAGAAGGATTAACTCCTGGAGTAACTAAAGCTGTTCTTTTTCCTAGCTCATGAGCTAACCACTGCATATGATCAACATCTGAGGTTAAGAATAAAAATTGATTTGAAGATAAAACTTCCTTTAACTTTGTATAATGTAGTATTGGATCATCAAGAAACCATGAAACATGAACATTTCCTACCATATCAGATAGGGGAACTTTTTTTCCATCTTGTTCTCCAAAAATAACCCCATCAAGGTTTATATCAAAGAAAAAGAGAGGTTTAAATTCATTTAACTCCTCAACAACCTTCTGAACATTTTCAGGAGTTACATCAAAAATTTTTGCTTCAAAATTTTTAGCTGAGAATGCTTTTTCTAGACCCTCCAATAAAATAGGAACTAATCCTCTCTGGTCTGGTGTTTGTAATAGTGCAATTCTTGGTTTCATAATCCCTCCTATTTAGTTTAATATAATGATTGAAATTTTTATTTTACTACTAAATGCTTTGATTATCATTAAAAAGTTTGAAAGGAGTTCTTCTTGGCTGTATTTGATAGAACGGCAGTTATTGTTGGAGCTAATATATTTGGTGAAAGTATCTTAAAAGCATTGAAAGACAGTTGGAATATTATCTGTATAGATATTGATGAGAATTTAATTAACTCTTTAAAAGAAAAATACTCTGAAGAAAACATTATATTTGTTGAAGGGGATGCAAGTAGTCTTTTAACATGGAAGAAAATAAAAAAGATAGATGAAAATATAATTGAAAAGATTAATAACATTATTATAACTGTAAGAGATCCAGATGTTGCCTTAGAAACATGCAGAGTTACAACAGAAGTTTTAAATATAAAAGCAAACATATTTGTATTGCTTTTCTATCCTGAAAAAAAATCAGAATTTTTGAAATTTGAAAATGTAGAAATATTAGAACCTACAGAACTTATAACAAAAATTTTACTTACAAAGATTGAAAAAAATTATTCTATAGCCATAAATATTGGTTTAAGACAGGGAGAAATTATAGAAATTAATGTCCTTGCAAGATCTCATCTTGTTGATAGAAAGTTAAAATATCTAAAAGCAACAAGATGGAGAATAGCGGCTATTTATAGAAATGGTAAGCTAATAATTCCAACAGGTAATGAAAAGATAAAAATAGGAGATAAGGTTGTTATTGTTGGAGATCCAAAGGTTTTACAGAATCTTGTAGAACTATTTACAAAAGGTGTTCCTCAGTTTCCTCAACAGTTTGGAGCAAACATAGCTGTTCCATACAACTCACTTTTAAGAAAAACTTTAGAAGAAGCTGTATATATAAAGAAAAACTCACAAGCACACGCTATCTATATTTACCCTTTAAAAGAGAAAGTGAAAAAAGAAGATATTTATCTTCTAACTGAAAATTTTGAAATAAAATCACCAATTAACTCTTTAGAGGATTTACTAAAGATAGATGATGATATTGGTTTATATGTTTATCCTTTAAAAAAATCTCTTATTCCTTTTTATCATCTGTGTAAATTAAGGAAAGTTTTTAAATTAGCAAAAAAACCTTTTTTACTTTCTTCTGGAAAAATACCTTATAAAAAAATTGTTATATCTTTAAACTGTCCTGATCCAGCTTTTGTGTTATCTATAGGTATAGAATTATCTAGATTAATGAAGATACCTTATGAGGTTATATATGTAACTCTTCCAAAAGAACTTAGAGGGATTGAAGAGGAAAATGAGTTAAAAGAAAGAAAAGAGATTGTTAAAGACTATGAGCAGATATATAAGAAGAAAATTAAATTTGAAATACTTGAAGGAAACCCTGTAAAAGAAACTGTTAAATATACATGTAAAGAAACAGAAAATACACTCTTTGTTGTAGCCTATGATAAAGAACAAAAGATATCTTTTTTTGAACCTCATGTTCCTTTTTTGATTGTAAAAAAGTTGACGTGTTCCTCTCTTGTTATACCTCTTGGCTCAGAGGAAATTTATGGGTAAGTTAGAAGCTATTCTTTTATTTGTTATCTCTCTTGGAGCTTTTATAATCCCTTTTATCAGTAAACGGATCAATCTTCCCTCTTCAGTTGGAGAGATGATCTATGGATTAATACTTGGTATCTTCTTTAAAAATACTGTTGAACATGTACCTATTGTTAGGTTTTTAGGAGAGCTTGGATTTATTATTCTTATGTATCTAGCTGGTTTAGAGATAGATTTTGAAAAACTGAAATCTACCCCAAAGAAAACTATCTTTCTTTATACTGTTGTTATCTTTTCTATAATTTCTTTATCATTTTTATATGTTTTCTATTCTAAACAGAACTTAATTTATGCTCTTGTTTATCTAGCTACTGCAATAGGTCTTCTATATTCTATTTTAAAAGATACAGGAATTATAAAAACTGCTACAGCACAATCTATTCTTATACTAGGAAGTATAGGTGAAATAGCCAGTTTAATCACTATAACTTTTGTATTTCTTTACTTTAGATTTGGTTTTACTTTAGAAGCATTTTTACATTTTTTAGGAATAGCTATCTTTTTTTCTATAGCATATGTATCCCTAAAGCTTTTTAAGATATATATCTGGTGGCATCCTCATCTTTTAAAACATTTTGTAAAATCTGAAGATGCTTCTGAAACAGGAGTAAGGGCTAATTTGGCAAATATGTTTATATTTGTAGCCCTTGCAAATCTGTTTGGTCTTGAACCAATAATTGGTGCTTTTTTTGGTGGAATTTTATTTGCGCTTGTTTTTAAAGAAAGAGAAGAAGTTATGGAAAAGTTAAGTGCCTTTGGATACGGTTTTCTGATTCCTGTATTTTTTATTGAAGTAGGTCTTAGATTTGATATATTTGAGCTGTTTCAACCTGATATTATCAAAAAAGCTCTTTTATTCTCTTTTATAATTCTCTGTATAAGGCTTTTATCAAGTTCCTTCTTATTTTTTTCCGGTTTTTCATGGAAAGAAGTTATTCTCTCTGCTTTATCCCTTTCTATGCCTCTTACTCTTTTAGTAGCTATTGCAACATTGGGATTAGAGGCAGATATTTTATCAGAGATGGAAGCTTCAGCTATAGTATTAGCTGCTATAATTACAGGGCTAATATATCCGTGGTTTTTTAAATATTTGATTAGATATTTGAAAATAGAAGATAAAGGATAGAAAAATGTATAAATTAACCATTGATGAGGCAGTTTTTACTGTTATAGATTTAGAAACTACAGGCTTTAACCCAGAAAACAATTCAATTATAGAGATTGCTGCAATAAAGTATCAGGGAAATATTATTGTTGACAAATACTGGCAGCTTATTAAACCTGACTACGGTTTATTACCTACACACATAACAAATCTTACAGGTATTACAAATGCTATGGTTATTGATCAGCCTAAGATAGACGAAGTTTTACCAGAATTTTTAAGATTTATAAAAAATACAGTTATTGTTGGCCATAATGTATCTTTTGACATTTCCTTTCTAAACCACAATTTAAAAAAAATTTACGGAAAAACTATAAAAAATCCTTCTATATGTACTGATAGTTTAGCAAGAAAGATTATGCCTGATATTGATAGTAAATCTTTGGCTAATCTAGCCTATAACTTTAATATCCCTTTTCCAAAACAGCATAGAGCTATGTCTGATGCAGAGGTTACACTTAAAGTATTTTTAAAGATGCTAGATTTTCTTCAAGATTACAATGTAAATCGTGTCATTGATATAATAAAACTTTCTCAGGGTAAAAAGATTAATTATAAGGAAAAAAGGAGAAAGTATGTTTAAGATAGGTATAATCGGCGGCGGAAATATGGGAGAGGCTATAATAAGGGGATTAATTAAAAGTAATTTAGTAAAACCTACAGAAATTATTGTTTCTGAAATAAATGATGAGAGAAGGGATTATCTCGTAAATAGATATAATATAGCTGGAACAGACAACAGTGAAAGAGTTGCTAAGTTATCAGAAATAATTATTTTAGCTGTTAAACCAAAAGATTTAGAGAATGTTATTAAACCAATAGCTTCTTTTTTAAAAGATAAAATTCTTATATCTATCTTAGCTGGTACAACTATATATAAAATAAAATATATAGCTCCTGAGGCGAAAGTTGTAAGGGTTATGCCTAATACACCTGCTCTTATTGGAGAAGGTGCAATAGCTGTAACCTTTGATGAAAAGATAACAGAAGAAGAAAGAAAACAGGTTTTAGATATTTTAAAAACCTTAGGAGAGGTTTTAGAAGTAGATGAAAGTCTTATGGATGTTGTTACAGGGCTTTCTGGAAGTGGACCTGCTTATGTTTTCACATTTATAGATGCTTTAGCTCAGGGTGGAGTTAAAGGCGGTCTGTCTTACCCTGATGCTTTAAAACTTGCAGTTCAGACAGTATTAGGTTCTGCAAAGCTTTTAAAAGAGCTAGAAGAACATCCCTGTGTTTTAAGGGATAAAGTAACCTCTCCTGCTGGAACAACAATTTATGGTCTTCATCAGTTAGAAAAAGGTTCTTTAAGAGATACTGTAATAAATGCAGTTGAGGCAGCAACAAAAAGAAGTAAGGAGCTTGGTTAAAGATAAAAATAACTAAATTATCTTTTATAAGATACTTATAAAAAAAGGGGCGCTATGTTTGGATTTATAAAAAATGGAAAACAGGAAAAAAATGAAGTACCAAAAACTAAGGTAGTATACAGATATCCTAATGAAAAAGTTGCCATATTTATAGATGGTGGTAATATGTTTCACGCATCAAACTATCTTCAGATAAAGATAAACTATAAAAAACTTGTAGAGATACTTAGAAAAGATAGATGGCTTTTAAGAGCTTATTTTTATACAGGTATTCCTTCTGGAGATCTTCCTAAAGAGTATAAAGAGCAGTGGAAAAAACAGCAAGGATTTTTAAATGAACTTCAGAATATGGGAATAAAAGTAAAAACTATGCCCCTGAAGAAAACCCCTGAAGGTTATATAGAAAAAGGTATAGATATCTTAATAGCAACTGATATGATAAGTCTTGCCTTCAAAGATGCCTATGATACAGCTATTCTTGTAAGTGGAGATAGTGACTTTATCCCTGTTATTGAAAAAATTCAGGAACTTGGAAAGAGAGTAGAAAATGCTTCTTTTAAAAGAGAAAGCTCATATCATCTTAGAAAGATATGCGATGATTTTATTCTTCTAGATAATTTTAAAGACAAATTTACAACTCCTTTAAACCTTCCTAAAGAGGAAGAAAAAACTCCTGTTGAAGAGGAAAAATCTTTTCTTGATAAACTAAAAGAACTATTTGGAAATCTATTTAACATAGACGGTAAATCTACTCAAGAAGAAAAAAATGGGAAAAAAGAAAAAGTAAAAAAAGAAAAGGCAGGAGCTAAAAAATGAGGAAAGTAGGATATATATATGACCCTGTTTATCTTAAACATGATACAGGAGAGGGACATCCTGAAAAACCTGAGAGAGTTTTATCAATAGATACATTTTTAACTCCTTTGAAAGATAAACTGATAGACATAAAACCAAGAAAAGCTACAGCAAAAGAGATAGCTTTAGTTCACGATATCTATTATCCACAGGAAATAATGGATCTTTGCTCTGCAGGAGGAACATATCTAGACCCTGATACAAGATGTTCAATTTTTACCTACGAAGCTGCAACGTATGCAGTAGGAGCAGGATTAGAAGCTGTTGATAAGATAAAAGAAGGTTTAGTTGAGAGAGTTTTTGCAAATGTAAGACCTCCAGGACATCACGCTGAATATGCTAAAGCAATGGGTTTTTGTATTTTCAATAACATAGCAATAGCTGCAAGGTATGCTCAAAACCAGGGGTTTGAAAAGGTCTTTATTGTAGACTTTGATGCTCACCATGGAAATGGAACACAGAAGGCTTTTTACGATGATGATACAGTTTTTTATTTTTCAACTCATCAGTATCCTTTTTATCCAGGAACAGGTTCAGCTGATGAAAAAGGAGTAGGAAAAGGTTTTGGTTTTACATATAACGTTCCTCTTCCAGCGGGAACAGGAGATGAAACATATGAGGATGTATACTCAATGATACTCCCTGATCTTGTTTACCACTTTAAACCAGATATTATTATGGTTTCTGCAGGGTATGACTTACATCAAGAAGATCCATTAACAAATCTTGAGGTAACAACACAGGGGATAGGAAAGATTGTTGAGTATATATTAAAAACTGCTGATGTTCCTTTCCTTTTTATGCTTGAAGGAGGATATAACCTTTCTGCTTTAGGAGAAAGTGCAAAGATTACAGTTGAAAAAATGTTAAGTGTATAATAGGGGCTTAAAGCCCCTTTCTCTTTATCCAAACATAGCATGAATAACTTTTGTTGCAATCATACCTACGAAAAAGAGATAAGCAAATATTATTAATGCTACATAGATAGGCTTCATTCCAACGCCTTTTATCTTATTTATGTTTGTTTCAATGCCCATTGCAGCCATAGCTACAGTGAGGAGAAAACCATCTATCACATTTATGTAATGAACAATTCCTGAAGGTATTACATTCATTGAGTTAACTCCAACCATAGCTATAAATCCAAAAACAAAGTAAGGTATAGGAATATCTCTAAGGGCTACTCCTGTTCCGTGAGTAGCCTGTTTTCTTGCTAAGAAATAACTTAAAGCAATAAGAAGGGGAGCAAGCATCATAACCCTTGTTAGTTTTGCAATAGTTGCTGTATTTCCTGCATCTTCAGATACAGCAAATCCTGCTGCAACAACCTGTGCAACCTCATGAACAGTAGCTCCTGTCCAAAGACCATAAGTTATATCGTCAAATCCCAGTGTTAAACCTGCTTTATAAACAATTGGATATATAAACATAGCAATTGTTCCAAAAATTGTTACTGTAGCAACAGCCATTGCTGCATGGTGCATTTCAGCTTTAACAATAGGAGCAGTAGCAAGTACAGCAGAAGCACCACATATAGATGACCCTGATGCAACAAGATAACTTATCTGCGGATCAAGTCCAAAAAATCTTCTTGCAATCCATACACCAAGTAAGAATGTAGAAACAAGCATAAACGTATCAAGGATTAAACCTTCAATGCCAACATCAGCAACATTCTGAAATGTAAGCCTGAAACCTAAAAAAACAATTGCAATTCTAAGTATTTTCTTTAAAGAAAATATTAAACCAGGTTTAAATGTTTCAGGAAATTTAACAATGTTCCCTATAATAACACCAAGTAAAATAGCTATAATAAGAGGAGAAAAGTTAACTGTTTCTTTAACAATCTGCAAACTTGATATATATGTAGCAATTATTGCTAGGATAACAGTTACTAAAACCCCTGGAATATACTTTCCCATAGACCTCTCCTTTTTAAATTTATAGATTAAAAATGATATATGAAAAAAGAGATTATAGGGAATTAATTATTTAAATTGATATATAGATATCTTAAAAATCTTCTAAATCTGGATTTACAGGTAACGTCCCGTATTTAGCATTTTTTACAATTACTTTTCTTCCTTCTATTAAAATCCTATTATCAGCTATCCATTTAATAGCTTGAGGATATATTCTGTGCTCAAATTTCAGTATCCTCTGAGATAAGGTCTCTTCTGTATCTTCTGGAAGAATTGGAACAACAGCTTGAATAATAATAGGACCATTATCAAGATCTTTCGTGACAAAATGAACAGTACATCCTGAAAACTTAGAACCAAACTCTATAGCCTGTTTTTGTGCATTTAATCCCTGAAAAGCAGGAATTAAGGATGGATGAATATTTACTATTCTTCCTTCAAAGGTATCTATAAACTCTGGAGATAAAATCCTCATATATCCAGCTAAAACGATTAAATCAGGATTTTTTTGTAATATAACTTCTGCTAATTTTTTATCATACTCTTTTCTATCTTTATATTCTTTAGGATTTAAGAATAATGTTTCAATACCATAAGAAGAGGCAATTTCTAAGCCTTTAGCATCTTCCTTATTTGATATAACTAGGGAGATTTTTGCATTAATTTTTCCTTCTTCTATTCCTTCTATAATAGCATGTAAATTTGAACCTCTTCCTGATATTAAAGCTACTATATTCAAGCCAAAAATCCTTTTTCTTTTAATTATATCAGAGATGTGATATTAAAG
>JALVKE010000319.1 GCA_027028005.1 Persephonella sp. | reverse complement strand
AAAGTATCTGAAGGATTTAGGTATTCATCCGATAATAATACCCAGTGGCTATCGGTTGAGGACTTAAGAGAGCTACTAAAAAAAATCGATATAGTTTACTGATGGAAAAGTTTATCCCCTACGGTAAACAGTTTATAGATGAAGAGGACATAAAGGCAGTTGTAGATGTACTAAAGTCTGACTATATAACCCAAGGAAATAAACTGCCTGAGTTTGAAAAAAAACTGGCAGATTACTGCGGATCCAAATTCGCAGTAGTTTTTAACAGCGGAACATCTGCCCTCCATGGGGCATACTTTGCACTAGGACTGGAAAGGGACGATGAATTTATAACCACACCTATGACATTTGCTGCTACCTCAAACGCTGGGCTATACCTTGGAGCAAAACCTGTTTTTGTAGATATAGAACCAGAAACAGGAAATATTGACGTACAAAAGATTGAAGAAAAAATCACTCCTAACACAAAACTGATATCTGTAGTTCACTACGCAGGTCATCCTGTAGACATGGAAAAAGTAAAAGAAATAGCAGACAGACATAACATAAAAGTAGTAGAAGATGCCTGCCATGCTCTAGGTGGAAGATACAAAGGAGAAAAAATAGGTAGCTGTAAACTTAGCGACGTAGCTATTTTTAGTTTTCATCCTGTAAAACACATCACAACAGGAGAAGGCGGAGCAGTACTAACCAATGACAGGAAAGTTTATGAAAAGCTACTTATGTTTAGAAACCACGGAATAACCAAAGAACCAGATAAGTTTAAAAACCAACCTGATGGAAGCTGGTATTACGAGATGCAGCTTTTAGGCTACAACTACAGGATGACAGATATACAAGCAGCATTAGGTATATCCCAGCTTAAAAAACTTGACGATTTTATAAAAAAAAGACAACAGATAGCAAATATGTATAATGAAGCTTTCAAAGATAATCCTTACTTTGATTTGCCAGTAGAAAAAGATTATGCCTACCATGCGTACCACCTTTATCCTATAAGATTAAAAGATGAGTATAAAGATAAGAAAAAAGAAATCTTTGATAAACTGAGAAAAGAGGGAATAGGTGTACAGGTACACTACATACCTGTTTACTGGCATCCATACTATCAGCAGCTAGGATATGAAAAAGGGATTTGCCCTAAAAGTGAAGATTTTTACAAAAGAGAAATCTCCCTTCCAATATACCCAGCAATGAAAAAAGAAGATATTGAGTTTGTTATAGAAAAAATTTGGAAGGTGTTTAATGAAATTTGAGGCATCTATACCTGAAAGCATATTTGAAACTATAGGAAAATATCCTGAAAAAACTGCAGTGATAACAGATACTGCAAAGTTCTCCTATAAAGATTTATCAAAAAAATTAGCTGGAACAATTGCCCTTTTTAAAGAGTATAAAGTACAAAAGGATGACACTATTGCCCTTCTTATACCTAACAGTATTGAGTTTCTTGTATCAACATTAGCTGCAGCCTTTTTAGGAGCTAAAGTTTTCCCCTTAAATCCAAATTTCTCCTATCCTCAAATAGTATCCTTGCTAGAAAGATATAATATAGATTACCTTATAACTACAAATCAGTTTAAACATACCGACGTTAAAGGAATAAAAAAAATTTTGCTTGATTTCAAAAAAGTAGGAAACGAAGAGTTAAAACTAGATTTAAAAATATCTCCTGATACTCCTTTTTTAATAACAACCACATCTGGTTCAACAGGAGCTCCAAAACCACTGGTAATGTCCCAAAAAACTAAAATAAAAAGGGCTTTTTTAAGTGCTATAAACCTATACAACCTTTCAGATAAGGACAGTATTGTAGTATCTACTCCTATGTACCACTCTTTAGGATTTAGGCTATCATTATTGCCGCTGTTTCTTGGAGGAACAGGTATAATTTTGAAGCACTTTACCCCTCAAAACTGGATAAAATCTGTTATAGAAAACAATATTTCCTTTTCAATTCTTGTCTCTAACCAGATTGAAATGATTTTAGATTATATAGAAAAAAATAATATTACTTTTTCTAACTTTCCTTTAAAGAAACTTGTCTCTTCTTCTTTTCTACTTGCAGAAAACACTAAAGAAAAACTACTAAATCTACTCAACTGCGAAATTCATGAGATTTATGGGACATCTGAGACAGGAACAGCAACTAATATATGTTTCAACAAGGAAAACAAAATCGGTAGTGTTGGAAAACCTCTGCCATATGTAGATATAAAAATTTACAACAAAAACAAAGAAGGAATTGGTGAAATAGGAATAAAAACAGAAAC
>JALVKE010000318.1 GCA_027028005.1 Persephonella sp. | reverse complement strand
TATATATTTTGCTTTTTTTAAAAATTATAAAAGACTAAACGCAAAAAATGGCAAATTTGCAGAAAATTTTATAAAAAATATAAAATTTCCTAATAAAAATGCATATATTTCAAATATTTTAAATGTTAAAAAATACATAGAAGAAGGGGATATATATCAGGTGAATATAACCCATAGGTTTGAAATAGATGGTTTCTTTTATCCTGAAGATATATTTTTTAATTTAATTAACACACAACCTACTCCTTATCTAATGTTGATTAAAGAGAAGGATTTTTCTTTAATATCTGGTTCTATGGAACTGTTTTTAGAAAAGAAGGGTAACAAATTAATAACAAAGCCTATAAAAGGAACTAGAAAAAGAGGAAATGATCGTAGAGAAGATATTAAGCTATTTAATGAATTAAAAAACTCTGAAAAAGAAAGAGCTGAAAACCTGATGATAACAGATTTAATGAGAAATGATTTAAATAAGATAGCAAGAAATGTAAAGGTAAAGAAACTGTTTAATATTGAGAAGTATTCTTCACTCTATCAGATGGTTTCAACTGTAGAAGGAACATTAGAAAAAGATCCCTCTTTAGAAAAAATAATAAACAGTACATTTCCTCCAGGATCGGTAACAGGAGCACCAAAAAAAAGAGCCATTGAGATAATAAATCAACTTGAAGAATATAATCGATCTGTTTACTGTGGAGCTACGGTATTAATTAAACCAAATATGGATTTTGTTATGAGTGTTGCAATAAGACAATCTATTTTTAAAAATCATAAATGTTATATATATGTTGGTAGTGGATTAGTAGCCGACTCTGTACCAGAAAAAGAGTATGAAGAAACAATTTTAAAGGCTAAAGCTAATTTAAAAGCTATGGGAATTTCATTATGACCTTACCTCTATAATTGGATGTAGAGTACAGGTGTTACTTTTCCTTAGATGAAGTTCTCTAATTAGAGACAGTTATAATTTAAAAAAAAGCTTTTTAAGAGAAGGGCTTTGTCGGAGCTTATCTGTAAAGTTTTTTTATCTTTGCTACAAGGAGAAAATTTCTGATATAAATAAAATTTACATTAACTAATTTTGTAGAAACCCCTAGTAAAAGCATTTCAAATCTATTGTATAATATTCAATCAATCATAATAAAACCTCATTTCTTTATTTTAGAAATTTTCTTTAGGAGCACGAAATATGGGAAGAAAGATAGAATTTACAGATGTTACATTAAGAGATGGACAACAGAGTTTATTAGCAACAAGAGTTAGAACAGAAGATCTTCTACCAGCTGCAGAAAAATTAGATAAAGCAGGGTTTTGGTCTTTGGAAGTCTGGGGTGGAGCTACCTTTGATGTCTGCCTGAGATTCTTAAAAGAAGATCCTTGGGAGAGATTAAGGAAGTTTAAAGAGGTAGCTCCCAATACAAAACTTGAGATGCTTTTAAGGGGTCAGAATGTTGTTGGCTATAGACACTATCCTGATGATGTTGTAGAGGCATTTGTAAGAAAGGCTGCTGAAAATGGAATAGATGTTTTTAGAATATTTGATGCTTTAAATGATGTTAGAAACATGGAAGTTGCTATATCAACAGCAAAAGAGGAAGGAAAGATTGTAAAAGGTGTTCTTTCTTACACAATAAGTCCTGTTCATACAGTAGATTATTTTGTTGGAGTTGCTAAACAACTTAGGGATCTTGGAGTGGACATTATATCCATAAAAGATCAGGCTGGTATACTATCTCCTAAAGTTGCATATGAGCTTGTAAAGAGATTAAAAGAAGAGGTAAAACTACCTGTCCATGTTCACGCCCAATCTACAGCTGCAATGGCTGAGATGACGTATTTAAAAGCAGTTGAGGCTGGTGCTGATATTATTGATACGGATGTTTCTACATGGTCCTGGCTTACAGCTCATCCTGCTGTTGAAACAATGACTTACGCTTTAAGAGAGTTTGGATATGAGATAGATATCGATCTTTCAATAATAGAGGAAGTTGCTGAGTATCTAAAAGAAGTAAGAAAGAAATATAAGAAGTACGATACTGCTGAAAAATGGCCTGATGCTCAGGTTCTTATACATCAGATACCAGGTGGTATGATGTCTAACTTCATTAATCAGTTAAAAGAAAATGATGCTCTAGATAAACTTGATGAAGTGAAACTAGAAGTTGCAAGGGTAAGAGAAGATTTAGGTTATCCTCCACTTGTTACACCAACATCTCAGATAGTTGGAACACAAGCTTTATTAAATGTTCTTCAGGGAGAAAGATATAAAGTTGTTACAAAAGAAACAAAAGATTATGTAAAAGGTTTATATGGTAGACCACCTGCTCCAATTAAGCCTGAGATCATTAAGAAAATTATTGGAGATGAGCAACCTATACAGGTAAGACCTGCAGATTTATTAGAACCAGAGCTTGACAAGTGTACAGAAGAAGCTCAGAAATTTGGTGCAAGAAGTGAAGAAGATATACTCTCTTTCTGTCTATTCCCGCAAGTTGCTAAAGAGTTTTTTGAATGGAGAGAAAAATATGAAAAAGGGGAAGCTTTACCTCCAGAAATTGAAGATTTTTCAGAGGAAGAAGCATGTACTGTAAAAGCTCCTGTTGAGTTTAATATAACCCTTCACGGTGAAACATATCATATACAAATTGCAGGTGTAGGTAGTCCTGTAGAAGGAGGAACGCCTTACTTTGTAAGAGTAGATGGAAGACTAGAAGAAACGATTGTTCAACCTATAAAAGAGATTGAAGTAGGAGAGAAAATAGAAACACTTCCATCTGAAGCACAGACAACAGGAAGACCTAAAGCTGTTGATGTTGGTGATATTAGTTCCCCAATGCCAGGAAAAGTTGTTTCAGTTAAAGTATCTCCTGGAGATAAAGTTAAAAAAGGAGATGTTCTACTTGTTGTTGAAGCAATGAAGATGGAAAATGAGATTCACTCTCCTATAGATGGAACAGTTGAAGAGGTTTATGTAAGAGAAGGAGATACAGTAAATCCAGATGAATGTTTAATTAGGATAATGCCAGATTAGGATTTGAAAAAAATAATTAGTGAGATATAATATAAAAGCTCCTCTGGAGAGGTGGCCGAGTGGTCGAAGGCGGCTCCCTGCTAAGGAGTTGAGCGGGTTTTCCCCGCTCCGAGGGTTCGAATCCCTCCCTCTCCGCCATTTTAGATAAACCATTCATCATCAAATTTTCTTGATAAATCAAGGGTTATATAGTTGTAAAAAGGAACTTTTTCTATCTGTTTGTTATTTTTGTATATTCCAAAAGAAACTTCTATCTTATCATCTTCTAAAGGTAAACATTTTAAAGGTATTTTTATCTCACAGATATGTTTACAACTGTACTCTATATCACTGCATCTATTTTTTATCTGCTTTTTATTTCCTATGTATATTAAAACTTTTTCTTCTTCCTTACCTAAAAAATCTATTGATAAAAAATAATCTTTATCTAAAAGCTCCCTTATTTTTCCATCAATTCCCAGATATAGATTTTCTTCATCATAACCATAATAAAGTTTTTTAAGATGAACCTTTGATGTATCCATAGCTGAAGCGTCAAATGTGAGATTAATAATTCCCCCATTTAACCATTCAAAGTAGTTACTTATCTCTCCATCTATTAAGGGAAACACATAGTAGTTTGGAAACTGTATATATGGTGAAGAAAAAGTTTTCTTTATAGGAGTAAAAATATCTGAAGGTGGTTCTATCTCTAAAATCTTATAAACTTTTTGCAAATTTGCTCTAAAGAGCATATCAAATTTATCTGCATATGGGGTATAGTGATCATCTCCATACCACCAGAACCAGTCACTCCCTTCAGCCACAAGCATATACTCTAAAGCTTTTTCTTTCTTCTCTTTTAAAGATTTATCAAAAGATTTTTTTGCTTTAGAGAGAAGCTCCCATCCTCTATTTTTTTCTGGATGACCAATCCATGTATAAAAATTTCCACCTATCCAGCTTCCTGCAACAATGTTACTCAGTTGAATTGTTTCTTCTAAGTTCAGAGCCTGAGAAAATGTTACTGTTTCTATCCATTCCTCTTTTTCTAAAATGGAGTATAAACTGTTGAAAAAATCAAATCCATTATTCTCATAAAACTCCCATGCATTTTCTCCATCAAGAATAACAGAAACCATAGGAGAGAAAGAAAAATCGTTATATATTTCCCTTAACCTGTTTATAAAATCCTGTGCTGCATCTTTAGAATCCCAATTACTGTACGTAAATCCTATAAGGTCACTTAATGTTTTGTCCCTAAAGAAAAGATTAGTGTTTTCGTATCTGTATATCTTATAGATATATCTTTTTTCCCTTTCTCCTAAAGAGTTAAATAAAACATCTTCATCTGATGCAGCCCAGTGAATATTCTTTTTAGAAAATAGTAAAACAGTATCATTACTTATACTTCCTTCAGCTGGCCAAAGACCCTTTGGTTCTTCTCTAAATATATCTTTATAAAAAGATAAAGCCTTTTCTAAATGAATCTCTGCATGGTCTTTAAAAGAAGCCTCTACCTTAGGTAAAGTTATTTCAGGAGTTGCCTCTTTAGCTGATTTTATATCTATCAATAGAGGAAGTATAGGATGGTAAAAAGGAGTTGTACTTATCTCAATCTTTCCTTCATCTTTTAGTTTTTTATAAAAGGGTATTATCTCTTTTACAAAAGAAAATAGTTCTTCTAAAAGTTTTTCCTTATCCTCTTGAGTAAAATCTGAGGATTTTACTATAAGAGATCTAACGATATCAGATCTTTTTCTTAGGTAATTTCCTGTCCACGAAAGTAAAAAAAGGACTTCTATATCAAGTATCTCCTGATTAGAAAATAGATTTTCTATATTTCCTGTAAACTGTTCTTTTTTTAAAAAAAGCTGATAGTATCTAGGAAATGGTTTTATCATTGTTTTTATATTAGCGTTAAAGAGAAAAGGAATTAAGAATCTTTTTTCATTTGTTGTTAAATCTTCAGGTCTTTTTTTTAAACTAAGTAAAAACTTATCTTTTACATCTTTATTTGTATAATCCTGTATCTGTTTTATAAGTGAAGGTACGAGATTAAATGTTGCCTTTATATTTTTAAATCTACTAATATGCCATGGCATCTCATAGTAGTCTTTTATACAGTGGAGAAACGTCCATGGCATCTCGTAGGTATCTGTTAAAGGGTTCTTATACTCAGGTTGATGCATATGCCACAGAAAAAGAAGATAAAGCTTTTTCATAGTTAAAAGATCTCCAGAAAATTTGTTTAAATAGATTTTAATCTACTTTTGGATGTTATGTCTTTTGATTAGTCTGTAAATTTGGGCTCTTGTAAGTCCTGATATTTTTGAAGCTTTTGATATATTTCCTTTCGTAAAATTAAGCAAATTTTCTATATACGTTCTTTCAAATATTTCTTTTGCATCGTAAAAAGATTTTGGTTTTTTTTCTTTAGAAGAAAAGATAGAGTGGATAATAGAACTGTTTTTAGTAAGCATTATCCTCTCTATTATATTTTCAAGTTCCCTTACATTTCCAGGCCAGTGGTATTCAAGAAGTTGCTTTTCAGCTCTTTTAGATAACATTTTTGGGGGAATATTGTACTTAGCAGACACATTTTTTATAAAAAACTTTGCTAGAGGTATAATATCCTCCTTTCTCTTTCTTAGAGGAGGAATCTCTAAATGAATAACGTTTAAGCGGTAGTACAGATCTTCCCTAAATTTTCCTTCCTTCACTAATTTTTCTAGATTTTTATTTGTTGCTGCAATAAATCTAACATCTATTTTTTTTGGTTTAGATGCTCCTAAGGGTTTTATATCTCCTTCCTGAAGAACCCTTAAAAGTTTTACCTGCAGATTTAAAGGAAGATCTCCAATCTCATCTAAAAATAATGTCCCTCCATCAGCTTCTTCTATAAGACCTTTTTTGTCTGATGTAGCTCCAGTAAAGGCTCCTTTCTTATATCCAAAAAGCTCACTTTCTAATAGATCTTCCGGAATAGCACCGCAGTTTACTGCTATAAAAGGTTTATTTGATCTTTTACTCTTTTTATGGATAAGTTTTGCTATAACTTCCTTTCCTGTTCCACTTTCTCCTGTTATTAAAATAGTTGTATCAAATGGGGCGATTTTTTCAACAGTTTTTATTATATCCTTTAAAGCTTTACTTTCAGCCACTATATTAAATTCTAATATCTCTTTTAGCTGTTTAACTTCCTTTTTCAAGGAAGAAATTTCTAATCCCTGTTGTATCAAAGCTTTTAGTTCATCGTAATTTATAGGCTTTGTTATATAGTAAAACGCACCTGCTTTTATAGCTTTTACAGCATCATCCACATGACCATGAGCAGTCATAACTATAATAGGAATATCTTCAAACTTATCCTTAACAATTTCTACAAACTCTAATCCTGTCAACTCAGGCATTCTCTGATCTACTAATATTAAATCCACCTTCTGATAGGAGAGATAGTCTATGGCTTTTATTGGGGATGGAATTGTTACTATTTCAAAATCTTCACCTTTTAGTTTTATAGAGAGGAGCGTTAAAATGTCTTTATCATCATCTACAATCAGTATCTTTTTCATCTATCTCCACACCTGCCTTATTAAGGATATACTTTGCAACTTCAAGCAAAAATATATCTATCTTGCCTTCTGGTTTCTGAATATACAATATAAGCCTATCATCTTCTTTAGAAACAGAAACAGGCTTATTGATCATCTGAAGATTTTTTAATGCTGTTTTTAACATATCAGATGAAAAATGTATATCTGTTTTAGGTATATCTATATTCAGATATATCCTAAGAAGATTTTTTAGATCTACAGACTCCTTTTTCATTTTACCTTTTTCTAGAGCTTCAACAGCAAATAGACTATCAAATACTTGTTTCAATATATCTGTGTTTTTTCTTAGTATTGAAGATATCTGTGATATTTCCTCTCTGTTTACATTACCATCCTCTAATATCTGCCAGGAGGTTTCTAGCTTAAACAGAAGATTATTTATCTCATGCTTTATCTCCAAAATTGAAGGTCTCATATCTTCCTCTTTTAACTGTTATATCTGACTATGGAAAAAAATTATACATTATTTCCATTGACTTTCTTAATAGTAACCATTACTATTATTAACAAGAGGTTATTTTTGGAGGATGACATTATGAGCAGAAAGAGATGGATCACAGACTGGTTTCCAGAAAGGTTGAATCTAAAACCTTTAAGACAAAGCTGTCCTACATCAAACCCCTACGGAGAGGATTTTAACTATGTAAAAGAGTTTAAACAGATTGATTACTTTCAGCTGAAGAAAGATCTGGAAAAACTAATGACCACATCTCAGGACTGGTGGCCTGCAGACTTTGGACATTATGGGCCTCTTTTTATAAGACTTGCGTGGCACAGTGCAGGAAGTTACAGGATTTTTGACGGTAGAGGTGGAGCAAGGTCAGGTTCCATAAGATTTCCTCTGAGAATTGACTGGCCAGATAATATAAATCTAGATAAAGCGTTAAGACTATTGTGGCCTGTAAAGAAAAAATACGGTAAACAACTATCATGGGCAGATTTAATAATTCTTGCAGGAAATGTTGCCCTTGAGTCTATGGGAGTTAAAACTGTTGGTTTTGCAGGAGGAAGGGAAGATATCTGGGAACCTGATGAATCTGTAGACTGGGGCCCTGAACATGAAATGCTTTCAGGAAAAGAAAGGTTTAAAGATGGAAAACTTGAAAAACCATACGCTGCTACAGAGATGGGTCTTATTTATGTAAATCCTGAAGGGCCAGAAGGAAAACCAGATCCTGTTGCATCAGCAAAACAGATAAGAGAGACTTTTGGCAGAATGGGAATGAATGATGAAGAGACTGTGGCACTCATTGCAGGTGGACATGCATTTGGAAAATGTCACGGTGCAGGCCCTGAAAAGTATTTAGGCCCTCCTCCAGATGCTGCACCTGTTCAGCAGCAGGGACTTGGATGGAAGTACAACTATAAAACGGGAAAAGGGCCTGATACATTTACCTCTGGATTTGAGCTTGTATGGTCATTAACCCCAACAAGGTTTGGCATTTATTTTCTGAAATTTTTATTTGAGTATGAATGGGAGCTTACAAAAAGCCCTGCAGGAAAATATCAGTGGGTTGCAAAAGATGCTCCGGAGATGCTTCCAGACGCCCATGATCCTTATAAAAAGCACAAACCTATGATGTTGACAACTGACCTTGCTCTAAGATTTGACCCTAAATATGAAAAAGTCTCAAGATACTTCCTTGAAAATCCAGAGGAGTTTGAGAAAGCTTTTGCACTTGCATGGTATAAGCTAACCCATAGGGACATGGGCCCAAAAAGCTGTTATTTTGGCCCAGAGGTTCCAGAAGAAACGTATATATGGCAAGACCCATTGCCTGAAAGGGATTACGAACTGATAGATGAAAATGATATAAAGGTTCTAAAGGAAAAAATTCTATCTTCAGGATTAGACATTCCTGAACTTGTATATACAGCATGGTCTTCTGCATCCACATACAGAGATTCAGACAGAAGAGGTGGAGCAAACGGTGGAAGGATCCGTTTATCTCCTTTTAAAAACTGGGAAGTAAACCATCCAGAAAGACTATCAAAGGTGTTATCCGTTTATGAAAAGATAAAAAATGAGTTTGATACTGATAAGAAAAAGGTGTCCATAGCCGATCTTATAGTCCTTGGAGGCTGTGCTGCAATAGAAAAAGCTGCTGAAGAAGCTAGGTTTAAAGTATCTGTTCCTTTTACTCCAGGAAGAGTAGATGCAAGACAAGAAGATATAGAAGAAAGGTTTTACAAAGTCATAGAGCCATTTGCAGATGGATTTATAAACTATATGAAAGATCCTTCAAAAACCAAGGCCGAAGAACTTTTAGTTGATAAAGCTAATCTTCTTACTTTAACTGTGCCAGAGATGGTGGTTTTAATTGGAGGTTTAAGAGTTTTAGGGGCTGTTTACGGATTCGACGGCACAGGTGTGTTAACTGATAGAGCTGGCACTTTAACAAATGATTTCTTCGTTAATCTTCTTGATATGGATACAGAATGGAAACCTACAGATGAAAACCATTATCTATTTGAAGGTTATGATAGAAAATCTGGGAAGCTAAAATGGAAAGCCACAAGAGTTGACCTGATCATAGGACATCACAACGAGCTTCGTGCTGTTGCTGAGGTTTACGCATCAGATGAAGAAAAGTTTGTATCTGACTTTGTAAAAGCATGGGATAAGGTTATGAATCTTGACAGATTTGATCTGAAATTTGGTAACTAGGAGCCCTTAAGGGCTCTTTCTTTTCTATACAAACTGACCTATAATTGCAGTTAATACAAATATTAGAAGAAATTGATAAAAAGTTCATCTGTTGTCTATATTTGGCTTGCCTAACTTAAAGAGTTTTAAAACTAGAATAAACGGTAAGATGTTTCTTCAAAAACTTTTTAAAATCATCGTGGAATATCCCTCACTCCACAGGCGTTACTTGCTTCACTTCGTGTCACCAGTTTGCAAAGCAAACGTCCCACTAGTCCAGCGGTAGGTCTCCAAGTTTGGATTGATACCTAAAAAAGGCAGATTAGTATTATGAATACAGGTAACCTTAAGAAAACATCACTTTCCAAATATAGCTTTTGATATTTCTTTTATAAATTCAAGGAAAACAGGAAAATCTTCTTTTAATATTCTATAAAGCTCTTCTGGGTCTATTTCTTTTTCAGGGTTTGCAAAAATATCTCTGTACGATGCTATCTTCTCAAGTTTTTCTGCTGTTTCTTTCTTTAAAATCCCTGCTTTGTATAGATTTTCAAAACAGTTTTTTGATGGTTTTAGCTTTAGCTGTCTTGCTATATGCCTGCATATCCAAAGAGCACTATCTACCGTTACTACTGCAAAGTATCTTCCTCTATCTATTGCATACTCACTTTTTACAAACTCCTCCTTAGGATACGTTAAAAGGGTTTCTATCTTTTTAAGCTCTGATTTTATTGCTTTTGCCTGTTGATTTACTTTCTTTAGATTTACAGGAATAGTAAGTTTAGGTTGTTTCTCTTTAAGTTCTTTTACTACTTTGCTTAGCTCTTTAATAAAAGGCTCATACAGGCTATCTAAAATATTTTTAACAGTGAAATACATCTGTTCTGGAGAGTATTTAAAGTTACTTTCAAATAGGTCTTTTTTAAACTTAATAAGATCCTGAATAGCTCTGTTTATCTTTCCTGAGAAGATGTCTGTTTGAGCTAATTTTTCAAGACAGTTTTCAGATATCTTCTCTCCTGTAGCTTCTGAGTATATATGACAGGCTATCTTCTCAAGCTCATCATAAGCCATAACCATATAGTACTGAACTCTATCAGGATACATAGGTGTAGAAACAAATGTTTCCTTTCCTAGATCTATAATCTGTTTTACTTTTTTTAAAGCTGACCTAAGCTTTTTTGCTCTTTCATTTAAAAATTGTATATCAAGCATACTACTGACACACGAACTGAATTTCTTCTAATTTTTCCCTTCTCTCTTTAAGTTTTTCTCTATATTCACTTAGAGAAAAATTCTTGTCTTTCGCTGAACCACTTTCAATAGCAGCCTTTGCAACGGCAAAAGAAACTTCCTCAAATAGATCACTATCAAAAGGAGATGGGATCAAAAGTCCTTTTCTCTTTCCTAAATTTGCTATAGCCTTAACAGCTTCTATAACCATCTTCTCATTTATATCTCTTGCCCTTGTATCAAGAGCACCTCTAAAGATGTATGGAAACGCTATAACATTGTTTATCTGATTTGGATAATCGCTTCTTCCTGTTGCAATGATAACGTCTTTTCTAATTTCTAATGCAACCTCTGGAAGTATTTCAGGAATAGGATTTGCCAAAGCAAATATAACAGGATTTTTATTCATAGATAGAAGCATCTCTTTTGAAAGAATATTACCTTTTGACAGACCAAGGAAAACATCTGCTCCTTTTAAAGCTTCTTCTAAAGAATGTATATTTTCATCAGTGATAAACTCTTTTTTATACTGGTTTAAATCCATTCTATCAGAGGAAATGACTCCTCTACTGTCTAACATTATGATATTTTTTACTCCAAGTTTTCTGTATAGTCTTCCACATGCAATAGCAGCTGCACCTGCACCGTTAATAACAACTTTAACATCTTCTATATTTTTTCCTGTAATCTCAAGGGCATTAAGTAAAGCTGCTGCTGATACAATTGCTGTTCCATGCTGATCGTCATGCATAACAGGTATATCTAAACGTTTTTTTAGTCTATCTTCTATATAAAAACATTCAGGAGCTTTTACATCTTCAAGATTTATTCCACCAAATGTGATAGCTATTGATTCAACAACTTCACAGAACTTTTCTGGATCTTTTTGGGAAACTTCTATATCAAAAACATCTACATCTGCAAAGATTTTAAACAGAACACCTTTTCCTTCCATAACAGGCTTACCAGCTAAAGCTCCTATATCTCCTAAACCTAAAACAGCTGTTCCATTTGTTATTACTGCAACTAGATTTGATTTTGTGGTGTAATCATAAGCTTTTAAGGGATCCTTCTGTATCTCTATACATGGATATGAGACTCCTGGTGTGTAAGCTAAAGATAGATCTCTTTTTGTTTTGGAAGGTTTAGAAGGTAAAACTTCTATTTTTCCAGGTTTACATCTTCTGTGATACTCAAGGGCTTCTTCTTTTGTAATATTCTCTTTTTCCATCTTTAAATCCTAAAAAGCCCCCTTTAAGGGGGCTTTAAATTTTTAATACGTTATATTTTATCCTATTCTTTAGGTTTTTCATCTATTGGTACAGCTGGCATAGCTCTAAGAGTAAGTGCTCTCTTTCTTTCAATCATGTAGTAAAGCACTGGAACTACTACTAGCGTAATTAATGTTGAAGCACCAGTTCCAAATATTAAAGATATTGCAAGACCATTAAATATTGGATCGAAGATGATGACAAAGGCACCAACGATAATAGCAGCTGCAGTGAGAAGAATAGGCCTTGTTCTTACAATTCCTGCTTCTAAAAGAGCCTCTTCTACAGAGTAACCTTCTTTTAATTTATCTTCTGCAAACTGAACAAGAAGTATAGAGTTCCTTAGAATAATACCAGCTAAAGCAATAAATCCTATCATGGAAGTTGCTGTAAAGAATGCTCCTAAAAGCCAGTGACCAGGGATAATACCAACAAGGGTGAATGGTATTGGAGACATTATAACAGCAGGCATTCTAAATGATCCAAACCAACCAACAAGAAGTATATAGAGAACAACAATTGCTACTGCAAAAGCTATACCCATATCTCTAAATGTTTCATAAGTAACCTGCCATTCCCCATCCCATTTTACATAGTATCTATCTTCAATCTCTGGCTGATGCGTATAAAGTATTTTTATTCCTTTTCCATCTGGAGTTGGTAGATTTGCTATTCTATCTGAGAGATCTATAATCGGATAAACAGGGGAACCTAAAGTATCATTTACATTTGCTATAACATAAACAACTTTTTGTAGGTTCTTTCTGTATATATCATGTTCAGTTGAACCATTTTCTACTTTTACAAATGTTCCAATAGGAATTGCACCTTTGGGTGTAGGTATTTTCATTGCTAGGATGTCCTCAATAGATGTTCTATCTTTTTGATCTAATCTAAGAACTATACCAACAGGATATAGAGCTCTTGAAGAATGGATATATCCTACTTCATATCCAGCAAGAGCTATCCTCATTGTTTTAACAATCATATCCTCATCAAATCCGTATCTTCTAACTTTTTCTCTGTCAATTTTAAGTATGTACTCTCTTTGAGGAATATTAGCATAAATACCAACATCTATAATACCTGGCGTATTTTTAAATAGTTTTTCTATCTCTTTTGCTACAGCTAACTGACCATCGTAATCAGGCCCATAAACTTCAGCAACAATAGGAGATAAAACAGGAGGTCCTGGAGGTGGTTCAACAACAGCTACATATTTTGCACCTTCAGATATTGCTATTTTGTAGATATCTCCTCTTATTCTTTCTGCTATTTCATGAGACTGTGCTTTTCTCTCGTGCTTTCCAATGAGATTTACTTTAATCATTGCGTAGTAAGGAGCTTTTCTTAAGTAGTAGTGTCTTGCGAGGCCGTTAAAATCAAATGGAGCAGGTACACCTACATACATAACATAGTTATCAACCTCATTTACACCTTTTATATACTCAGCAAGTTTTTTAGTAACCTGATATGTTCTTTCTAGAGGTGTTCCTTCAGGCATATCTAGAACTATAAAAAGTTCACTTTTATTGTCGTAAGGAAGCATTTTTACTAAAACTGACCTGTTTACTATAAGCCATACAGAAGCCACTAATAGTAATCCCATAAAGAACAAAAATACCCATCTTTTCCATCTATTTAGGAAAAGAGGAAGATATATCTTTTCATATAACTTTGTCATAAATCCTGCTCTTTCTTCTATCTCATGTTCAAGATGTTCTGGCGTTAATCCTGGTTCCTGTTTAACCCATCTTATAGCTAAATATGGAGTGAGGATAAATGCTAAAATCATTGAGAAGAACATTGCAACAGAAGAGTTAATAGGAATTGGTCTCATATACGGACCCATCATTCCAGTAACAAATGCCATTGGAAGAAGAGCAACAATAACTGCAAAAGTAGCAAGGATTGTAGGGTTTCCAACCTCATCTGTTGCTACAACTGCAGCTTGATCCGGTGGAAGTTTCCTCATCTCGAACCATCTATGAATGTTCTCAAGAACAACAATAGAGTTATCAACAAGGATACCAATGGAGAATATTAGAGCAAAGAGAGTAACCCTGTTTAGAGAGTAACCATACATCTCACTGAGGAAAAGGGCTATTGCAAGAGTAACAGGTATTGTTACCGCAACAATAAGTGACTCTCTCCATCCAAGGGTAACAGCAATAAGAAGAACAATAGAGAATGTTGCTATAAGAAGGTGCTCAATTAGTTCATTTGCCTTTTCTGTAGCTGTTTCACCGTAGTTTCTTGTAACTTTTACATAAATATCATCTGGTATAACTTTTCCTTTCAAAAGCTCCAATTTTTCTAGTATATCCTCAGCAACGAAAACAGCATTACTTCCTGTTTTTTTAGCTATAGCTAAGGTTACTGCATTATATGTTTTTGTTTTATCTCCTTTTCCTTGCACTCCGTATCCAAACTGAACATAGTTTGTAGGTTCTTCCTCCCCTTCAAATATCTTTGCAACATCTTTTAGATAGATAGGCTTGTTGTTGTAAACAGCTACAACAACATTTTTTACATCCTCTATATCTCTTAAGAAAGCATCTGTTCTAACCTTAAACCTATAGTTATCTTTATCAAATTCTCCTGCAGGAAGAGAAACATTAGCCTTTTGTAGAGATTGAACAATTTGTGGAAGCATAACATGGTATGCATTTAGTTTAGCAGGATCAAATTCAACATATATAGTTTTAGGTTTAGAACCTATAATTGTAGTTTCAGAAATATTTGTAAGCTGTTTTAATTCATCTTCTACCTGTTCAACAACTCTTCTTATCTCATAAGACGTATGTTTATCACTATAGAAGGTTAAAGCTATAATAGGAACATCATCAATAGATTTTGGTTTTACAATAGGTTGCATTGTGCCTTTAGGCATTCTGTACATATTTGACATAAGTTTACTGTACAGTCTAACAAGAGCATCTTCAGGATCAGATCCTACGTAAAATCTTACTGTTGTGATAGCAAATCCATCTCCAGAGTAAGAGTAAACATACTCAACCCCTGGAATTTCCCACATTATTTTCTCTAAAGGTTTAGCAATGATCTTGTCTATCTCATTTGCCTCTTTTCCAGGGGCAGGAACCATAATATCTATCATAGGAACAACAATCTGAGGTTCTTCATCTCTAGGTGTTGTTAATACAGCAAACAGACCTAAAAGTAGTGAAGCAAGAACAAGTAAAGGGGTAAGAGGTGAATTTACAAAAGCCTTTGCTATTTTACCTGCTAAACCAAGTTCTCTATTTTTATAATCCATTTTATACCTCCAGAGTTATCTGATTTTACAACCATCACAGGCTCTTTCTGTTCCAGCTACAACAATTTCATCACCAGGCTCTACCCCAGATAAAACCTGAACTTTATCTCCTATTTTTTTACCAAGTTTCACAAATGTAAGATGTAAGACACCTTTACTATCCACTTTATAAACTGCATTTAGCTGTCCCCATTTAACAACTGCTGATAAAGGGATAAAAATCTCCTCTTCAGCTTCTGTTGGTATGTAGAACTTTCCATACATTCCTGAAGCTAATCCTTCAACATAAGGGATTTTCATCTTTACAGAAAAACTTCTACTCATAGGGTCTATGTTACTATTTTTTTCTATAACTGTACCTTTCACTGTTTTTCTAATAGTTTCTATATGTATATCAAATGTATCTCCTACATGTACTCTATCTACAAAATTTTCATCAATCTGAGCAAAAAATCTAAAATCGTTATCTCCAATTACAAATATAGGCATTCCAGGAGCAGCCATATCTCCAATATCATTCATCTTCTTGATAACAACACCATCAAAAGGAGCCTTTATAACACCGTAACTTTTCATTATCTCTGCAAACTTAAGTTTAGCTCTTACTTGTTTCTCTTTAGCATTTAACTGTTTGAGTTTAGCCTGAATTGCTTCGTACTGAGCTTTAGCTCCAATCATTTTTGTTTCTATCTCTTCAAGCTGTTGCTTAGATACAGCATTCTCCTTGTATAAATTTTTAAATCTTTCATATGTTCTTTTTGCAAACTCATATCCTGCCTTGGCTGCTTTTAAACCTGCTAGAGCTTCTTCTCTTCCTCTAGCAAGCTCTTCTAATGCAGCCTTTGCTTCTTTTATGTTTTGCTCAATATCACTTGTATCTATTAATGCTAAGATCTGATCTTTTTTAACTCTATCCCCTTCTTTTACTTTTATATCTAAAATTCTTCCCATTATCTTTGTAGCAACTTTAGCATTATTGTTTGCCATTACAGTTCCATCTACTGTGTACAGTGCTTTAGTTTTCTCAGCGGAAACTCTCATAGTTTTAATTCCTGTTATTACTTTTCCTTCTATCTGTGCGTAACCTGGAGGAATTCTATGGGAGAAGAAACCTCCAATCCACATTATTAATAGTGCCATGGGAATAATGAAAAATAGAGTGAACTTAATAACTCCTTTCATTATTTTTCTCCTCCATTATTTTCTTTTTTTAAAGCTCCTGCCTGGAATAGTAGGTCTAAAAGAGCTATATTAGCATCGTAGGTAGCTTTTGATTTTTCGAACTTCACTTTATCATACATTGTTTGAGTATCTAAAAGATCAATCATTGTTGCCATCTGATTTTTATATCTTGTTTCTGTTACCTTTAATATTTCCTTTGCCCATTCTACATTTTGCTCTGCAGTCTTAAGTTTTTCTTTTGCAGTTTGGAGATTTGCATAAGCTTTAAAAACAGAGAATTTTATAAATTCCTCAAATCCCTTTTTTTGATGACTGTAATATTTATAGGTTTCTTTAGCAGCCTTATACTTATTTAATGTTTTAAATCCATCAAATACATTCCATGTTAAAGCAACTCCTACAGTCCATCCTGTTCCATCACTTCCAAAAGGATTATCTTTATCGTCCATCTGGTATGTTCCAAAAGCTCCAACCATAGGATACATATCAGCTTTAACAAACTTAACCATTCTTTTAGCATTTTCTACTCTCTCTTTAAGAGCCTGAAAGTCAGGTCTGTTATTTATTGCATAGTATTCCCAGTAATCAACACTTTTATCTGTATCATGGAATTTTAGCTCCCCAACAACTTCAATACTTGCAGGATTCACATCTTCAACACCCATAGCAAGTAAAAGTCCTTTCTTTGCAACAAGATACTGATTTTCCGCTTCTGTTATTTTACTTTTAACATCCATTAAATAAACTTTTGCTCTTAAAACATCTGCATATATAGCAAGTCCGTTCTCATACATAGATTTTGCAGTTTTGTAATGTTTTTCTACAGATTTATAGGCTTCTTTTGCAAGTTTGATAGCCTCTTTAGCAAGGAGGGCTCCATAGTAAGCTTTTGAAACATCATATATAACTTTTTGTTCTGTTCTTTTTACATCTTTTTTCGCAGCGTCATACTCTTTTTTCCTCATCTTTATACCTGTTGGTATCTTTCCTGCTGTAAAGATAGGTAGTTTAAACTCTAACTTTGTCTGCCAGTTATTCCATTCAGGATATGAAGGGTTACTAAACATAGGTGCTGGCATTATATAATTCATTGCCGTCATATTAACGTATTTTGCAGAGGATAGCATTGTTAATCTATGCTGATTTAGCTCATTCATCATCGCCCAGCCAGGAACATTGGTTCTCATAAACATCTCTGTAAACTTGAGAGTTGGCCATCTTAAACCTTTTGTTGCTTTATACTCATATTCTTTGGATTTTAAAAGTTTTTTAGAAGCTTTTAGCTGATAGCTATTTTTTAGGGCTGTATCTATTGCTTCTTTTAGAGTAAGTTCTTTACTAAATGCTACAGTAGCCATAAGAATAGACAGTATCACCCCTACTCTTCTCATAGATTTCTCCTTTTAGAATATTAGAATATTTTTATAATTATAAAAAATGAGGAAAAAAGTTTCAAATGATAAAACTGATTATTTTCATGATACAAGACTTTCTAAATATTCTGGATCTAAAATTTCTATTTTTCCTCTCTCTGTGTTTAGGATACCTTCCTTTTTCCATCTACTTATAATTCTTATCGCAGTTTCTACAGTTGTTCCAGTCATTTCAGCAAGATCCTGTCTTGTTATAGGAGAACGAATAACAATTTTTCCATCTTCTTTTTTTCCAATCTTTTTTCCAAGTTCTAAAAGCAGATTTGCAATTCTCCCTTCAACCTTTTCTACAGCTAGGCTTTTTAATCTATCATAAGCTTCTAAAACCATCTTTGAAGCTATACATGTAATCCTAACTGCTATTGCTGGATAAGCTGTTAATAGGTTTAAAAAGTCTTTATTTGATATGTGTAAAACTTTGCTATCAACCAAAGCCTGAGCTGTATATGTACTTGTAGGCTTTGAATCTCCAAGAACCACCCAGCCAAAAACTTCTCCTGGAGTAACAAGTTTCAGAATAACTGTTTTACCATCAGCTGTTTCTTTTGTTAACTTTACAAGACCATCTACAACAATATATATACCTGGCTCTTCATCACCCTCAAAAAATATGTAATCTCCTTTTTTATACTCTTCTAGATGGAAGTATTTTGCAATCTCCTTTAGCTCATCTTCTTTTAGCCCTGAGAATATATCTAATTTTTTCAGATATTCTAATTTATCCATACGTTTTCCTCTCTACATTATTTATGGCTTTGGCATAGCTCCTAATAAATACTTTAAATCATCATCTTTAAATAGGAAACCACCACCAATATACACTCCTATATATTCTTTATTGAGAAGATCAGAACCACCAGCTTTTATAAAGAAAGGATATTTAGGAAACTTGTATCTAAAGCCTACATCAAGCTGAGGATTTTTAGGCTTTCCTGGGACCTCATCTCTATCAAAATTATATAGATCTGAAGTTATCCATAAATTATGATTATACTTTACATCTATACCTGCATCAGCTGTTGTATCTTTTATACCTGCCCTAACCCAAAATTCTTTATCTTCCCAGGTTAAAAATCTCCTTGCATACTGAATATCAAAAAGAATATTATAGTCTTCTTTTAACTCTGTTCTAACTTTAGTACCTTCCCTGTAAACATATTTTTCAGTAACAGAACCATTGCTGTTAGATAACAATCCAACATATATGTATCTATCTGGTCTAGAAGAAAAACGTGCAGCTATTCCTGCCTTTGCATCTCCATTTCCTGTATGTTTTTCTCCGTAAAGCATAACATCTAATCTAGACCTTTCAACAAGAGCAAAAGGTTTTGTGAAAGATTTTATTCCACCTCTAACATCTTCATACAGCTTATCCTCTTTTATAAGTTTACCTAATGTACCTTTTCCTGCCTCTATATAGGCAAGAATCTTTTCAAATTTTTCAGTTGATCTTTCTAGATGTTCTATTGTTTTATGTATATCTTCTTTATTTTCTTCAACTGTTTCTCCTATAACTGAAACAGTTTTATTCATACTATCAAGAACTTTCGGAGTCTTTTCCTTTAAAGCTTTAGATAAAACTCTAAGATTTCTTATAAGCTCTCTTATATCCTCTCTATTTTCTCCTGTTATCTTTGCAATGTTATCTGCTGCTCTATCAATTTTTGCTATGAGAACTGGAAGATCTTTTTTCAAAGTAGCTGATAGAATTTTTATATTTTTAATAGTCTCCCTTACATTTTTCCTATTTTCCTGAACAAGCTCATCAGCATGCTTTGCTAGAACCCTTATATTTTTTATAAGCTCCTTTAAGTTTCCTTCCTCAATTGTTTTGTTTAGATTATCAATAAATGTAGCTATTTTTTGAGCTGCTTGAGACACTGAAAACATCATATCTTCAGTAGATGCATAAACCTGTGCCTGTCTAATAAAACCACCTTCAGCTAGCTCTCCAGCTTCAGGACTACCAGGATCTATATATACAAATTTATCACCCATTAATCCTAAGGTTTTTATATATGCTTTAGCATTTTTATATATAGGAAAGTCTTTTCTTATTGTGATCTTTACTTTAACTTTTCCTCTTTCGAAAGTTATACTATCAACTCTTCCTGCCTTAACACCTTTTATCTGAACATCTGCTCCTTGAGAAAGACCTTCAACACTATCAAAATAGATATAGTATTCCTTGGTTTGAACTCCAAAACCTTTTCCATTAAACATGATTATCAAATATCCTGCTATAGCAGAAATAATAAGAACAAATAAACCAACTTTAAATGCAATCTTTGAGTTCATAATCTTCCTGATAGCTTATATTTCCAAAATAGTTTCATCTACTTTCATTCCAAAATGCCTTCCTGCTTCTTCCACATAACCTAAAATCTCATCTCCAACCTGAAGATCAACAACAGAAACTAATGAACCATCCCCTTTTACTAGCCTTATTGTTTCAGCATTTTGGAGAACAGCACTTAACTTTTTACCTTCGTACTCAGCCTCAATTAAAAGCATAGGTCTCCTTTCTATCTTAGACCTACCAACAACAACAGCTCTTCCATTTCCGTTTATATCGTAAGCCATTACTTCCTTCCCAGCTTTAAGCTCACAAAGGTATACTGTTTTTCCTCCTGGTACCCTTGTATACATATGAACGGCACCTGCGTTAACCCTGAAAGGTCTTGAAGCAACATAAGGACTTTCCTCTGTCTCTGCATGAACGAATATCATTCCAGCGGAAGAGTTACCTACAAGCATTCCTTCTCCACGTTTAAATAAAGATGTTGTATCAACTGCCACTCTATCTCCCATTCCTACAGAAACAATATTTGTAACCTTTGCTTTTATAAGCTCTATCTTTTCTACAGTTTCTTTTATAACTGCTGAAACTTTTTTAATTTCATTTAGATCTTTTGTTTCTAGAACAACACCTCTAACACCTTTCTCAAGAATACCTACGGCTATGCTTGCTTCTTCAGCATTTTTAACAACAGCATATATGTTATCTGACTGAGCTATAAGGTTTTCTAGAGGAATTATTGTCCAGTCGGTAGTTTTAACGATAACTTTCTTTCCTGCTTTTGCAAGTTGAGCAGCTCTTTCTTCATCTTCCTTGTTGTTTATTACAACAAAAACAAAATCATCAGAAAGATTTCCTTCTTTATCTGCAGTTATAAATTTTATTCTCCCTAGTTTTTTCGCTTCTTCTAACTTATCTTCAGGAATTATTACATAATCTGCACCTGATTCTATAGCAGTAGTTACCAATGTTTTATCATAATCTCTAGCATCTACTATAAATTCTTTCATAAAACACTCCTTAAAAATGTTAGTTTAATTAGAAATTATAATATTATTGGATTTTCCTGAAAACAGATATACTAATTAGACCAAAAAATCTACTACTTTGATATTCTTGGGAAAAAGAATACGACTCTAATACCTCTTTAAGTTCATCTGGTGTCATAGCCTTTTCAATAGATTCCATAAAATAAGCATATTCCTCTTTTGAGAAAATACCAACTCCAACTGGCTTAAATATCTTATTTGCAAAAATATCAACTGCTTTGTACAAAATTTTTGATCTTGGTTTTGAGATATCAAGAATTCCAAGATAACCACCAGGCTTTAATACCCTTAAAATCTCTTCTACAGCTTCTTCAAGAGGAAGATGTCTAAATGTTAGAGATGTTGTTATAACATCAACTGACTCATCTTTGAAGGGCATCTTTAAAGCAGATGCCCTTATGAAAAAGTCCCTGACATCTCCCTCCGTTTTCTCAATGGCCTTTCTAAGCATATTCATAGAGACATCTATACCTATTCCCTTTGATTCAGGATAGATATTATTCACTTTTCTTATAATTTCTCCTGTTCCTGTTCCTAAATCAACAAAAATATCTTTCCCTGGAAGATTATTGATTAAATCAAGCTGCCATTGATCTATAAATCCAAAGGTGGCAGAGTTAAGAAACCAATCATATCTTCTTACAACATTATCAAATATTTTTTGAGCTAAAAGATCTACTTCAGGCATTTTAAACTCCTTACTTTTTCTTCCATTTTGTTCCAACGGGAGTATCTTCTATAACAATGCCTTGCTGTGCTAACTTGTCCCTTATTAAATCTGCTATTTCAAACTGTTTTTGTTTTCTTGCTATATTTCTAACTTCAAGTAATGTTTCTATAAGCTCTTCATCTATTTTTTCTTCTTTTTTCTCTGCTTTTATCTCTTCAACCTCAATGCAAGGCTGCAAGCTATCAAAAAGTCCAAACATATCTTTACCTATGTTATGAATTGTTTCTGCAGCTTCTTTATAAGATTCCAATGCCTTTTTTGATATCCCACCTTTCTTTACAGCTTTATCTTTAAGTATGTTCATCTCTCTTACTAGCCCAAAAAGAGCAGCTAATGCTTCAGGAGTGTTAAAATCATCAGACATTGCTGCGTAGAAGTTTTGTTCCGCTTTTGCAATAGCATCGTATAGATGTTCTTCAAACTCTGGATTTTCAGGAAGTTTTGAAACGATATCATAATCTTCTATGGCTGTTTTTAGTCTCTCATAGGCTTTCTTTGTTTCATCCATCTTTTCCCATGAGAAGTCTAGTGGACTTCTATAATGAACAGAAAGAACCAAGAGTCTTAAAATATCAGGCTCATACCTTGCATATATCTCTTTTAATGTTATGTAGTTTCCTAAAGATTTAGACATCTTTTGCCCTCTAACTGTAACAAGACCATTATGAACCCAGTACCTTGCAAAAGGTTTTTCTGATAGAGCCTCTGCCTGAGCCAACTCATTCTCATGATGAGGAAATATTAAATCTAGACCTCCACCATGTATATCTATTGTCTCTCCAAGATGTTTAAAGATCATTGCACAGCATTCTGTATGCCATCCCGGTCTTCCCTTTCCCCAAGGACTATCCCAGGCAGGCTCTCCTGCTTTAGAAGCTTTCCACAGAGCAAAGTCTAGAGGATCTCTTTTCTTCTCTCCAGGTTCAACTCTAGCTCCTGCTATAAGCTCATCTACACTTCTTTTAGAAAGTTTTCCATAGTCTTTAAACTTTCTAACAGAGAAATAAACATCTCCCTCAACTTCATATGCATAACCTTTTTCTATAAGTTTCTGAATAAAATCAATGATATCTGGTATATGGGTGGTAACCCTTGGTTCCACATCAGCTGGTTCTATTCTAAAGTTTTCTGCATCCTGAAAGTACTCTTTAATATATCTATCAGCTATTACCGTAAAAGGAAGACACTCTCTTTTTGCCCTGTTTATAATCTTATCGTCAACATCTGTAAAGTTTCTAACAAACTTTACATTGTATCCTAGATGTCTTAGATATCTTCTTATAACATCAAAAACAATTAAACTCCTTCCATGTCCCACGTGGTTCACATCATATACAGTAACTCCGCATGTATAAATCTTTACATCTGGAGGATTTATAGGTACAAATTCTTCTTTTTTTCCAGTTAACGTGTTATATATTTTTAAACTCATTCTCTCACCTCAAAAACAGGTTTGCTATTAGTTTAGCATATCCGAATAAGTATAGAAAATTAATTAGGGGGATGGAATATGTACAGAGAATTAGTATTAGCTAACAGACAGATGTTTGTTAATCTAGACAAACATCTAAACGTTAGAGACTTTTACTATCCTCATGTTGGCTTATTTAATCATCTAACTGGTAAAAAAAATCTAATTGCAGTTAATATCGATGGAAAGACACACTTTATAGATGATACGTGGAATATCTCTTTTTTATATAGGGAACATTCTCTTGTAGGTGAGATTATAGCAGAAAATAAAAATATAAAAGTAAAACTACATTCTTTAGAAGTTGTCCACAAGTATTTACCTTTATATATAAGAAAAATAGATGTTAAAAACCTTTCTGAAAAAGAGAGGGATATAAAAATTTACTTTTACCACGATTTTTCTCTAAATGAAACGCCTTTTGGAAATACTGCTCTATTTCACCCAGAGCTTAATGGATTAGTTCACTACAAGCTACATACATACTTTCTTATCTCTATATATCCAGATCCATTTGAATTCACTGTATCTAAAAAGGAGTACTCATCTTTAGATGAGATAAGGGAAGGGAATCTTCTAGGAAGGTTAATAGTAAGAGGGGAGATAGATAGTGCCATTGGTTATACCTTGAAATTAAAAGAAAAAGAGGAAAGTACATTTTATTATTATATCCTTGCAGGAAACAGCTTTGATGATCTAGAGGAAAAAAATGAAAAGATAAAGAGAGATGGGTTACAGCATCTTATAGATGAAACAGAGATTTACTACAATGTATGGATAAAAGAAAAAAGAGATTTAAAATACGATATCCCTGAAGATATACAAAAACTTTATCAAAGGAGTCTTTTTATAATAAATGCCCATGTCGACAGAAATGGTGCAATTATAGCCTCTGCTGACAGCAGTATATTTGAGAGATTTAATAAAGACCACTACAGTTACTCATGGCCTAGGGATAATGCATTTATTGTGATGGCTTTAGATGGTGCAGGCTTAGGACATATATCAAAAAAGTTTTTTGAGTTTGCATCAAGAACAATAACAAGGAGAGGTTATTTCCTTCAAAAATACTCTCCTGATGGTTCCTTTGGTTCATCTTGGCATCCCTGGAGTGATACTAATAGAAATCCACAACTACCTATACAGGAAGATGAAACAGCTCTAGTTATATGGGCTTTATATAATCACTATAAAAAAACAAAGAATATTGAATTTATAGACAGAATGTATAACAGTCTTGTTAGACCTGCTGCAGAGTTTATGTGTTCTTACAGATATAAGGACACAGGACTTCCTATGAAAAGTTATGATCCTTGGGAAGAGAGAAGAGGCATCTTTACCTACACAAGTGCAACTGTTTACGCCGGTCTAGAATCAGCTTCAGAAATGGCATTTTTAACAGGAAATCAGGAAGAGGGGGAGAGATATAGAAAGACAGCACGTGAATTAAAAGAAGCAATTCTGAAACATCTTTATGATGAAAAAGAAAAAAGATTTTTAAGAGCTTTAGAAAAAGCTGAAGATGGAAAATGGTTAAAAGATAAAACTGTTGATGCAAGTTTATCAGCTGTTTTTTTTACAGGTTTGTTGACATATAATGAAGAAAAAGTTGTAAATACTATGAAAGCTATTGAAGAAAAGCTCTGGATAAGGAAGGGTATTGGTGGCCTTGCCCGTTTTGAAAATGATTACTATCACAGAGTTGATAAGGAACTTCCAGGAAACCCGTGGATAATAACTACAATGTGGCTTGCAGACTGGTATATTGAAAAAGGGGATTTTCAAAGATCTTTAGAACTTTTAAAGTGGGTTGTGGAAAGACAAACACAGGCAGGACTTTTGGCTGAGCAGTATAATCCACATACAGGAGAGCCTCTTTCTGTCATTCCTTTAACGTGGTCCCATGCTGCTTTTTGTCTTACTGTTCAGAAATTAAATGAAAAGATATAAAAATATTGCTACAGTAAAAAATTGTATATAATTTGTTAAAAGATTTTACTAATTTGGAGGAAAGCATGAGATATTTCACAATAGAAGAAGCTAACAGTATCTTGCCACAGATAAAACTTCTCGTTGAAGAGATTAAAGAAAAAAGAGAAAAACTCTACGATGTAATAGAAAATTATGAAATAGAAATAGAAGAGAAAAATGATGAACTTGAAGTTATGTTTTTAAAAACAGAGATTAAAGAGATGAATGATAACATTAACGAACTTATAGAAATTGTTGAAAGTTTTGGAATTTTTGTAAAAGGATTAGATCCTTTTTTAGTTGACTTTCCAGCGGAGTATAACGGAAAAACTATATATCTGTGCTGGAGAGAAGATGAGGATGAGATAGAGTACTGGCACGATATAGGGGAAGGTTTCGCAGGAAGAAAACATATATCACTTCTAACAGATACAACAAAGAACAAACATAAGATATAATAGTTAGAAACTACTAACAAAAAGGAGGGCACAGATGTCAGATATAGAAATTTTAAAAAACATCAAAGAAGCTATTGAAGAAGACAAGGAGAAGGATAACTTAGGGCATGTAGACATTCACAGAGCTAGAGAGCTAATTGAAGAAGCAGGGGCAATACTTTTAGATGTTAGACCTCCAAATAAAGTTGAAGGAGAAAATGCAGAAGAAGCTAATGTTCCAAGTGCTTACTATGTTCCTATAACAGAGTTTTATCAGCAGTATGAGGATGGTAGAATTCCTTCTGACAAAACAACACCTATTGTTTTAGCTTGTAATCTCCAAAAATTCGCAAACAGGGTTATGGGATATCTTGAAGCTCTAGGTTATAAAAACTTATTTGTTTTAGATGCTCCTATAACAGATCTTATTGAAGTATACAAAGCTAAACAACAATGCTAGGGAAAGGGGCTTTAAGCCCCTTTTTTATCCACCACCTACAAAGGTAACAATCTCAACTTTATCCCCATCTTTTAATACGTATGTTTCATACTCACTTTTAGGTATTACCTCCATTCCAACAGCTACTGCATAATTAGGAACTTTTATACCAAGTTCCTTAACAAGTTCTTTTATTGTCATTTTTTCTTTATCAAAATGCTTTTCTTCTCCATTTACTATCAGTTTCATCTTTTTTAACCTCTTTTTCGAATATTTTTAACATTTTTAAGATTTTTCCTTTATGAGAAAGTTCAATATACTATCCAAGTTTTATCTCTACAAACATACCAAAAGGAACACCTAAACCTGTTATGTATCCTGTCCCAGGTTTTAAAAATGGAAGCAGGTAAAATATATCTTCTTTAGAGTACTCAAAGAAAGGAGATACTGCCTCTAAATCATTTTTGTTCGTTAATTTAAAAATAACTTGAGTATTTAACTGAGAAAGAACATATTTACTTATATTTGCAGGTCTTTGAGTAACGGCAATTAATCCAAGTTTAAATTTTCTTCCCTCTGTAGCTATTTTCCTTGCCATAATGTATGAGAGATTTTCGGAACCTGCTTCAATTTCTCCAAATCCTTTTTCAGGAGCAAAGTTTTGTGCTTCTTCTAAAACAACCATCCTTTTTCTATCATCTTTTTTAGAAAGTCTAAAAAGTTCTTTCATTATAAGTCCAGCTATATTTATCCTGGAATTTGGATCTTCTACACTCTTAAAATCGTAAACAATAATGTTAGTCTTATCTTTTAAAGAAGAAAAGATCTTGGATACAATTTCTGGTTGATTATTTAAGGCTTTTTCTCCAAAATCTGCCTTAAGCATATCTATAAGTTCATATATCTCACCTTTAAGAGGACTTTCTATATCTGCTAAATCCACTGCCTCTAACAGAAGATCTTCTAACGTTTTTTTCTTATATGATAAGATAGATAAGTCAGGTTTTAAAGATAATCTAAAAAAAGATACAATTCTTTTTTCTTCTGAAGATTTTTCTTGTAGAGGAATTCCGTAACTTTTAAATATCTCCTTTATCTGTTCTGCTGTTATAGGGAACATTGTATTCTCTATTTCATACTTTTTTATACTTTTTACTCCTGCATTTTTTAAACTATCAAAGTATTCACCGTAAAGATCAAAAATATAAGTATATATATCTTCATATTTCATATTTTCAAAAAGTCTTCTTAAAAATGTTGTCTTTCCTGAACCAGTTGTTCCTAGAACTGCCATATGCATTGTGTAGATCTTCTCAAGATCTACATACGCATTTAAGTTTGTATTAAATAACTTTCCAAAGCTTACAGGTTTCCCCATCCAGTATCCTGCATGGTTTATTTTTAATATATCCTTTATATCCTCTTCCTTTTCTATAAGAACAAACGGAGAACCTGATACAGGGGGAATAACAGGAGTTTTTAAGATACTTTCTTTCTCTTTTATCTTTTTTGGATTAAATTCAGCTAATATCTCTATACTGCATAGAGATATATCAGGAACTTTTTCATTTATATATGAGAAAATTGCAGCTTTTCTCCAAAGTTCATCCTTTTCTGCAAATATTTTTCTCAGCTTTTCTGCATCTGCAAACATTCCTTTAGATAGAAAAGAATAAAAAGAGGATAAAAAGGAAGTATTTATCTCCTTTACAGTTCCAACTCTTCCTAGATAAAAAGCATCTTTATCTACAGGGATTTTTATGTATGTTTGTTCTGGAATTTTTTCCAGAAGAAATCCTTCACTGTTTCTTGAATTTAAGCTATTAGTTATAATTCCTGCAATATTTGAAAAAAGATCTATAGAATTTTCTTTTATCTCTCGAAAGTATTTTTCCAGTTTTTCAATTTCTTTTTTATTTTCTATTAAAACAGCTGTTTCAATATTTCCGTCTTCAAGAAGCCCAGCATTAGTTAAATTAGCAGAACCGACAATAGCTTCCTTTCCATCTACAATAATAAACTTTGCATGAATATCAGGATTCAGATATATCTTTCCATTTATGTTTTTTATATATCTAAAAACATCCTTGTCTGTTATAAACAGATCTTCTAGTTGAGAAGAACGGATTATAACTTCTACTTTTACGTTCTTTAATATGTCTTTTAGAATACCTAACTTGATCCAGGGGGATGATATAAGAATATATTTTTCTGCCTTTTTAGATAATTCAATGGTATAAGGATATATCTCTTCTTTTTTTAGAATATGCATTTGTCAAACCTTCCACGTATATTATCATTATATAATGATAAAAAGTTAATTAAATGTTTGGAGGAGTTTTATGGCTGTAAAAGTTGGAATTAATGGATTTGGAAGAATTGGAAGAAACTTTTTTAGAGCATGTGTTGGGAATAAGGAAATTGAGATTGTAGGGATTAATGATTTAACAGATGCGCAAACATTAGCTCATCTTTTAAAGTATGATTCAGTACACGGTATATTTAAAGGAAGTGTAGAAGCAAAAGGAAACAGTATCATTGTAAATGGTAAAGAGATAGAAGTTACTGCTATAAAAGATCCTGCACAGCTTCCCTGGAAAGATTTAGGAGTGGATATTGTTATAGAATCAACAGGAGTTTTCAGGGATAGAGAAGGTGCTAGTAAACATCTACAGGCAGGTGCAAAAAAAGTTATTATCTCAGCCCCTGGAAAAGATCCAGACTTAACAGTTGTTCTTGGGGTTAATGAAGAAAAGTATGATCCAGAAAAACATCATATTATCTCAAATGCCTCATGTACTACAAACTGTTTAGCACCATTAGCTAAAGTAATAAAAAATGAGTTTGGTATTGTTAAAGGATATATGGTAACTGTTCATGCCTATACAAATGATCAGAGAATTTTAGATCTTCCTCATAAAGATTTAAGAAGGGCAAGAGCAGCTGCTATAAATATAATTCCAACAACAACTGGAGCAGCTAAAGCTGTAGGAGAGGTTTTACCTGAGCTTAAAGGGAAGTTAGATGGAACAGCTAGAAGAGTTCCTGTAGCAGATGGTTCTCTAGTAGATTTTACTGTACTAGTAGAAAAAGAAACAACTGAAGAAGAGATTAATGCAAAGATGAAGGAGTATGCAGAAGGTGCTATGAAGGGTATTCTTGAATACTGTGAAGATCCTATAGTTTCACAGGATATAGTAGGAAATCCTCACTCGTCCATATTTGATGCTCTCTCAACAAGAGTAATAGAAGGAAATCTTGTCCATGTCTCCTCATGGTATGATAATGAATGGGGTTACTCAAACAGATTAAGAGATCTTGTTTTATATATGACTAAAAAAGGTTTATAAAAAAAGCCCCTCTTAAGAGGGGCTAAAAATATTATTAAGGAGAGAAAAATGGCCATAAAGCTGTATCCTGTAGCTGAAAAGTTTAATGAGAGAGAACCTTACTCAGAGATTATTTTAGAAACCCCTGAATTTGCCCTATTTCACGTATATGTGAAAGCAGGTCAAAAAGTTGATCTGCACACTTCAAAATCATACATGGTTATAACAGTAATACAGGGAGAAGGTAAATTTTTTGTTGGAAGTGAAGAAAATGTTGAACATCTAACAGAAGAGGAAACAATTGTTTATGATAAAGGTGAACCTCACGGTTATGAAGCTATAAAAGATATGATTGTACAGGTTACTGCTATTCCAAATCCACTTCTACATCAGTTTGATGAAGATTAGGAATTTCTTAAATTTGATACTTATAAAAATTTATTTTAAATTTAAACATGTATAGTTATTATTCAAACCAAATAGGAGAACTTCTTCTATGATTCGAAAAAATTCAAAGACTATATTTATATCATGAAAAAACGATTAGTTTTGGTAGATGGTTCTTCTTACTTATATCGAGCTTATTACGCACTACCACCTTTAAAAAGCCCTAAAGGGAAACCTACTGGAGCTATCTATGGATTTATTAGGATGATCTCTTCTTTAATGAGAGATCTGTCTCCTGAGTATATAGCAGTAGCTTTTGATATTCCTGGAAAAACATTTAGACATGAAAAGTATGAGGAATACAAAGCAAACAGAAAAGAAACTCCTGATGATTTAAAAATTCAGATACCAGAGATAAAAAAACTTATAAAGCTATGGGGAATAAAGATCTTAGAACTTCCTGGATATGAAGCTGATGATATCATTGCAACATTAGCTAAAAAAGGAGAAAAGGAAGGATACGAGGTAATAATTGTTACTCCTGATAAAGATATGATGCAGCTAGTAGATGAGAATATAAAAATACTAAATCCTGTAACAGGTGAAATATTTGATAAAGAAAAAGTAAAAGAAAAGTATGGAGTATATCCTGAGCAGTTTGTAGAGTATCTAGCTATGATTGGTGATACTGTTGACAATATCATTGGAGTAAAAGGAGTGGGTCCAAAAACAGCTCAAAAGCTGTTAAATAAATACGGTTCTATAGAAAACATTTATGCTCATCTTGATGAACTAAAACCTAAACTAAAAGAAGCTTTCTTAGAAGCAAAGGACAGAATAAAAGAGAATATTTTTCTTGTAAAACTTAAAACAGATGTTCCTATAGATATAGCTATAGAAGATCTTAGAAAAGAAAAAGCAGATCTACAGAAACTTAAAGAGGAGTTTGAAGAGCTTGGTTTTAAGTCTCTTATAAAAGATATACATAAGCCTAAAGAAGAAACAGCCATAAAACAGAATACCTTATTTTAGAGGTAAAAATGGTAAAGAAGAAGACACTAGAAAAGAAAAAGAAAAAAAAGTGTGAAGATGTAAAACCTCCTTTTACAGAAAAAGAGTTAATAGAAAGGTTAAAAAAACATTTCCCTGAGGCTAAAACTGAGCTTAAATTTAAAAATGTTTTTGAGCTATTAGTTGCAGTACTTTTATCAGCTCAAACAACAGATAAAAAGGTAAATGAAGTTACACCAAAACTTTTTGAAAAATACCCAACGCCAGAAGCTCTTGCAAATGCTCCTATAGAAGATCTTTATGAAATTTTAAAGCCTATAAACTTTTATAGAAAGAAAGCAGAAAGATTAAAAGAGATATCTAGAATACTTGTTGAGAGATACAATGGAAAGGTTCCAGATACATTAGAAGAGTTAGTTAAGCTTCCAGGAATTGGAAGGAAAACTGCATCAGTGATTCTTGTTAATGGATTTGGCAAACCTGCAATTGTTGTTGATACACACGTAAAAAGGGTTAGTAAAAGACTAGGACTTACCTGTCACGATGATCCAGAAAAGATAGAACAGGATCTTGCAAAATTTTTCTCTAAAGAGAATTGGGCTTACATATCAAATGCTTTAGTTCTATTTGGAAGGTATATATGTACTGCTAAAAATCCAAAATGTAAGGAGTGTTATCTTTTAGATATATGTCCTTATGACAAGAAAAATCTTTAAAGCAATGAGTTTTCTTTTATGAAAAACAGTTCAATGATTTTTGTAATAAACAGTTTTTTAGAAAGAAACATAATAGTTTGTTGATTTTGTTGCTGAAGTAAGTTGTAGTTTAGGAGGAATAAAGATGAACTACGTTATACCTATAGTAGAAAGGTTGAAGAGGGAAAATGGAAAAATACTCATTTTCACACATGAAAATCCAGATGGAGATGGAATTGGAAGTATGCTTGCCTTATGTTCCTTTCTAAGGAAGAAAGGAAAAAATGTTACATGTGCTATGAAAGATCCACTTCCTCATATATACGATTTTCTGCCTAACGCTCACGATATAAAAAAACTTCCTTTAGATGAAGAATTTGATTTAGCTATTTTGGTAGATGCTGCAGGAAGTTTTAGAGCCGGTGCAGATATAAAAGCGAAGGAAATAATAAGAATAGACCACCATATTGGTGGAAATGTAGAGAGTATATACGATTATGTAGACCCTTATGCTCCATCTACAACAACAGTTTTAGGAAGAATATTAAGATACTGGGATGAAGATGCAATAGACAAAGACATAGCAATGTGCTTATATGCAGGTTTGTTAACTGACACAGGTTCTTTTAGATATAACAACGTTAATAAAGAAACATTTGCATTTGCGGAGTTTTTAGTTGAAAAAGGTGTTGATCCAAACTATATGTCAACAATGATATTTGAGAGGAATAAGCCTAGCACAATATTTCTTTTAAAAGAAGTTTTATCTACTCTTGAATTTCATGAAAATGGAAAAGTGGCTTTTCTTACTGTTAGAAGGGAGTTTTTAGATAAAACAGGTGCAGAAGAGGAAGAAACAGAAGGTTTTGTAAACTTTGCTAGAGGTGTAGAGGGAGTAGAAGTTGCATTTATTATGATACAGAAACCTGATAAAGAAACGTGGAGAGTATCCCTAAGGGGAAAAGGTAAGGTAAATGTTCAGCAAATAGCCAGAAAACTTGGTGGTGGTGGTCATAAAGATGCTGCCGGTTGTAGGCTAAAGGGAAGTGAAAAAGAGGTAAAAGAAAAAATATTAAATGCAATTAAAGAGGAACTTGGAAAATCAGAGGAAAAAGTTTTATTGAAAACTGCCTAATAATAGCCACTATTTATGGATTTTAATCAAGTTCAGTAAACTATCATCAGTTTTAATAGTTAGAGAAATACACGGGCAAAAAGCCCGTGTAAATATTAAAACATTCCTGGTGGTTTTCCTACAGATGTAACTAGTCTTTCAACAGGTTGTCCACCTAAGATGTGTTTTTCTACTATTTCAGGAACATCTTCAGGTTTAACATTTCCATACCACACTGCATCTGGATAAACAACAACAGTTGGTCCCATCATACATGGTCCCATACAACCTGTTGGTGTTACTGCCATTTTATCAAATAAATTTTTCATCATAAGTTCTTCCTGAAATTTTTGGAAAACTTGCTCTGAACCATTGGCGCCACAGGAAGGCATACCAGGTGGTTTTCTTTGAAGACAGACAAATACATGTTTAAATTCTGAAGCCATCTTTTACCTCCGATTTTTGTTTTGAAAAACATTTTATAAACAGGAAAGATAGGTAAAAATGATTTTGGTTATATTTGGATAATATTATTCAATGAAAGAGCTCATATAACACATTCCTAAAAAGGTCTATTATGTATAAAAATTTTCGGAGAGAAAGATGTTTGAAAGATTTACATATTACTTTAAAGAAGGACTTCCAAAAGGGGAAAGTGAGTATTTTATTGCAACAACAGAGCCGTTAGACAAAGAAAATCCTTTAAAGGATTTAAAAAAAGTTAAATGGGCTATCTATAACAGGGAAGGAGAACAGGTTTCACAGCTTTTTGATTGGATATCTCCTTTGGGGCTTGTAAAGGGACAATCTCCTTACTTTAGAGGAACAAAAGAAGGTAAAGAAGCTATTTTTACATTAGAAGGGCAGGTAACAGACTGGTTTGATAAGATTAGAGATAGAGGCACTTTAACAGGAGAAAGTCCTTACTTTTGGGGAAAGAAAGATAAAACATTTGCCCTATACAACATAGAAACAGGGGAGAAACTGACACCTGATTTTAAATCTTCTGTTATAGCTGGAGCATTAATTGGAGTTTCTAAATATGTTGTTGGAAGTTATGGAGAAGAGATTTTCTTTATATACGACTTTGAGAAAAAAGAAAAGATATCAAGGGATTTTGATGAAGATGAGCTTATATATATTTTGAAAAATTTAGAGAGGGACCTTGAAAAGGCTTTAAAATACCTAAAATAAAGGCTCCCCCTCTCCCTCCCTAAGTTTTAATAATAAGCTAATAACAAATATTTATTATACTGTTAACTTTATTTATACTACAAACGCAAATAAGTTTCAAGTTTTTTTACGTTTTGTTAATTATAATTACATAACTTTATTTTCTAAAACAGATTCTACTTACGCTGTCTACACCTTTAACTTTCTTCAGGTTGTTTATGATCTTATTTAAATGTTCAATATCTTTTACATTTACCTTAAAATCATTAACAGCTTTTCCATCTCTTCTAGTTCTTATTTTTGCACTAGATATATTTGTTTTTGTGCTTGCAATTGCTGCAGACATCTCGGCAAGTAACCCAGGTTTATCTTGAGATACAACCCTTATATTTACAGGAAATATAGGTTTTAGATTTTCTTTTTTCCATTCAGCAAGAATAACTCTATCAGGTTCATTCTCTAAAATGTTTTTTATATTTGGACATTCTTTAGAGTGTATAGATATGCCTTTTCCTTTTAGTATTATTCCTACAATCTCATCTCCAGGAATAGGACAACAACATTTCGCTATAGAAGTTAAGATATTAGAAAGACCATCAACTTCTACAACAGCTTCTTTCACATTTGATTGAGATGAAGATTTTTCTGTTTTTGACTTTTCTTGTTCTCCCCTTAATGTTCTTACAATCTTTTGAGGAGATATCTTTCCTTCACCAACAGCTATTAAAAAATCATCAAAGTTTTTGAAGTTAAATCTTTCTAACAGTTTTTTCTTATCTTCTTCTGTTAAAGATTGAACAGTCTTATCAACTTTTTTTAGAAACTTATTTAAAAGTTTCTCTCCAAACTTTAAAAGTCTTTTTCTCTCCTGCTTTGCAAGATACTGTTTTATATGGGTTTTTGCTTTTGTAGTAACTACAAACTTTAGCCAGTCTCTACTAGGTTTATTTACCTTTGCTGTTATTATCTCTACAACATCTCCATTTTTTAGCTTTGTGTCTAATGGAACTATTCTGCCATTTACCTTTGCCCCTGCTGTTTTATGTCCTACCTGCGTGTGTATGTAGTATGCAAAATCTACAGGGGTAGCTCCTACAGGAAGTTTTATTAGATCCCCTTTTGGAGTAAAAACAAAAATTTCATCACTTGCTATATCATGCTTAATAGAAGATATGACTTCTTTTGATTTCTCTTCTTTTAAAGACTCTAAAATATTTCTAAGCCATGTAAACGATTTTAGATCTTTATCTGATAGATATTTTCCCCCTTTATATCTCCAGTGGGCAGCAATACCTTCCTCAGCTACTTTGTGCATATCGTATGTTTTTATCTGAATTTCAACAAACTTTCCCTTTTCTGTTATAACTGTTGTATGAAGAGCCTGATACATATTTGATTTAGGAAGAGATATATAATCTTTAAATCTTCCAGGTACTGGTGGCCAGAGAGAGTGGATAATACCAAGGGTTAGATAACAGTCTTTGATATCATTTACTAAAATTCTTATACCGTAGATATCATAAATATCCCCTAAACTTATGTTCTTTCTTATAGTTTTTTCATAGATACTATATATATGTTTTGTTCTATACTGAATATCAGCTTTTATACCGTGTTTCTCTAAAATTTCTTTTATCTTTGGAACAACCTCTTCCCTTAAGAATTTTTCCTGAGCCTCTTTTGACTGGGCTATATAGGTTGTTATTCTCTTATACTCCTCAGGATTGAAAAACTTAAAAGATGTATCTTCTAGTTCACTTTTAATCTTCCATAGACCTAATCTAGCTGCTAAAGGTGCATATATATCAAGGGTTTCCTTTGCTATTCTTTTTTGCTTGTATTCAGGAAGATACTGAAGGGTTCTAACGTTGTGTAATCTATCTGCAAGTTTTACAAGTATCACCCTTATGTCTTTAGCCATTGAAACAAGCATTTTACGGAAGTTTTCAGCTTCTGCCTCTTCTTTACTTGTAAACTTATACTTTCCTATTTTTGTAACACCATCCACTATCAGTGCTATATCACTTCCAAACTTTTCAGCAATCTCATCTAAAGTGGTATCTGTATCTTCAACAACATCGTGTAAAAGACCTGAAACTATAGTTGTTTTGTCTAACTTCAGATCTGCTAATATCTTTGATGCTTCTATTGGATGTATGTAGTAAGGTTCACCAGATTTTCTAAACTGGCCTTCATGCTTTTTAATTATATATTCAGCTGCCTCTTTTATCTCCTCCTTATCTTCTTCTGAAAGATAAGAAACCTTATTTATTAAATCCTCTATTGATTTTTCAGCTACGCTAGCCATGATAAATACTCGCTTTTTTGATGATTAAACTAAGACAAAAATTGCTTTTTTCAACATTTACGTTACCGCTTCTAACCAGTTATCTCCTAAGTCTTTTATTATTTCTAGTGTTGGATCATACTCTTTCTTAATGTTTTCCAAAATAAGAAGTAAATCGTCTACACAGTCTGGAGAGGTTAAAAAGTCCAATATACCCTGTTTTCCACTTCTTGTTCTAGGAAGTGCTATTCTTCCATGTCCATCTACAACCATAGATATAAAGTTTAGTTTTTTAGGATCTACTTTTACGACTAAATTTACACCTTTTCTTGGGGGATTAGAAAGCTTTTCTTCGAGTTCCTTTGAAAGCATTAGAACTTAGCTCCTAGAATATTTACTTTTGTAAATGTATCAAGCTCATTTTTCTCAAATTTTATATCTGGCATAGCTAATTTTACCTTTCCATTATCTATCTGAACAAATGCTCCTTCAGACTCGTATACTCCTAAAGCTGCACCTGCTAGTAAACCTAAAAATACACCAATACCAAACTTTGCTCCAAAGTCATTACTATCTACAAGGTATAAAGCCCCACCTGCTAGTCCACCAATTGCCGCCCCATACATTGCATCTTTAAATATAATCTCTCCATCTAGAGCAAAACTTCTTGTTGTGAAAACACTTATAATAAGAGCAAAAGCTAATATTATTTTTTTCATAACTAACCTCCTTACATAATGCGAAGTAAACCTATTATATCAGTAAATAACTTTTCGGCTTCCTCCTTATTATCAAATATACCTGGAAGTTTTCTAATCATTTTTCTTATCTTTGTTATAAGTTCTTTGTCCTCTGGTATAGCAACGTAATAAGCCTTATTGATAGCTATTAAAGCTGAGTCTACATATTTTAAGGAAATAACCTGATCATAATTGTACGTTAAGTAAGCTTTGTATATATACTCTCTAACAAGGGCTACATAAAGATAATCTCTAAAGGATATTTTTATAAGAGGCTCTAAAGCTAATTCTAACGCTTGTTTTGTTTTTTTATAGTTCCTAGCCTGAAGATGATCTTTAGCTATACCTATAAGATTTTGAGCTTCATTTATAGGTGTATCTATAAGTTTTATCTTTATTCTATCACTGAGAATTTCTATCTTATCTCTAACATAGTTGTTCTGTCTCATTTCTGCATTTTGTATTATCTCAAGTAAAAGAGCTTTTATTTCATCATAGTTATCAAGGTTACCTGATATCTCTTCAATATATATATACAAACTTTTTAGATCATCTGAGTAATCCTCACCGGGATAAAGATCTATTCTTTTAGATATAGCTTCAAGTTGTCTTTTTACAAGATACGAAGGTGAATACTGTTTTGCCTCATTTAGAAAGAATAGGGCTGCTTTAAGGTATTTATCTGTCTCCCTCCAACGTATCTTTCTATGAGTTAAAGATTTATAAGCATCAAGCACAAGGTTTTCTGCTCTTGTTGTGTACAGTCTTATATTAGTTATCTGATTTTCTGTTAACCCTTCATTAAGATACAGAGGATTTACCTCTATTTCTCCTCTAGAAAGATAGAAAATTGATAGTAGTAAAAAAACAAATCCTAAAGAACTCCTTCTCATCTCTCCTCCGCTATTCCTTTATATATACATAATTTTCTTTATACCATCCCCATACAGTAGGGAACACATTTCTTAATTTATTTTTTACAGCTAAAAGTTCTTCAGGAGCTGCTATAAAAATCATAGGTTGCTGCTCTCCTATAATCTTAAAAGCTTTTTTATAAAGCTCATCTCTTTTTTTAGGGTCTAGTTCCACTGCTGCCTTTTGGAAAAGTTCATCTATCTTTGCTTCCCACTTTGTTGCTGGTTTTTTCTGATTTGGATACCACATATGCAGATGTCCTGAAGAAAGCCATACATTCTGTCCAAAGTAAGGATCCATACTTCCTGTCAATCCTATAATAACTGCTTCCCAGTCATAGTTTGACATAAGTCTTGTTACAAGGTTATTAAAATCTATTGCCTGAAAGTTAACCTCTATACCTATCTTTTTTAGATCATCTTTTAGAATGTTTCCTATTATTTCCCTTTCTTTGTTTCCTGAGTTTGTTATGAGAGTAAAGGAAAGTTTATGTCCTTCTTTATCGTATAGATATCCATCTTCCCCTTCATGAAATCCTATAGACAGAAGAAGCTGTTTTGCCTTTTTCAGATTAAATGGATACTTTGGATAGTAATTTTCATCAAAAAGTCTTCTATTAGCGGGAGTTACAGCAGTATATATAGGGTAAGCTAACCCATTGTAGGCAATATTTATGATACCTTTTCTATCTGTTGCATAGGATATAGCCTGACGAAACTTTGTGTTTTGAAACCATTTTAACTTGTATTTTGGTATAGGTGCTTTTGGATTCTGGTTAAAAACAACAAAAAGTGTTGATGGTGTTGCCCCTAAGTTATAAATGGTAAAGTCTTTCTCTTTTGCCTTTGGAACAAGCTCAGTAAGATCAGATGCTCTAACGCCGTAGTAATCTGTTTCCCCTGTTAGAAACTTAACAAGTCTAACATCTGGATCTCCAATAATCTGAGCTTTTATATTTGGAATGTAAGGAATTTTCTGCCCAACTGGATCTTTTTCCCAGTAGTATGGATTTCTCTCATATTCAGCAAACTGTCCTATAACATACTTTTTTAGTCTGTATGGGCCTGTTCCTATAAGTTTTTCTGGGGGAGTGTTTATTCCCCATGTTGATGTAAAGGTTTTATTCTTAACAGTCTCTTCTAAAACATGTTTTGGTAGTATAGGTTGCCCAACAGCCTGCAAAAATGGAGCAAATGGCTTTGGAATAACAAATTCAACAGTATGTTTATCTATCTTTTTTACAATAAACTTTTTTCCCTCTACTGTAAGAATATCCTTTGACGATGAGGGAATATCTGGGTTGTAGTATATCTGATTATATGTAAAAACAACATCATCAGCGGTTACCGATTTACCATCAAACCATTTAGCATCTTTTCTTAAATAAAATCTCCATCTTGTTCCTGTTTTGTCTACTTCCCATTTTTCTGCAAGGTCTGGCTCAGGAAGAAGCGTTTTTACATTTATTTTTGTAAGACCGTTAAATAAAACTCCTATTACAGCAGTTGATGTTGTTTCCTGTGCCATTACAGGATTGAATGTTTTGGCATCTCCTGCTAATGCTCTATGTAGAACTCCACCCTCTTTTCCTATCTCTATTCTAAACGTTTCTGGATTTACTTTTTTTATTACATCTTTATTTGCATTTTCATTTGAAGGTGTAATAAAGTAGATAGGTAAAAAAAGAATAATTATAAAAACAATAGCTTTTAACATATTAATAAACTCTGTGAGAATTCTTAACATTTTATCTCCAAAGGAGTTTTATTTTGTAATCGCAAATTTTATAAAATTTTAGCGAAATTTTCAGGAAATAGGAGGGCTAAAATGGTTGATTTAGTTATGGATGTTTTTGATGAAAGTGCTTCTTTAAAAAGAGCGTTTGTTGAAGAGTATGCAGAAGCTATTGTTAACCTTGGAATACTGATGGGGAAAAGATTAGAAGCTGGATATAAGATTTTAATATGTGGAAATGGTGGTAGTGCTGCAGACAGTCAGCATTTTGCAGCTGAGATTGTTGGAAGATTTGAAAAAGAGAGAAGGGCTTTTCCTGCTATAGCTTTAACAACAGATACTTCTGCCTTAACTGCCATTGGAAATGATTATGGGTTTGATAAGGTCTTTTCAAGACAGGTTGAAGCTCTAGGGGAAAAAGGGGACATTTTAGTTGGCATATCAACTAGTGGAAACTCTGAGAATGTTATAAAGGCTGTTGAAAAAGCCAAAGAGATGGGGATTTTTACTGTAGGTTTTTTAGGAAAGGATGGTGGGAAACTAAAGAATATTGTTGATAAAGCATTTATTGTAAGGCATAGCAGCACAGCTAGAATTCAGGAGGTTCATCTAACGCTAGAACATACTCTATGTAAGATTATTGAGATGTATTTAACTGGCGAGATTGAAAAGTAAAGTTAGTAGATTTTATAAAATACGTACCAACTAAATTTCTATATCTTAGACTTGCTCAGATTCTAGATTTATTGCTTCTCAATAGGGATGCTATTGAAAGGTTGCCTTATTCCTAACAGGTGTTGCTCCTGTTAGTTACTATATATGGAAAATTTTCATCTTTAATTGAAAACTTCTTATAGTTTTTTTACTGCTCTTTTTTTCATCCTATAACGAAAAAAGGAAGTTTTTTAGTTAAAATAGATTTCTCCTAAGTATTCTATAAAGGCTTACTAAAAAGAACCTTTTTCTTTTTTATTCTCTAAAACATCTTTCCTTATCTGTTTAAGTTTTATCTTGATCTCCACTCTGCTATTTCTTCTAACTAAAAGAGGATGATTCCATGTGTATAGAGGTTTTGTATTTCCATAGGCAGTAACAGAAATCTTTTTAGGGTCTACTCCTTGAGATATAAGAAACTCAGCAACTTTTAAAGCTCTTTTTGCAGATAAGATCCATGGATTTTTTTCTTCTCTATTTGCATGTCCTTCTATAAGTATTTCTCCTAAAGAGTTATCTAAGGATTTTAAAACAGTTGCTACACTTTTAAGAGCATTTTGGGCTTTGTCAGTAAGCTCAGATGAGTTCTCTTCAAAAGTTACATCATTAAACAGTCTAACTATTATATAATCCTCTATAACAGCAATTTGAAAAGCATGAGGAGGTAGAATTCTATCTATCCTCTCTCTTAAAAGTTTTGCCATATCTTCTCTCATAAGAGATATTGGAGGAATAACCTGTACAGATTTTATTGCCTGAAACTTCTGTTCCCCTTGAAAGTACCACAGAAATTTCATCAGCTTTTTTATATCAAGAACAGACATTGAATATAGAAGAATAAAGAATGTTAAAAGGAGGGACATTAAATCACTAAAACTTATTATCCATGCTGGAACACTGGGACATTCCTCTTTCTTTTTTTTAGCCATTTTTATCCTTCTATTTTTATAACAAATTCAACTCTTCTGTTTTTTTCACGATTTTTAGGAGAGTTGTTAGGAACTAGAGGTCTGTAAGGTCCATAACCTCTTGCTGCTAAAAGCGAAGGATCATAACCACACTCTATAAATTTTTTTAATATATACATAGCTCTTGCTAATGAAAGCTCTAAATTATTTTTAAACTTTCCTCTAACTGGAGTATCATCTGTATGGCCCTCTATAACCACGGGATAAGAAGCCTCTTTTAACTTCTCACATATCATTTTTATGATTTTTTCAGCTTCTGGTATTGGTTTTTCAGAGCCTGGGGGAAACATCTTTGATACATTTACTCTAAATCTGAGGAGTGAGCCATGTCCTTCTACTTCACTATCAATACCATACTTTTTTAATTCCTGTTCTAATTGATGTAGACTTTTTTCTAAACGTTGTCTTTTTTTTACTTTTGGATACATATTTTTAAATTCTATTTCTATATTTGTATTATTCATTATCTTATTTTCTAGATATACTTTTCTTCCACCTAAAGATTCCGTAATACCTTTTATAACCATATGAAACTTTTCTAAAGAAATAGTTCCCATAGAAAATAGAAGAATAAAAAATGTAAGGAGGAGTGACATCAGGTCTCCAAAACTAATGAGCCATCCAGGTATTCCTTTACACTCCTCCTTTTTTTTGCGGGCCATATTTATTCTTCTCCACCTTCAATACCAAAGAGAGAAAGTAGTTTACTTCTTAATACATTTGGATTTGTCCCGTTATTTATAGCTTCAACAGTGAGTATATAAGCTTCTTTAAAGAGAAGATTTAGATCCTTAAAAAGCTTTAATTTTTTTGCTATAGGAACACATAAAACGTTAGCTAAAATAGCTCCGTATAATGTTGTAATCATTGCAACAGCCATACCTGGACCAAGTGCAGAAGGATCATTAAGGTTTTGCAGCATCTGAATCAGTCCAATGAGGGTTCCAATCATACCAAAAGCAGGGAATAGCTCTCCTAAAGCTTCCCATACAGAAACCTCTGTGGATAGATCCTGTTCTATTTTCATTAGTGCTGTTTCTGCATTACTTTTAATCTCCTCAATATCCTGACCATCGATTAGCATTCTCATAAGATTTCCAAAGAATGGATCTCTCGAGTAGTATTCATCAATATCTGACTCTAGTGCAAGTATTCCATCTCTTCTTGCTTTATTTGCTACATTAACAAGATAATCTATAAGTTCTACAGGATCTGGTAATCCTGGGTTAAATGCTTTTCCTATAGCTTTTAGACCGGATAAAAAATCTTTCATAGGAAATGATGTTAATGTTGCAGAAAAACCACCACCAACGGTGATAAGTAAAGATGGAATATTTACAAAAGCTAAAGGACTACCACCTATAGCAATAGATACAACAATGAGAAGAATAGCTGCAGCTAAACCTATTATCGTAGAAATTTCCATGATTCACTCATCCCGCCTTTTATATTCTTTATTCTCTTCTATGTACCTTCCTTAACATCCTATGCTGTTCTTTTTGAATAAATTTTAGAATGATATTACTAGCTTTTTTATCAATATTCTGAAACTGAACACCATAACATTCATTATCGTTTTCTTCTGTTATATTTTTTAATATTGCCTCTGTTGCTATCTTTTCTCCTTCCAACTCAAAGCTTAAAACTAACTCCATTCCTATTTTTAAATTTTCTTTTTTTGCTTCTTTTTTTCTAATACAGAATTTTGCTCCTTGAGTTGATATATCCCACAGTTTTGTATATATATGATGTTCTTGACCATCTTTAGTTTTATACTTTACCTCTACTGGCTTTGATATCTTTACTCTTATCTCTTTTCTTCTTTGAATTCTTTCAAGGTTAAATGTGTGAGGTATTTTAACAATATACTTTCCATCTTCCTCTAAGATATCCTCTACAATCCCTTCAAATGTATACATACCATCTTCTGTTCTTAAAAATCTTATTTTTACTTTATCCCCTGGTTTAAAAGGGAAGGGAGGTTTTTGATCTATAAGATACCAGTACATATACTTTTCATCTTTATCATAGAGAGCTACAGGTAATATTTTCCCTTTGCCAGCAATAAGATTTCCTGTCTGGAAAAGTTCTATATCTTTTGTAGATATAAGGGGTAGCCCTTCAGGAACTTCGTCAAAACCTAATTTTCTCCTCATATCTTTTATAAGATGTTCATCAAAGTTTGGATTTTCTTCTATATACTTCTGCACAACCTTTTCAAAAGGGGCTTTAAATTCAAGAACAAGAAATGGATCTCTTTCTACTTCCTGAGCATACTCCCAAAGAATTTCTGCCTCTTTTTCTGTTAGTCCTAAAGCTTTTGCTGAATCTATGAATAGTTTCTTTCTATGTTTCTCATGGAGATAGTCTTTAACCTTTGCTGTTATATAAATTGTTAAAACAATGATAGAAAAACCTAAAAATACATAGAGTAGATGCTTAGGGTTAACCCCTTCCTCTACTGTTTTCCTCCATGCCTTAACAAGTATATTTACTCTTTCATCCAAAACTCACTCTCCCTTCCTTTTGTACATCTTTTATTCGGAAATTTACTGATTATCTGTTAACTCTTTTATCCTTTCTACAACCTCTTTTATAATCCAATCTGGAGTAGAAGCTCCAGCAGAAACACCAATATTTTCAACTCCTTTAAACCATTCAGGATCAAGCTCATCTGCCTTTTCTATATGATATGTATTTGGATTTAAAGTTCTTGATATCTGAGCTAATCTGTTTGTGTTTCCACTGTGTTTTCCACCGATTATAATCATGACATCAACAGTTGGGGCTAACTTTTTCACCTCTTCCTGTCTTACAGATGTAGCATCACAGATTGTGTTAAATATTTTTACTTCCTCTGCATTTTCAGCTATGTATCCAACAGCTTCTCTAAAGAAGTCCTCACTCTGGGTTGTCTGAGCAACTACTCCAATCTTATTTCTTCTTGGAAGCTTTCTAATAAGCTCTTCCATGTTAGAAGCAACAATACCTTTCCCACCTGCCTCCTCTAAATGTCCCAAAATTCCTATAACCTCTGGATGTCCTTCCTCACCAATGATAACAACATAGTATCCTTCATTTACTAGCTGTCTTACCTTTTCATGAACCTTTTTAACAAAGGGGCATGTAGCGTCTATTATGTTTACTCCTGCTTCCTGAAGTCTTCTTTCTTCTTTTGGAGGAACACCGTGGGAACGGATAAGGACTGTATCCCCTTCTTTTAGTTTTTGATCTGGAGAGAGCTGTTTAACATTTAAACTCTCTAAAAATTGAACCACCTGCTTGTTGTGAATGATAGGTCCATCTGTATAGGCACCACCTAACTTTTTTCCTGCATCTACAGCAGCATCAACTGCTATCTTTACACCAAAACAAAATCCTGCACTTTCTGCAACTTTTATATTAGCCATATTTTTCCTCCTTATAGAGCTTTAATTTCTTCCATAATATAGTTCGCTATCTCTTGATAATCTTTATTTTCTATATTAGAAAAAAAGATAGGCTTTCCAACTTTTACATAGATTGGGTATTTAAAGAGCTTAGGAAAAGAGGAACCTACTGGAAAAACATCATCAGTTCCCTCTATCCTAACAGGTATAACAGGAGCTTTTGTTTTTGATACAAGAAGACCTACACCACTTTGAGGTTTTCTAAACTGTTTAGGCTTTGCTCTATGTCCTTCAGGAAATATACCTATACAGTATCCTTCCTTTAAAAGCTGAGACGCTTTCTTTAGTGCTCCAATATCTCTCTTGTTTCTTTTAACAGGTATAGCTCCCGCTTTTCTTATTGCCCAGCCTAATACTGGTATTTTAAAAAGTTCTTCTTTTGCCATAAAAAATATAGGTCTAGTAGATATAGTGTTTAATACAAAAGGGTCTAAATTACTTCTGTGATTAGAAGCAATAATACATCCACCATCTGTGGGAATATTTTCTAAACCTTCTACATTTATTCTTAAAAGTTTTTTAAAAACAGGTCTTACTTTGTAAAAAATTTCGTATCCTAATTTTGAGTACTCTGCCAATGTTTTATTACCTTAATGTTTTTTTAACTATTATATAGAGATACATTTTTCTTTCAAATATCAACATCTTTTATAAGAACAGGTTTTTTTTGTAAAAAGTCATAGAGCTTCTGAAGATTTATTCCATTTTTGACAAAATAGATTCTACCTCCCTTAGGATTTCCAAACTCTTTTAAAGGAGAAAATCTATAGTAGTATTTTTTTGTAGACACATACCCAGCAGTATAATCAGGCTCATCTGATATACAGTACTCAGCTATTATATATAGATACAGGAGATTTTTTTTTGTTAAAGCTAAAGCATCAAGGGTTCTCTCTGTATATCCTTTTTCTAAAAGTTTTTCCAGTGCTTTTCTCCTGTCTAAAAAATCTACAGTTGTTGTTCTAATCCCTCTATAGCTGTCTAGCTCAACTCTCTCTCCCTTCTCATTTACAATCATTGCTCCTCTCATATTTTCTTTGTTTGGAGCGGCTCCTGTATGAACTTCTTCAATACGTTTCCATAGTATACGTTCAGGTATACCTGTTTCTCTTTTTAATATCTCAACGGCCTTTTTATTAGCTTCTGTGTAGTTTGAAAAATGAAGATCCTTTATCTTTAAGGTTTTTTCTATCAATAGAGGTTCTTCTTCTATTCTTTCAATTTTTATATTTACACTGTCAGGATTTTTTCTGCGAACCCTTTTATATATCTCTTCCAAAACATTTTCTATTTCACTTTCTCTTACTATTCTCTCTGCACCTGAGAGATGTCTTCCTTTTAAAGAAGCTCTCGCCTTAACACTGTAAAGTTTCTCCATATTAATGTACAGGAACTTCCTTTTTCTCTATTTTATTTGTTGTATAAGATATAACAATCTCATCATTATCTATAATAGAAACAGTAAATCCCCATCTTTTTGTATAGTATCTTCCAAACTCCATTATAGGAAACACTTTTGAGTTACACCTTTCATCATAATAAAAGCCTTTTTCTTTACACATATCCTTTTCAACAGAACATTTTACATCCTTAAAGTCTTTTATTTCTTCTGAAGAGATAACGTTTCCTGACTTACAGTCTATCTTATATCTAACAGCATTTTCTAGAATATCACCTATGTAAAGATTAGGTTTTAGCTTGTTTATCTTTTCTACTTCCCCTGGAGGGCTTTCTGAACTAATCCAAACATATGCAACACCATCTTCTGTTTTTAGTAGATATATGTAGTTATTTGTGAATGGAAGTTTTACAGGTTTACTTTTTTTTATCTTTAAAATAAAAATCTTTCCATGTAGATACGACTCTTTCTCCATTGCAAAAGAAGAAAATGTTATTAAAAGAGATAATATTAAAAACATTAACCTCATTTTGAACCTCCTAAAATAAAGTATAATTTAAAAATATTTTACAAGGCTTATATGAAAAAGCTAAGTGATTGTTAAAATTATAATTTTGCTTAAAATAATATAAAACCTTTGAAAGTAGGAGTTTATATTGGCTTACGAAGCTTTTGCAAGGAAATACAGACCTAAAACCTTTGATGAGATTGTAGGTCAGGAACCTATTGTAAGAACACTAAAAAACGCTATTGAGCTTGATAGATTTTCCCATGCTTACATATTTTCAGGTTCAAGGGGTCTAGGAAAAACAACTACAGCTAGAATTCTTACAAAATGTTTAAACTGTGAAAAGGGAATAACCTCTGAGCCATGCGGAGTATGTGAAAACTGTCAGGAGATAGACAAAGGTTCTTTTCCTGATATGTACGAGATAGATGCAGCTTCTAACAGAGGAATAGATGATATAAGAGCATTAAGGGAAAATGTTACATACGCACCAATAAAAGGAAGATACAAGGTTTATATAATAGATGAAGCCCATATGCTAACTAGAGAAGCTTTTAACGCTCTGCTGAAAACACTGGAAGAACCTCCACCTAACAATATATTTATCCTTGCAACAACAGAGCTTCACAAGATACCTGACACTATTAAATCAAGATGTCAGACATTCATATTTAAACCACCAACAGTAAAACAGATAAAAGAGTATCTAAGAAGGATTTTAGAAAAAGAGGGAATTGAGTATGAAGATAAAGCCCTTGATCTAATTGCAGAAGCTAGTGCAGGAGGACTTAGGGACGCTGCAAGTCTTCTAGATCAGGCTGTCACATATGGAGGTGGAAAGGTAGATGTAAAATCAACTGAGGAACTTCTAGGAGTTATACCTCAAAAGATAGTAGATAGATTTTTGCAGCTTCTTAAAGAGAAAGATATTAAAACCCTTATAAAAGGATTAGAGAAGCTTGATGCAGATGGATACGATCTAAACGTTTTATGGAAACAGGTTACAGATGATATACATTCTGAGCTTATAAATGCTTCTTTGGAAGGAAAGGGAAAATTTTTCTCAGAGGAGGATATAGAAGATCTTATATATATACAAAATATTTTTACAAAAGCTTTCTCTGAAGCAAAGAATTTCCCAAATCCTAAGCATATATACGAACTTGCAGTGCTTAAGCTTAAATACATAAAAAATCTTGTTTCTATAAAAGAGCTTCTTCAGGGAAATGTTGAGGTATCTCCTCAGGAAATACAAACAAAGACAGAAAAAAAACAGGAAGAAAAAAAGCCTGTTTTTAACATACAGAATGCCATCTTAAAAGCTGGAAAAGAAGCTGGAGGAATTGTTTCAGCAGCTTTAAAGAAGGCTAATATAAAAGAGACAGATAATGAATTTGTGATACTTGTTGATAAAAGTCTTGTGGATATAATAGAACAAAAGATTGATATAATTTCTAAACATTTTCCTAAACCTGTAAAAGTTGAAGGGATAGAGCATAAAAAAGAGAAAAAACAGAAAAAAAGAGATGAAGCAGTTGACAAAGTTTTAGAACTTTTTAAAGGAAAAATAATCACGTATAAGGAGGAGTAAATGTTTAACTTTGGAAATCTTGGCGAGATGATGAAACAGCTAAAAAATATGCAGGAGAATATGGAAAAGGCAAAAGAAGAACTTAGGAATGAAAAGATTGTTGTTGAAGTTGGCGGTGGAATGGTAAAGCTTATAACAAATGGTATGGGAGAGGTTATAGACCTTGATATAGATAAAAGTATGTTAAATGAAGAAAACTATGAAGTTTTAAAGGAACTTTTAATATCTGCTATAAATGAGG
>JALVKE010000317.1 GCA_027028005.1 Persephonella sp. | reverse complement strand
TTTTTTGGGATAAAAAGTGGGATAAAAACTGGGATAAAGGAAAACAAGGAATATCAATATTTATACAGAGTTATCCCATTATCCCAGTAATTTTTGAAAAAGGTTAATTTCATTTTCCGTTTTTTTGAAAATTACAAAAAAATAGTTCTCTATATATAGAAGCTACTGAAAAAAGTGGGATTTTGGGATAAAAATGGGCTAAGCCTTGAGTATCAACGATTTGCGTTATCCCAAAAGTTATCCCAAAACTTATCCCAAGTGGTATAAAAAAGTGGGATAACGGAAAACCTTGAGTATCAATGGTTAGAGAAGAGTATAGTTTTTAGTGGGATTTTTTAAAACTGGGATAAACTGGGATAATCCTCGCAAATCCTTGAATATCAACAATTAGCGTTATCCCAAAATTTTATCCCACTATCTACTCCTCACTCCTCACTACTCTCTATCCACTACTCACTTTACTATTTCTGAAACTTAATATTAAGTTGCAAAAATAATAAAATTGCATATAATTTATATGTAGGAGTAAGTTAAGAGGGGGAAGGGAATGACTAAGAAGGATGTGGTAAAGAGGATAGCGATGAAAGGGAATATACCGGTAAGCTATGTAGAGAAGGTATTGGAGCTTTTACCGGAAGCGATATTAGAGATGGAAGAAGGGGAGAGGTTAACAATACCAAATCTTGGGAGATTTGATTTAGTGAAAGACGGAAGGGCAAAAGCAGGGCTAAAGCTTGAATTTAAGCCATCTTCGGTTTTAAAGATGAGGTTAGAGGAGAGGGGAAGATGAGAATAAAAGCGATTATAGAAGGGAAAGAGGCTATAGGATACTGGAACGGGAAGTTTTACAAATCAAGGAAGAATCCGGAAAGGAACGTAAGAGTATATATAGATGGTGTGGAGTATGACATTCCTAAAGAGGAGTTTAAGTATGAAGAGGTTTTATCCCAGAAGCAGCTAAAGTATGCATGGGATTTAAAGCTAAGGTTTTTAGAGAAGCTGGAAGAGATATTCGGTGAGAAGAAGATAAAAAAGGAATATGAAGAGACTATAAGGAAGCATTTTGAAGGAAAGGAAGCTGCATACTTTCTTAGGAATCAGATATATCTACCTGCTATTCTTTCAAGTATTTCTGTTAGACCGGATATAGTTTATGCAGTTATAACAGGAAAGATATTAGACAGGTTTCAGGTTGTAGAAGCGAAAAAAGAGATACCTGAAGAGGTTTTAAGAGAGGTTTTATTAGCAGTTTTCACTTACTCAGTAAAAACACTGCTTTTTCCATCCCATAAAACAGAGGTTTTGTATATCTATGAAGATGAAGAGGGCTATTATGTTCGGTTCTTTGAGCAGGATTATTTCCTGAAGTTTAAAAAGAACAAAGAAGTTATAAGCTGCTACAAGCATAGTGTAATAGAAGGAGATTACATAATAAAACTGATAGAAAAGGAGTAAGTAAAAAGTTACCTGACGATATGAAGGAAGATATAAAACTCACTGAATTTCAGGAAGAAATACTGAGGAACGCCAAAGATAAAATCAGGCAGTCCTTTTTAAAGAAAGAGGTAGCAAACCAATTAGCATTATTTAGAAATTAAAACAGAAAGGAGGGGAAGATGTATAGAATATCTGTAGTTCTTATGATTCTGGCTTTTTGGTTGCTTATTGCATTGTTGTTAGTTACAAAGATAAATGATAGAGAATATGTATATGTAGAAGCAATTCCGAAGGAGAAAGTCTTAAAAATTCAGACGGAACTCCCATCCCCTCCAAAATTTTACTCCTCTCTACAATGCTATGTAGAAAGAGATGAAAATAAAGTTAAAGGAATCTCTTTTTATGAGTTATATGACCCTGTTGAGTGTTCCTTTAACAAGGAAGGAGTTATTGTTAAGATTCCTCAGTTTTATTACAAACAGAGAGATAAATTTCTTGTAGTAATAATAGCAAAGAGAAAAGTGGGGAGTTGGGAAGATATAGAAAAAAAGACAATAGAAGTAAAAATAAAACGAATAGAAAAAGGAGGGAATAATAATGTATAGACCGGAAATTGTTTTAAAAGCAACAGAAAAATTGAAAAAACAGATTAAATCTGATTTTGAGAAATGGAAAGAATGGATAGAAAAAAACAAAGAATATCTAAAAAAAGAACTCAAAATACAAGAAAACATACTTGATATCTATCCAAGGTTTGAAACTCCGAGATTTTGGGTAAAACTTGATAAAAACCAAATAGAAAATTTCTTGGGGAAACCTGCACCACAGGGAGTAATAACATTTGATA
>JALVKE010000316.1 GCA_027028005.1 Persephonella sp. | reverse complement strand
TGGATTATTAATTATCTTTTAAAGATAATAACTTTTCTTCCTGCTCTTTTGCTATTAGTTGATCTATTATCTCGTCTAAATCACCGTCTAAAATATCGTGTATACGGTGAGATGTATATCCAATTCTGTGATCTGTTACTCTATTTTGAGGAAAGTTATACGTTCTTATTTTTTCACTTCTATCTCCAGTTCCCACCTGAGAACGTCTTTCTTTTTCAATCTTTTCTCTTTCCAATCTATCATAATAATCTTTTAACCTAGCTCTGAGTATTTGCATAGCCTTAGCTCTATTCTGAAGCTGGGAACGTTCATCCTGACAGGAAACAACTATACCTGTAGGTATATGTGTTATTCTAACAGCTGAGTCAGTAGTGTTAACGTGCTGTCCACCTGCTCCTGAAGCTCTCATTGTTTCAATCCTAAGTTCTTCAGGTTTTATTTCTACATCAACTTCTTCAGCTTCAGGTAGCACAGCTACTGTTGCTGTAGAAGTATGAATTCTTCCAGAACTTTCCGTTTCAGGAACCCTTTGAACTCTATGAACTCCACTTTCATACTTTAAACGAGAGTAAGCTCCCTTTCCCTTTATTAAAGCTATAACTTCTTTTATACCACCTTTATCTGTTGGATGGATACTTAGTACATCAACTTTCCAGCCATGTCTTTCTGCGTATCTTTGATACATTCTAAATAGTTCACCGGCAAATAATCCTGCTTCTTCTCCACCAGCACCTTGTCTTATCTCTAATATAACATTTCTTTCATCGTTAGGATCTTTTGGTAGTATCTCAACCTGAATCTCTTTTTCAAGTTTTTCTTTTTTCTTGTTGAGCTCGTTTAATTCTTCCTCTGCAAGGAGTTTCATCTCTTCATCTTCACTTTTTAAAAGTTCTTTAGCTTCTTTTATACCTTGCAGAGTTTTTTTGTATTCTTTATGTAAAGAAGATAATTTTTCTGCTTCTTTATGTTCCTTAGCAATCTGCTGGAGCTTCTTCTGATCTTTTAACACTTCAGGATCAGATAGAAGCTCTTCTAGTTTTTTAAGTTTTTGATCTATATTCTCAAGTTTTTCCAAAATATGCTTATTAAGCATTCTTGCTTTCTTCTGAAGCTGTTCCTTTTATTTCTAAAAATAAAGGTTTTATTTTTAATTTCCCTGTATAAAACGGATGGCACTGGTTACAAACCTCAAGGTGAACAACCCCACCTTTTGTTGAGAGTAAATCAAACTCATTTCCACAACCACAAACAAAATGTGTTAATTTCAATTCAGGATGAATACCTTTTTTCAATGTTCTACCTCCAATTTAGTCCATTTTTTAATTTTTCAATATACCGAAGTGAACCCCTCCTCAATAAGTTGAGGAGCTTCCTGCTTCACAGGCTTTAGTTCAGGTCGTCCCGACCCTACGGTTTTTGGTGGGAGTTTTCCTTCTCCCTTCCTACTTTCTATTATAGGAAACTCTTTAGCTTGGTTATCATTTTTATATTTATCCTCAATATTTACATTATAACGCAAAACTTACGCTAAAATGATATTTAGCTCATTTCATTTCACCTCAAATTATAAATTTGTCTAGTTTACGCCAATGTGATACACTTACCCTTTAAAAAGGATGGAATTAGCACGTAGTTTTTCTTAAATATTATATATAAAAACTTTATGTATTCATAGATTTAAGAAATTCCTCATTTGTTTTAAATTTAGAAAGTTTGCTAAGGAGAAATTCCATAGCCTCAACCTCATCCATAGTAGAAAGGAATTTTCTAAGTATCCACAATCTTTGAAGTTCCCAATCTTCAAGTAAAAGTTCCTCTTTTCTTGTTCCAGATTTTGGAATATTGATAGCAGGAAATACTCTCTTTTCCATTAGCCTTCTATCTAAATATAGCTCCATATTTCCTGTTCCTTTAAACTCTTCAAATATCACATCATCCATTCTTGAACCTGTTTCTACAAGGGCTGTAGCTAAAATTGTTAAACTTCCTCCATCCTCTATGTTTCTCGCAGCTCCAAAAAACTTTTTAGGTCTTTGAAGAGCTGTTGCTTCTATACCACCTGATAAAACCCTACCTGTTGGTGGTGTTATTGCGTTTGAAGCTCTTGCAAGTCTTGTCATAGAGTCAAGGAGTATAACCACATCATGTCCAAGTTCCACTAACCTTTTTGCTCTTTCAACAATAAGTTCTGCAGCATGCATATGTCTCTCTGGTGGTTCATCAAATGTTGAAGCTACAACCTCAGCTCCTTCTCCAACGATCCTTCTCATCTCTGTAACTTCTTCAGGTCTCTCATCTATAAGTAATATGATTAAATGGGTTTCTGGATGATTTTTTATTAAAGCTTTTGCAAGTCTCTGTATAAGAACTGTTTTTCCTGCTTTTGGAGGAGCAACAATCAAACCTCTTTGTCCTTTTCCTATAGGAGATACAAGACTTACAACCCTTGTTGATAGATCAGAAGGGTCATACTCTAAATTAAATCTTTCTGTTGGATGAAAAGGAACTAATCTATCAAATATTGGTCTTCCTTTTATCTTCTCCGGCTCAACAGTATTTACTGCCTCTATTTTTATTAAAGCTCTATACTTTTCATTATCTTTTGGTGGTCTTGCAATTCCAATTATGTAATCTCCTGTTCTAAGACCAAACTTTTTTATCTGTGATGGTGAAACATATATATCAGTAGAATGAGGCGCATAGTTGTTTTCTATTGAACGGATAAAACCATAACCTTCTGGTAAAACTTCAAGAACACCTTTTATAAAATCATGACCTTCTTCTTTTGCTTTTTTTTCTAGGATTTTTGTTATCAACTCCTGTTTTTTTAATCCTGTTGTTCTTGTTAAACCTATCTCTTTACCTAATTTCTGAAGCTGTGACAATGTCATCTCTTTAAGTTGATCTAATGTAATCTCTGCCAATTGCATAACGATTTAAATCCTCCTCCGCTGATTTTATTTTCCGATGCAAAATTTAGTAAAAATATTTCCTAGGATATCTTCTGTTGTGATTTCTCCTGTGATCTCTTCTAAAAACTTTTCTGCTTCTTGAATATCTAGCATTAAAATTTCCTTTTGATTAAGGTAAAAGTCAAAATTTTTTAAAGTATTTTCCAGAACTTCTACAGCCTGTTTTATCTTCGTGTACTGTCTAAAATTAATATAAATGTCTTCTTCCTTATTTTCTAAAAGACCTAATTTTTGAAAGATAGTTTCTTCTAAGAGATCTATATTTTCTTGAGTTTTACTACTAACAAATAGTATATCCTTAAAATAATACTTTTTTCCTTTTTTATCAAGTACTAAGTCACTTTTGTTAGCAACAATAATAGGATTTTTATCTTTTATCTTTTCATATATTTTTAAATCCTCTTCTGTAACTCCCTCTGATGCATCAAAAACAAATAAAACAATATCTGCCTCTTCAACTTTCTCTAAAGCTTTTTGAATGCCAATTTTTTCAATTTTATCTTCTGTTTCTCTAATTCCTGCTGTATCAAGAAGTTTTACTGGAACACCTTTTATACTTAAACTCTCTTCTATAAAATCTCTTGTTGTTCCTTTGTATTCAGATACAATAGCTCTTTCATAACCTATTAATGCATTAAATAGGGAAGATTTACCAACATTTGGTCTTCCTACTATTGCAAGTTTAATTCCTTCTCTTAAAACTTCACCTTTTTTGTACGTTTTTAAAAGATCTTTTAACTGTTTTAAAACTGCTTCCAACTTTTCTTTTATTTCTTTATCAGGTATTTCCTCTATATCTTCAGGAAAATTTAACTCCGCTTCAATAAGAGATACAAGCTCTAAGAGAACTTCTTTTAAAGCATTTATCTTTTTTGAAAGTTTTCCCTCTAATAGTGAAACAGCAGCTTTTGATGCAACCTCTGTTTTTGCTTCTATAAGCTCTGCAATAGCTTCAGCCTGTGTTAGATCTATCTTTCCGTGCAAAAATGCTCTTTTTGTAAACTCCCCAGGTTCAGCAAATCTAGCCCCAAAGAATATTGCCTCTTCTATAATTTTTTTAATAACTGGAACGCTGCCATGGGGATATATCTCAACAACATCTTCACCTGTAAAACTTCTAGGAGCTTTAAAGAATACAACAAGACCTTCATCTATAATCTCACCATGTCTGTCTCTTATTTTCCCAAAATAAACCTTTCTTTCTTCAACCTTTTCAGGCAAAGAAAAAAGTTTTTTACCAATATCTAAGGCCTTATCACCGCTTATCCTAACTATTCCTACAGCGGATGGGATAAGCGGTGTTGCGTTTGCTACAATTGTGTCTTTATCCATTCTTTTTTTCGTATCTTCCAAGTTGTTTATTTATAATGAAACTTTGTATGATGCCTAATATATTATTCGTAAGCCAATATAAAACAAGTCCTGCAGGAAAGTTCATAAACATAAATGTAAATACAGCAGCCATTATATACATAATCATCTTCTGATTCTTATCAGAAGATGGAGTTATCCACTGCTGCGCAATCATTGAAAGACCCATAAGTATAGGAAGTATATAGTAAGGATCTTTATCAGCTAAATCTGGAACCCATAGGAAAGGAACATTCTTTAGCTCTACTGTAACCATAAGAACATTATAAAGTGCAATAAAGATTGGTATCTGAACAATAATAGGTAAACAACCACTCATTGGATTTGCACCATATTCTGCATAAAGCTTCATCATCTCCTGCTGAAGTTTTTGAGGATCATCTTTATATTTCTGTTGCAGTTTTTTGATTTCCGGTGCAAGATCAGACATCTTTTTCATAGCTTTTAAACTTTTATGGTTAAGAGGAAAAAGGATTATCCTTAGTAAAACTGTAAGGATAATTATAGTAAGTCCCCAATTGTGAACAAACTTGTAGATAAAATGCATAACAATGAAAAGAGGTTTCCCTAAAATTCCAAATATACCAAAACTTATAGTTTCTCTTAAAGCTAAATCTACTCCCCATTCTTTTTTATACTTTTCTGTGATTTCTCCAAGTAATGAATAAAGTTTTGGACCACCAAAGAAAAATCCATTTAGATTTCCAGCAATTTCAGATAAGACAACTGTATGTTCTCCACCTACAGGAATTACATGAACAGCAGGAAATGTATTTTTATTTGCTACCATCTGGAGAAAGTATTTATTCTCTTCTCCTGCCCATAGAATAGTTCCCCTAATGATCTGTTCCTGCTTTATATCTTTTTCTAATGTTATCAGTTCTTTATCTGTCTTTATAATAGCTCCTGAGTGTCCAAATGATCTTCCCTGACTTTCTAATGTAATTCCACTTATTATTGCAAGACCTACATTTTTTAATCCTTCTGTTTTAACAGTTAAGCTGATTGTTTCATCAGGGTTTACAACAAAATCTTTCTCTATTGATATGTTTCCTTTTTTTAAGGTGAATGTATAGTGATTTCCGTTTTGTTTTACAGCATACTTAGAAAAAGATAAAAGGGCTGTGATTTCAGGATTGGTAGTTATAATCTCACCAGGAAATATTCTATTTTGTTTTGCAAACTTACTAATTATGTCTGTTTTAAATCTATTTACATATATGGAGACTATCCTTCCACCTACTTTTGAAATTTCCACATATCCGAAATCTGTTTTTATTTTGATTGTATCCTTTAGATTGTCTGAGGATATCCTCTGGGTTCCAAGTAGAAGATTGAAAGTAGATGATACATAGCTAATATTTTGTGCTTTGGGAGTTACAGTTTTTCCTTGATTCTGAACCTGTGTATTATCTGCAGATTTTTTTTCTGACGTTATTTCTGTATTCTTAACTATCTGAGATTGTTCAACAGTTTTAGAAGGCTGCGTTTTTTCTGCCTGGGAAGGAAAGATATAGGATTGAACAATAGAAAAAACAATTAAAAGTACAGCTACAACTCCAAAAAATATAAATATACGTTTGTTCATATCTTGATTATCGTTCATTGCCCTTAATCTCCTTTATGGGTTATCTATTCCACCTTTAGAAAAAGGATTACACCTAAGAATTCTCCAAATACTTTTTAATGTTCCTTTTATCACTCCATACTTTTCTATAGCCTGAATAGAGTAATCAGAACAGGTTGGATAGTATCTGCAACTAGGTTTTTTTAATGGAGAAATATATTTTTTGTAAAATCTAATTAATGCTATTAGAACTTTCCTCATTCTTTTCTCTAAGTGCTTTTAATAAAATTTGGAAATCTTCAAGGATGTCCTGAAGCTTTTTACCTAGGATATTTTTTCTTGCTATTAAAATGATATCATAACTTTCATTCTTTAACAGAGGTAATACCTTACGAACAGCCTCTTTTAACAATCTTTTTCCCCTATTCCTGTCAACTGCTCTTTTGGAAATTTTTTTTGAGACAATGAAAGCAAATCTAGGATATCCTAAGTTATTTTTTTCTAGAATAGCTACAAAGGTCTTTGTTTTTATCCCGCTGGGAGAGCGGGAAAGAATTTTTTTTATCTCTTTTCCTTTAAGAGTTTTTATTACGTTACTGCTAATCTCTTTCTTCCCTTTCTTCTTCTTCTAGCTAATATTCTTCTCCCAGCTTTTGTCCTTTTTCTTGCTAAGAAGCCTGATGTTCTCTTTCTTTTTTTGTTAGATAGACGATTCTTTATAACTTCTGAAGCCATTTTTTCCTCCTTTAAAGATCTTACTAAAAGCAAAAAGAGCGCACAAAAAAAACATGTACGCTCTTTAATAGATATTTTTAATTATTTTTCTATTAAAATCCAGCTTTGCTGTCAAAAATTCCTGTAAAGAGGAATATAATTGCAATTAATAATGCATAAAGAACAAATGTTTCTATAAGAGCCATACCAATAAACATAGTAGTTAAAAGTTTTCCACCCATGTTAGGATTTCTAGCCATTCCTTCAAGAACACCTCTAATAGCATTACCAAGACCTGCTGCACCACCACCAGCTGCTGTACCAATAGCTACACCAGCACCAATAGCCATAGCTCCGTAAAATATAGCTCTAGACATAGGATCTGCATTTCCTTCACCAGCAAATGCTGCAGACATTGCTCCAGCTACTAAGAGTAATACTGCAAAAGCTGTTGAGAATTTTCTCATTACTGTAAAAACCTCCTTTTATTATTTTATTACTAAAATTTGAGTTTCTATTTTTGGTATATCTCTTTCATAATCTATAGTTATTACTACAAGATCAGGTTTTACTTCAGATACAACTTCAGAAAGCCTATCTATAGTTTTACCTTTTGCTTCTATAAGGAACTCATAGTTGTCAAACTCTTTTAATAATGTCTTTAACTTTTGCTTTACATTTTCTTCAGCCTTCTCTTTTAGATCTGGTGCCGCAGGAACTCCAAAAGATGCGCTTGTTTTTAGCATTGTATATACATCTTCTAGCTCATGAAAAACAATAAGCTTAGCTTCAAATTTTTGAGATAAATCAACAGCCCATTCTAAAGCTTTTAGAGAAAGAGGTGTTAAATCCACACAAGCTAAAATCTTTTCTACTTTTACCATTTTCTTCTCCTTAATGAGCTTCCTCTACAAGTGCTCCAGCTATATAAACAGTTGTTAAAATCATAAATACGTATGTTTGTAAAAATACAGCAATTAAGTGGATTACCATAACTGGTAATGGAACAAGGAAAGGAACAAGAAGAATTAAAACAAGAGTTATAAGCTCACCACCTGTCATGTTAGCAAATAGACGTAAAGCTAGAGTAACAGGTCTGCTTAAGTGAGAAAGAATTTCAATAATAAAGAATACTGGTGCTGCTGCAGGAATTGGACCCATAAAATGCTTAATATACTTAATACCGTGTTTTTTAATCCCTACCCAGTTGTATATAATAAATACTAAAAGAGCAAGCCCAAGTGTTGTGTTTATATTTGCTGTGTAAGACTCTAAACCAGGTATCATCCCCATTATATTACCAACAAAAACAAATAAACCTATTGCTGCAACTAGATGGAAAAATTTCCTACCTTCTTTTCCCATCTGCTCTTTTACCATGTTATCTGTGAACTCTATATACATCTCAAAAAGATTTTGAGCAGGAGTTGGTATTAAAGAAGGCTTTTTAGCAAATTTTTTAAATAGATAAGGAACAACTATCAATGCCAGTATAGCCATCCATACATGATGCATGTATAGTCCTTGCTCTTCCAAGATACAGCCTCCATTTAATATTTGTCAGTAGACACAAACTCCGAATATTATAGCAGAAAAATTTTTTAGGTGTAAATTAGCTTTATGTTTTTAAGGTTTATCTTTTCCAAAGATCCTTTCTGTATTTTTCTTTTAACTGAAGTTCATATAAAAAAGCATACTTAATAAATGTTGAGAATGCTACATAAGAACTTGCAATAAAACCTCTTTTCCCATCTAAAAAACCTTTTTGTAAAAAGTAGACTTTTATAAAACTCCACAGTGGATTAAAAATAAGATGCTTTAAAGATGCCCTTTTTCCTCTTCTAAACATCTCTTTAGCTGTTATCTCTCCATATGAAAAAGCTTTTTGAAACTGATGTTTCAGACTTTTAAAGGAGTAATGGTAGAGATCTCCTTTCAGTTTACCTATTTTCCCTTTACATACCACTGTTTCATGTAAGTATCCCTGGTAGTGAGCTTTATCTTTTCTGAAAAGTCTAATTCTCCACTCAGGATACCAGGTATGTTCTAAAAACTTACCTAAATAAAATGTTTTTCTTGCAACTTTATAACAGGGAAGTTCAGGATATGGATTGAATGTTTCTAAAATAGATTTCTCTAACTCCTTTGATACCTCTTCATCAGCATCTATTACAAGAATATATTCATTTCTAGCTTTATCTATTCCATACTGAACCTGTTTAGGATATCCTTGCCACTTGTTGAATATTACCTTTGCTCCCTTTTCTTCTGAAATTTTTACTGTGTTATCTGTTGAGCCTGAATCTATAACAAGAATTTCAGAAGCTATATTTTTTACACTATCTATTGCTCTTCCTATTGTTTTTTCTTCATCTTTTGCAACAATAACAACAGATAAAGGTAATTTCTCTCTCATTTTAACCTCAGATTTTTAATAGAAAACTAAATCATCGCTCTGTAAAAGAGCTAAAGCAAAAGATACCTCATTATTAGGAAAGATTTTCTTTACAGCTTTTACATAGTATATCTTTTGATTTTCATAAAACTTTTTAATTTTCTCTATCTCTTCCTTACTTTTGTATCTGTTTGTCTTAAAATCTATAATTAATATTTTACTGCCTTTTTTACACAATAGGTCTATTCTACCTTCTATATACCTGCTATTTTCTTTTAATGTAAATGGAAGTTCCTTTGCTAGGATATCTGTTTCTTTTATAAAAGAGAGGATTTTTGATTTTTCAAATTTAGATAAGATCTTTATACTTTCCTTTATAACCTCTTCTCTAATCTCTTCAGGAATTTTTTCCTTTTTTTCGCTGATCTTGTTCTTTGCTTTTTCTAAGGAAAAATCTTTTAAATCTAATTCCTCTAAGACTTCATGAACTAATATTCCTGTATATACTGCTAACTCTTTTATACTTTCTCCTGCTTTTTCTTGATTTTTTTCTAATGTTTTTGTTACTGATGTGAAAATTTCTCTCTTTAATGAACTTTCATACTTCTCCTCTAGCCTTTTTTTGATTTTTTTTATTTTTTCTGTCATATCCCTATCAGGTACATGATTCTTATTTTCCAGGTTAATCTTTTGAATCTCCTCTATATCTTTCCATAGATCTGGATACTTTCCCTTTGGAAATATCTCTAAGAGAAAATCTATATATTTAAAGCTATTTTTATCTCTTTTTTTCTTTAAATCACATTTTGAGGATATAAAGTAGAGCCTTTCCTTTGCTCTTGTTGTAGCAACGTAAAAAAGTCTCTCTTCCTCATTTTTAATACTTTCCTTTATCTGCTCTTGATAATATAAAAAATGTTTATTTTTAGCTTTTTTTAGATTAATAGCAACGTTGTTGTTGAAAATAGATACTTCTCTTGGAGAGAATACAGTGTGATAAGGTTCTGAGGATATTAGAGGTATTATAACAACTGGACTTTCTAAACCTTTTGCAGAATGCATTGTCATTATCTTTACTGAGTTTGTCTCTTCTAGCATAGGAATATTTATATCTGCATTCTTTATATACTCTAGGAAATCTGAAATGGTGTATCCCTCTTTTGATAGAAGAGAAACTATATGTTTTAGTTTTTTTATGTTCTGTTTTGACTGTTTCTTTTCTAGAGTAAACAAAGCTTCTATATAGCTGTTTTCTAAAATCTTTTCTAATATCTCCTCTAAAGACATATGATAGTGATTTTCTTTTAGATCATTTATGGTTTTTATTAGAGGATTGGATATATTTTCAATTCCATTTTTATATATCTCTTCAATTGGGATGTTAACAGGTGGTGAGATAAGAATATTAAAAAGCAACATCTCATCAGGATTGTTTATATACTCTAAAATGTGAATAATAAGTTTTATCTCCTTTTCATCAAACAAACTTCCTACAGTTTCTGTTTCAACTGGAATATTGTGTTTAATCAAAATTTTTGAGAAATTTTTTATGCTGTTGTTTCTTCTAAAAAGGATCATTATATCTTTATATTCATATCCTTCTTTTTTGAGATTTTGGATAAGGTCTATACAAAAGAGAGCCTCTTCTTCTAAAGAGTTTTTTTCTCTGTTTAAGCAGAAAATCTTTATATCTCCTTCCTGCTCTCTTACAGCTTTTAAAGGTTTCCTGTATTTTTTGTCTCCGTATTTGTCTATATGAGACAGAAGTTCATGTTTTGTAAAAAGCTCATTGAAAAATTCAACAAGATTTTTTAAACTTCTCCAGTTTTTATCTAATGTTCTATCTTCAAAATTATTCTCTTTTAAAAAGGAGAAGTAAGACTGAAGATTTGCATCTCTCCACTCATATATACACTGCTTTGGATCTCCAAAGACATATATGTTGTTTTTTGATATCTTTTCTACAATTTCAAGCTGCAAAATGTCTGTATCCTGAAACTCATCAATAAAGATAAAATGAAATATTTCTTTTAACTCTTGTGATATCTCTTTTTTTTCTAAAATCTCCCTTGTTTTTTCCAATATATCGTTAAAATCTATATAACCTTCTTCCTCTTTTACTTTTTTAAAAAAATCTAAAAAACTGTAGAATTTTCTTATTAAGATCTGATAGTTTAGTAAAAAAGTTAACCTCTGCACCTCTTTTGTAAGCTTATGGATCTTCTCATCTAAATATCTAAACTCCTCATCATCTTTTAATATATCTTTTATATCTGAAGGAATACTTTCTTTAAAAATAAAGCTTTTTAATCCTCTTTTTTGTGGTAGGTCTTTTATCTCGTAAGAAACAATGTTGTTCTCTTTTAGATAGTTTTTTATCTTAAAGGAATTATTTCTAAACTGCTTTTTTTCTATTTTTTTCAAGATTTTTTCATATCTTTTTTGAAACTCATCTACTACCTTTAAAAGCTCTTCTTTTTTTTCAATTAACGTTTTCTCTAAACTATCGTCTTCTTCTTCCTCTTTTAGTCTCAGTCTGTTTAGATATAGTGTTTCAAATGTCTTTTTCAGCATGTTCCTTTCTATTATCTCTGCAATCTTTTCCCAATCTTTTTCATTTTTTTCAAAATCTTCTTCTATCCATTCTTCAAATACCTTTTCAAAAAAAAGATTTAGCTGCCATGTGATTATTTCTGTTCCACTGTCTATTTTTGAGATATCTGGATATTTTTTTAGTATCTTTAAAAATACACTATGAAACGTCCCAATATTACTCCCTTCTATATTTAAAATTTCCCTATATAGAAAAGGTTTATCTTCCACTTCTTTAAAAAGTCTGTTTCTTAGCCTCTCTTTTATCTCTTCAGCTGCTTTTTGGGTGAATGTCAAAATAAGTATATTTTTCAGAGATGTCCCATTCTCAACTTTCTTTTTTACCTCTTCTATTAATGTGTATGTTTTTCCTGTTCCTGCTGAGGCAATGTAGTTTATATTAGCCATATTTATTCCTCTATTTTTAGCTTTGGACAGAAGTTTTCTAACGTGCAGTGTTTACATTTTTCATTCTCAACAGGTGGAAAGTTTTTATCTTTTAAAAACGTTAAATATTTTTCCACATAAGGTATAAAAGCTTCATACTCATCTTTTGATAGAGAATGTATAAAATCTCTGCTGTGATGGTTAACTGCAAATATTCCAATCTCATTTACATTTTTCTCTAGTATTGATGCGTAGACTAAAAGCTGAATATAACTTGATAGGATTTCTTTTTCCAGATTTTTTATTTTTCCTGTTTTGTAATCGTATATGTATATATTCCCGTTACTATCAATGTCTGCCCTATCTACCCTTCCTTTAAAATGCTTATTTTTTATCTCTTTCTCTAAAAGTTCTTTATGAACTTTTTTATTTTCCTTTTTTAATCTTTCAATATCAAACTCTATAAAATCCTTTATCCTTTCAAGGATCAGATATGCGTTATGTTTTTCAAAAGGCACTGCTGAAGGAAGAAGATAGGAGATAAGTTTTTCTATCTCTTCTCTAAATCTCTTTTCTAGTTCATAAATACCTCTTTTAATATGTTCTTCTGTATATGTATCATCTAACTCTCTGTAAAAGTTATAAAGAAGGTTATGAATTAATGTTCCTAGGTCTGTTGGAGATACTCTATCTATATAAATCTTTTCTTTTTCCTGAATTTCTAGAATATATTTTACGAAGAATATAAATGGACACTGGACGTATGCCTGAAACCACGTTGCTGAGATAGGAAAACTAAATGAGACAAACTCAAGCTTATAGTCTTTTAAATCTTTTTCCTTTTTAAATCTCTCATAAAGCTTTTTAAACTCTCCTTTTTCCATAAGAAATTCAGGATAATCTCTATAAAGTTCTTTCTCCTGAGGATACACTTTTTCAGGAGAGATCTCTTTATAGTTTTCAAGAACCCTCTCTAGCTCCTGTAAAAGAAGAGATTTTATATTTTTTTCTCCTTCTAAGCTTTTTTCTGAAAATGAAAGGTATATTTTTTTTTCTTTATCTAATATTGAGCAGAAAGTAAGTATCTCCTGCATAAGAATATGGTACGGGTATTCAAAATACTTTTCATTAGGAATGCTTAAAAATATCTCTTTTAGATGTGAGGGATAGACTTCACTGTTTAAGCCTAAGAAAAATATGTATTTGAAGTTGTTAGCCTCTGCAGATATAGGATTTATTATCTCTATTGCTTCTGTATTTTTATCTATTTTTTCAGCTGCTTTTTCAAAAAAGCTTTTTATGATACTAAAAAAAAGCTGATATTCAATTTTCTCAAAAAGCTTTTTATAAAATGGATTTCCCTTTATCTCTTTTACTATATTTTCTAAAAACTCCTGCAGAGTTTTATCTTTTATAAAACAGATAAGACTTTCTGTCTTCTCGATATAGTTTTCTAACGTATCTTTGTCTTGAAAAGAGTTGATAGTTTCAAGAAATGACGTTATCCTATCTTCTAGCTCAGAAAATAGATACCTCTTTAATTCCTGAAAATTTTTAACGTTATGGGACAGGTTTATAACCAGATATGCTTTTGATATATCCTTTATATTAAGTATTGGAAGAACTCTTATAATACTCTCTTTTGAAAAATTCTCTGTTTTTATCCTGAAAATATCTAAAAGCTTTTTATAGATATTTTTTTCTAAAAATGTTTCATCTTCCTGAAATCTAAAAGGTATGTAATACGCTTTTAAAACCTCTTTTAAAATGATGTTATAGCTATCATCTGGAAAAATGATAACTATTTTTGAGAAAGGAATATCAATCAGTTCAGAAGATATTATGCTGGCAACCTTCTCTACCTCATCGTAGATATGAATTCCCTTTATTATTTTTGTATTCCTGTTATCTATCTTTTTTTTATCTTTGAAATTTAATATTTTTTTAGACATTAAAACATTTACATCTTTAACATCTTCCGTTTTAGCAAAACTATCTGTTAAATGTTCGTAAAACTCCCTAACCTCTGAAAAATGTCTGTAACTACCGTAAATACCACTATCAAAATGAAAAGGAGCAAAAACATAAAGGTTATCAGTATATCTTTTTAGCTTTTTAAAAAGCTCCTGATGAAGTTTTGGAACAGACTTTATTCCAAAGATAAAGATATAATCTGAAAAAAAATCTGTTTCTTTTTCTACAGCTATCTTATGTACATCTTCCCTATCAAAGTATCCTTCTCTTTTTTTGAAGTTTTCATATTCGTAAATAATGTTTCTTACCCAATTAGAAGGTATACTTTCAACAGATAAGTCGTACTCCTTAATCTGCTGTGTTAAAAGGTTAAATTCTGCAGGAATACCATCTAACTTATAACCATTTTCATACAAAATCTTTCTAAAGATCATCTCTTTATCAAAATCCTGTAAAGGTTCTATCTGAGATAACCTTTTAGATATATCAATTAACGTGTAGAACTCGGTGTTAACAATAATTTCAAGATTATCTGTTAGAAATTCTTTAAGATATCTTCTCATCATATTTGTATGAACAATAAAGGTAAGCTTAGATATGGGATTTTTCTGATATGCTTCTTTTACAGCAATAAGAAGCTGATCTTTCAAAAAAGAGTAACTACCGCAGAAAAGCATGCTACACCAACAATTCAGGATCAATAAATGCTATATCTTCAAAGGAAGAAAATGGGTATAGGTCTTGGAATATATGATGATTTATGTAAGAAAAGAGCATAGCTGTTGCCTTTACATCTTCAGCGCAGTATTTAGCAATTTTTTTATAATCTCCATTTTTGTAATAGTCTTCTACTTTTGAGCCATCTCCTTCTTCCTTAACAGGTATTGAACACATATAACTTAGATTTTTTAAAGACATTTTCCTTCCAAAGATATCAATTGGAATGTCTATATGAAAATTTGTATATCTACTTGTGTACTGAGGATAATCTTTTTCCCATTTGTCAAACTTGTTCATATACAGGCTTATATAAAATCTGCTTTTTTCACTTAAACTATTTATATGCATTAAAGAACGCACTTTTAAAACAGGCATATCAAAATCTTTTCCATTAACAGATATTAAAACAGGAAAGTACTCTATTCCAAGTTTATTGTTTTCATTTCTGTTTAGTGTATGACCATTTCTAAAACCTTCCCAGAACTCATTTAATACAAGAGCTTCATCATCAGAGGATACAGAGAAAAATCTTTCTATTTTTCCATCTTTTACAAGAAGATAACTAACTGCAACAACTTTATGAAATGGAATAGAGAGAAATTCTCCGTTTTTATCTCTTTCTCTCTCTTTTTCATCTGCTATTTCTTCAAACATCTGAACATCTTTTACTGTTTCTATATCAAAAACAAGAAAGTTTTTAAAATTTTTTATAAACTCTCCCCTTCTCCTGTCTATTTCCTCTTTATTCCAGATAATCATCCTAACCTCTTTCTTGTATGGTTATCTTTTGTAAGAAACATGATATTATGATAAGCATAAAATAAAAACTTTATCCACTATTTATAGAAACTAAATGCTGAAAATCAGCTTATAATTAAAAAAATAGAGTCCTTTAAGGACTCTATTTTTTTTTATATCGTTCTGATCTTTCTATTTCTATAAGCCAGTAGGATTATTGTTCCTACTATTCCTACAGCCCAGTAAACCCATGTTGGTATTGGAACAGGGTCTCCTGAAGCATAAGAGTGAAGTCCTGAAAGGTAGAAGTTAACTCCAAAGTATGTCATTAGGACAGAAGAGTAGGCAAGTACAGAAGCTACAGCAAAAGAGTATGTAGAGTATATCTTAGGAACAAATCTCATATGAACCACAGCTGTATAAACAAGTATTGTAACTAAAGCCCATACTTCTTTAGGATCCCATCCCCAGTATCTTCCCCAAGACTCGTTAGCCCAAACTCCACCTAAAAAATTTCCAACAGTTATAAGGGCAAGACCTATAATCATTGACATCTCATTTATCCTTGTTGCCTCAAGAATAGAAAGTTCTATCTGTCTCTGCTTTTCATCCTGAACCTTAGGATTTCTGATTATAAACAGAATAAGGGTTATAAAACCAAGGAGTGCTGAAAGCCCTAAAAATCCATAGCTTGACGTTATTACAGAAACGTGGATAGCAAGCCAGTAAGATTTTAAAACAGGAACAATGTTTGTTATCTGAGGGTCCATCCAGCTAAGATGTGCCACAAATAGAACAAGACCAGCAAGTATACCTGTTGACGCAACAGCAAAAGGAGACTGTCTTGCAAATAAAATTCCTGCAAAGATGATAGTCCATGCTATATAAACGAGAGACTCATATCCATTACTCCAGGGGTAGTGTCCTGAAACATATCCCCTCAAAACAAGGTTAAATGTGTGTGCTAAAAATCCTAAAACAAGAACTCCAAGAACAAGTCTTGTTGGTATTGTAAGATTTAAAGAAGGTTTAATAAGTTTTGCAAAGATAAGAAGTAAGAGGGCTAAACCTGCAAGAAGATAAACAGGTATGAGTCTTTCAAAGATATTTAGCCTATTATATAAGATCTCTGCCTTTATTTTCGTTTCTGAAGGATAAACATCAGCTCCTTTTGTTTTTTGATAGTTTCTTATCCCTTCTATAGCAGTATTGGCATCTTTCCAGTTTCCTGTATGGATACCCTTATCTATGCCTGTAAAGAAGTTAACAAGAAGGTTTCTTATTTTTTCTGCATCTTCTTCAGGAAACTTTTCAACAGCGTATCTTGGTGGATACCACGTGTGGTTTGGGTCACCTTCAAGGGGAAATATTCTAAAAAGCTCCCCTGTGTAAACCATGTAAGCAATGTTTATCCTTTCATCTACTTTGAGAAGCTCTTTATCAAGCTGATTTCTACGGGCAGGTCTTTTTCTTCTTGCTCTCTCTACAGTTTCAGCAAGTTTATAGTTCCCATTTCCATCAAAGGCATTTATAAACGCAAAATACTTTGCATCAGGGTCTATCCCCAGGAGTTTTTTAATAGCAGGATGGTTAACCTTTATCATAGGGACAAGCTGCCAGTATCTTGGTTTTGCAAGCATTCCAAGGATTATCTGGTTGTGATTTAATCCAAAAAACTCCCTTTTTCTTGAAATCTTGTTTAAAACATCTATTGCTAGAGTGTCTATAGGCTCAAGCCTTCCTCCAGATGTCTGAACAACAAGAGTTCCAAAGTTATCTGCTGTATCTCTATCTATTTTGGTAATAACATTTAAAACTTCTTTTATCTGAGGAATTTCAGGGTGCATCTGTGTTTCTTCTGCTATAGCACTTCCTGAGAAAAAGTGTATTAAAAGTGCTATTAAAGGTGCTATAGTTATTGTTTTACTGTCTAAAAATCTCATTCTTGCTAACCTTCCAAATCTGCTGTATGGATTAAATATGTTTAAAAGAAGTCCTAAAGCTAAAAGGGTATAGCCAATATACGTTGGTATTTTTCCTGGGTCGTGGTTAACAGAAAGGATTGTTCCTTTTTCATCTGGGTCGTAGGAAGCCTGGAAGAATCTGTATCCTCCATAATCTAACGTGTGGTTCATGTATATCCTGTAAGGCATTTCAACATTGTTCCTTTTGTCTAAAACAACAACTTTACTTTCGTAAGAAGAAGGCTGCATGGAACCTGGATATCTTTCTACAATAAAGTCTTTTAGATATATAGAAAATGGAAGATTTATGATTTTTGCTCCCCATTCAAGGGTTATTTTTGTTCCGTTTATATCTATAGTTTCAGGAATTCCCTTTGTTCTCATTCCGCCTCCAAGGAGGGAAACTTCTTTCTTCTGTCCGTCGTATTCAACCTCAACTTTCACAGCTGACCAGCTTTGCTCCATAACCATTGGCTTGAACTTACCGCCTTTATCTTTAACAACCTTAACACTTCCTTTTGCAAGAATTGTCTTAGGAACAATACGGGTATTCCCTATGATATACATTCTTCCTCTTTCAAAAGGGTGTTCATCATTCGCTTCATAAACTCCAGAGGACTGGTCAGACATTTTGAAAAACTGGACAGGGTGATTTGATATAAATGTAAACTTTCCATCTTTCTCTTTTATAAGAATGTAAGGCTTATCTGTTTTTACTCTTGCGTTTAGTGATACAACTACAGAACCAAGATCATAGGCTTTTCCTGCCTCTAAAAAAAGTGTATCAGGGGCAGATCCCTCACTCATTGTCATAAACTCAATAACAGGTTTTCCGTTAGGATCCTCAACAGCTTTTTTAACAACTTTTGGAATGTATTCTTTGTATCTAACTATTAAAGGCTTTCCATCAATGTTCATCTTTATCTTAAAGTTATTCCCGCCAGATAAAGCAAGTAATGGAAGGGCATATATAGGGGCATTGTCTAAACCTATTTTTGATAGATAAACCTTTTTCTCGGCATGGTACTCTTTTCCTTTTTTTTCAGCTGTTACCTGAATATACGCATCTGAGGAAACAAGCTCATTATTTGCTGTTTGCTCTCTTATATGAAGTGTTCCTTCATATCCAAAGTATCTTGTTAAAGCTGCTCCTAAAAGAATAAATAAAAAGGATATATGAAACATAAATGCTGGAAGTTTTTTCAGCTTCCACATTCTATATTTGAAAATGTTTGCAACAAGGTTTATCGCTAAAAGCGCCCATAGTATTTCAAACCATTTTGTCCCATAGACTAAAGCCCATGCTGTCTCTGTTCCAAAATCATTTTCTACAAATGTTGCAGCTCCAATGGAAAAGGCAAAAATAAGAACAAGAATAATCATAAATTCCATTGAAGTGAGTATATTCCATATCTTTTTGATTATGCCCATGCTACCATCCTTTTTATTTATTATGAGAATAATAAGCTATAACTGTTTCACAACTTATCAATAAGGTGTGAAATGCAGATGAAACATTGTTTTTTATACCGAATATTTTGTGAACACCAAACATTCTATACAAACCTATATCAACAAAATTCACAGTGTCTATATTTTTTTATCCCTTTTTCTTTTATAGCCTATACTCTTTCATTTTTTAAAACCACAGGCTTTAGGGTTTGCAGGGAAGATTCTGTGAATTCTTATAACTCTATATTTCATTTTTTAATACCTGCTTTTTTTCTTTCTTCTAAAGAAAAGGAAGTAGATTATACCAATACCTGCTAAG
>JALVKE010000315.1 GCA_027028005.1 Persephonella sp. | reverse complement strand
ACCAAGAATAATAAAATCTATTACAATTGCTTTAAATACAGCAAATGGAATATGAATATAATTAGATATTTTCTCATCACTATAAAGACCAACTTTTCCCATAACAAAATTATTTACTATAATAACAACAAGTATAGAGAGTAAAAATTGCTCAACGCCGATATTCCAGGAACCAGTGGAGAGAAATTTTCGTAAAAGATAGGATAAATAACCTGCTATTAGAATACAAACAGCATCTAATAGCATAAAAAAATTATTAATAACTTTAACCTGTTGACTAAACATGATTCAATTATGGCTTATTTTCTACTGGAATTAAAAAATTTTTTCAAGTTTTTTATAAAATTCATCGGAATATTTAACTTTATCTTTAGCAGGATTTTTAAACATCTAAGGTTGAGTTTTTCTTGACATTAACAGTTTAGGATATTACAAAATACTTTATCAAGGCCTTAACTTTAAAACGGTGAAGGAGATTTATTATGAAAATCAAGATAGAGCTAAAGATATCAAAAAAGCCATGTAATATTAATCGGTTATCCCAATTTTTTACAAAAAGGAATAAAGTTGTAGTAGGAAGATTGGTAATTCCTTTAATGGCTATCTTCATATTAGTAGTGTCAACGATATTTCCATTAGTCTCTTTTGCCCGAATATATGTTGTAGATATAAATAATCCAATAGCTTCTGATCACAATTATGGAACAGAAAACCTGCCCTTAAAAACCATAAACCAAGCAGTAAGGAATTTACATCCTGGAGATGTGGTTCTCATCAAAGCTGGGATTTACAGGGAATCAGTAACCATAAAGGCAAGTGGAACAAAAAAAAAGCCTATCATTATAAAAGCTTTCCCAGGAGATGAAGGAAAAGTGATTATTAAAGGAAGTGAAATTTTTAAAAACTGGAAACAAATGCCAGGGAATCCCGTATGGATTGCTTCTTGGAATTATCACCTTGAGGCTCATTATCCTAAAGATTGGGAGGATTTCGGTCCCTATGCTAAAAGGTGCGAAATGGTTTTTGTGAACGGTAATCCTTTAAAACAGGTTCTGGCACGGGGTCTTTTGAGATTAAATACTTTTTATGTAGATGAAAAGCATAATAGACTTTACATAGCTGTTCCTTTCGGTACTTCTCTTAAAAATGTAGAGATATCAGTTAGACAGAGAGGGATATTCATAAGAGGAAGTTATTTACGTATAGAGGGCATAACCGTTATGTATGTAGCTAATCACCACAAAGAAGCCGCTTTTAATGTATTTGGCAAATATATTACGATTAAAAATTGTAAAGCATTATGGAATAATTTAGACGGATTTAGAATATCCGGGCGATACATTAAAATGATAAAGTGTGTGGCTAACCATAATGGAAGATGTGGAATTTCTGCCAGTATTCACAATAGTCTTATTGCTCGGTGTATTACTAACGAAAATTCTTGGCGTTTCGGCCCAACCTGTCATGCTGGAGGGATGAAAATTGTGGGTGGTGGTCCTTCTTATAATATCATAATAGGTCATATAGCTAAAAAGAACTATGGTAGAGGGATATGGTTTGATTATGCATGCTCTTACAATAAAGTTATCGATTGCTTTCTCCACGGAAATTTAATAGCTGGCTTAGAATTTGAAGCATGTTTAGAAGGAACTTTAGCAATAAATAACGTAATATGTCACACCAAAATTTGGAAAGCCTCATTAAAGCCAGAAAAAACAGGAGTTGGCATTTTAATTTACGAGTCGTTAGGTGTAAAAATTTTAAACAACACAATTGTTGCCAATGATAACTACGGCATTATTATTGCAGGAGGTAAAAGAGTAATACATTGGAGAAAAGAAGAAAGAAAAAATGATCAAATCGTTTCAAGTAAAAACATTTCCATTTTAAACAACATTATAACTGAAAATGGTAAAGCAGGTTTAGGTTTTTGGGTATGGAGTGAAAGCGCTAAACCTGAAAATCTCGCTTCTCATAAAAGTGATTATAATCTGTGGTGGTCAAATAAAGAGCGAGTATTATTACCTCCCTGGCGGTCTAAATGGATGAAAAAATCTCTTAACATACTTAAAAATTGGTTAAAGTCACAGGATACACATTCTATATTTTTAAAGCCCCAATTTCTTAATCTACAGAATCATAACTTTCATCTTCGTCCAAAAAGTCCAGCCATAGATCACGGAATTCCTTTAAATGAAGTAAGAACGGATTTTGAAGGGAAAAAGCACCCCTGGGGGAAAGCACCAGATATAGGGGCTTTCGAATATGTGCCTCCTAAATAAATTCCTTTTTT
>JALVKE010000314.1 GCA_027028005.1 Persephonella sp. | reverse complement strand
TCAGGAATATGGTAATACTCTTCATGCATTTTGTGTTTTGTTATATCTTCTGTCTGTATAGGTCTAAATGTTCCAAGTCCAACGTGGAGAGTAACAAAAGCCTTCTTTACTCCTTTTTTTTCTAGCTCCTCTAAAAGTTCCTTTGTGAAGTGAAGCCCTGCTGTTGGAGATGCAACTGCTCCTTCTTTTCTTGCAAAAACAGTTTGATAATAATCTTTATCTTTCTCTTCATCTTCTCTTTCTATGTAAGGAGGTAAAGGTATATGCCCATATTTTTTAATAAGATCATTTATATCTTTTCCTTCAAACTCTACAAGAGCTTTACCTTCATCATACTTCTCAATGAGCTTTGCAGAAAAATCTTTTCCAAATGTAACCTTTTGACCAGGTTTTAATCTTTTTATATTTTTTATTAAAACTTCCCATCTATTTTCTGTTATTGGTCTAAGAAGGAAAACCTCTATCTTTGCTCCTGTTTCTTTTTTCCCCTGAAGCCTTGCAGGAATTACCTTTGTATCATTTAGTACAAGTAAATCTCCTTCTTGAAGGTATTCTTCTATATCTCTAAAAATCCTGTGCTCTATTTTCTCTGTTTTTCTGTCTAAAACCATTAAACGACAAGCATCCCTAGGCTCAACAGGATACTTAGCAATAAGCTCTTTTGGAAGTTTGTAATCAAAGTCTGATAGTTTAAGTTTCATTTTAAACCGCTGCAATTTTATTATTAAGTGAAAATAATATTTTAATATTATTTAATTGCAATATTGATGATTTAAAAATATTTTCTCTTTATTTGGAAGAACACTAGCTAACAGAATATAGCTTTTAAAACTATAAAAGATTTTTAAATTTTTACTTTCCGTCTGTTTATCTTATCTTGATAATTTTGATAGTAAAATAAAGATTGCTGAAAGAAGGATACTTAAAAGGATAGATGTTGTTATTGGAAAGTAAAACACGAAATTATCTTTCTTTATATAAATATCCCCTGGAAGTCTTCCAAGTCCAAAGGGCAGTTTTTCAAAAAATAAAAATAAAAAACCTATAAAAGTAATAAAAAGACCTAAAAATACAAGTGTTTTTCCTATACTTTCCATTTTTTTATCTTTACCAGATTGTTTTTTAACAAAATAAGAATATATGAATTTTTTTGAAAAAACAAAGGGCAGCCCTAGCTGCCCTTTTAAAAGTTACTCGTTTAAAGCCTCGTAAACGTGACCAACAAGTTCTTCTGAAGGTTTAAGTGTTTTCTTTCCAGGTTCCCATTTAGCTGGACAAGCTTCCTCAGGATGTCCAATAAGATAAGCATTAGCTTCCATTTTTCTTAGAAGCTCATCAGCATTTCTTCCAACATTGTAGAAGTTAACTTCAGAACCAACAAGCTTTCCCTCAGGAGAGATAATAAATGTTCCTCTTAATGCAAGTCCTGTATTTTCATCATATACTCCAAACATTCTTGAGATTTTTCCTGTTGGGTCTGCACCCATTGGATACTTAACGTTTTCAAGTAACTTTTCATCTCTATGCCAAGCAAGATGAACATATTTTGTATCTGTAGAAACAGATACTACTTCTGCTCCAAGTTCTTTTAATTTTGGATAAACTTCTGCAAGATCAGCTAATTCTGTTGGGCATACAAATGTAAAGTCTGCTGGATAGAAGAATAAAATAGTCCACTTTCCTTCTTCTTTAGCTCTTTTTAATGAAAATGTTCCAAACTTTCCTGTTTCAGGTTCATACGTTTCCATTTCAAAATCAGGAACTTCTTGACCTACTAAAATAATTTCTGACATGTTTTTACCTCCTTGTTGTTGTTTTAATTAAGAATAATTATTATTAAGTTTATCTTAAATGACTATCATCATAAAGATAAATATTTAGAATATATGAACAGCAAGCCAAATAGTTCCTTTCTCTGTTTTTAATACTCTATGAGGAGTTTTTGATGGAATGTATATATAATCTCCCTCCTTTAGAGATATTTTTTCTCCCTTTATTTCAAGTTCTGCTTTCCCTTTCAGCAAAATAACCCACTCATCCTGCTCCTGTATATATTCTTTATTTTCAGGTTTATCAGAGCTAACAATTCTTTCTATAAAAACATTTTTTGTTTCCAATAACTTTTCAAACATTTCGCCACTTTCAGGAATTTTTATGTCTTTATAAATGTTTTTAACCATCTGTTAATCTCCTTTTAAAGTTTTATAATTTATTAAAACAAAATTAGAAGGTGGGATATGTTAAATAGGAAGTATTTAGAAAAGTGGGATAAAGAGTATTTCTGGCATCCTTTTACACAGATGAAAGTTTACAGAGAAGAAGAAAATATTATTGTTGAAAGGGGCGAAGGGGTTTATGTGTATGACATTTATGGAAATAAATATTTAGATGGTGTTGCTTCTCTATGGTGTAATGTTCATGGACACAACCATCCAAAACTAAATCAGGCTGTTATTGAACAGGTTCAAAAGATTGCCCATTTTACAACTCTTGGAGCCTCAAATGTTCCTGCAATTGTTTTTGCTAAAAACCTTGTTGATATAACACCTCCAAAACTTACAAAGGTTTTCTATTCAGAAGATGGTTCAGAAGCTATGGAAATTGCCATAAAGATTGCATATCACTACTGGCATAACAAAGGGGAAAAACGGAAAAATAAATTTGTTACCCTTTCAGAAGCATATCATGGGGATACCATAGGAAGTGTCTCTGTAGGTGGTATAAATATCTTTCATGAAAAGTATAAACCTCTTTTATTTGATGTTTACAAGATGCCTTCTCCATATCTTGAGGCAGTTAAAAAAGTAGGGAGAGAAAAAGCTTTAGAATACGATACAACTAAACTTCTTATTGAAGAGGTAGAAGAGTTTATCTTTAAAAATCATCAGGAGATAGCTGCTTTTGTTCTTGAAGCTGGGGTTCAGGGAGCAGCAGGAATTCTTCCATTTCCAAAAGGTTATTTAAAAGAAGTAAGAAGAATATGTGATGAGTATAATGTCCTTATGATTGTTGATGAAGTTGCAACTGGATTTGGAAGAACCGGTTATATGTTTGCCTGTGAAAAAGAGGGTGTAGAACCGGATATAATGGCTCTTGGAAAGGGAATAACTGGTGGATATCTTCCCCTTGCAGCAACCTTAGTGACTGATGAGATATTTAACGTATTTTTAGGAGAGTTTGGTGAAGCAAAACATTTCTATCACGGACATACATATACAGGTAATCCTATTGCCTGTAATGTAGCTATAGCAAATCTTGAGGTGTTTGAGGAAGAACAAACATTAAAAAAACTTCAACCTAAGATAAAACTGTTAGAAGAAAGACTTAAAGAGTTCTGGGAATTAAAGTATGTAGGAGATGTTAGACAGTACGGATTTATGGCTGGTGTTGAGCTTGTAAAAGATAAAAAAAAGATGGAACCTTTTCCTTACGGAGAAAGAACAGGATTTAAAGTTGCTAAAGAGATGTTAAAAAGAGGTATATGGGTCAGACCCCTTGGAGATGTTATGGTTATAATGCCCCCTCTTGTAATTTCAGAAGAGGAGTTAAACTATTTCCTTGATTCTTTAAAAGAAAGTATAAAGACGTTGGAAAAAACTTAGGGAAATCTTGATAGCGTCCTTTTGTATTAAAGATATGTAAAACAGAGATAGTATATTAAAAAAAGCCGCCTGAGGCGGCTTTTTATTATGCACTTTCTATAAATTCTTTTAACTCTTCTGGAAGTTCTGCTTCTACGTCTTTTATTTCACCTTCAGATACATGTCTTTTAATTACTCTTAAAACAGCTTTAATAGCTTCTTTAGCTTCTTCTCTACTTCCAAAATCCCTTGGAGCAACCCTTCCATCTTCATTCCAAACTTCTTCTACCCATTCATCAACATGTTTTATTTTTTCTGGAGTTTTGTCTATTTTCCATCCATCAATAGCAACAGCTTTAATACACATTGGTAATTGAGCTATTAAGTCTAAAAATTCTTCAGGCATTAATCTATTTCTAAGAGCATGAAGAACAGTTTTAGTAACTCTTGCAGCTCTTTCTTTGTCTGACTCTGTAATCTCCTCTCTAGGTTTTCCTGTTAGTTCTTGAGCTACTTCTTTAATAAAAGCGTTTCCAGTTGCTACATACTTTTCAAATTTCATTGCCAGCCCTCCTTCAGGTTTTTTTCATTAAATCTGTTAATAAATTTAGTTTGATGAAAAATTTTTTCAATATGTTTAGTATAATTCTATAAAAAAATTTTAGTCTGTGAAACTTAATATTATATCTATTTTAAGACTAAATAAAGTGCAGCTGAAACTAAAGGAATAAGAAAATTATCGTCTAAATACCATCTTCTGCTATTTGCAAAAATTTCCACAGTAGCGACGGTTATAGATATAAAAATAGCTTTCCACAAAGGCAAAATCAACAAAAGGGCTAATGTATTTGCCACTATCCCTGCAACAGTTCCTTCTATACTTTTATTTGTAAAAAGTATTCTATGCTTACCAATAAACTTTCCAACAATTGTTGCAATACCATCATATATAGCTGTTGAAATAATTGCTACTTTAACCGCTTTTTCTGGAAAAATTAAGGATACTAAAGAAAGTCCTACAGCTAAAGAATAAGCCTGTTTTCCAGGTATTGTTTCCCAGTTTTGTTTTCTCTCTACATATTCAAGTAGCTTCCAGAAAGGGTAAGTTAACGTGTTTTTTATTTTGAAGTAGGATATAGGAAAGAATATACTTAGCATTAAAAACATTATTAGAGTAATAGAGAATTTTCCAAAAAGCTCTAAAGGTATAAGTAGAAGAAGAATAGAAACTATATGAAAAACTTTTCTTAAAAGTTCTAATCTCATTTATTATGTAAAAATTCTTTTGTTAATAATTTAGCAAAAATTTCTGGAAGTCCTTTTTTGATAATATCCTCTGCTGCGCTGTTATAATCATACTCCACACGTCTTACAATAATTTTATTTTTCTCTGTATCGTGAATAACATATGTAAGCCGAGGATCCTTCTCTTTAGGTTGTCCTACACTACCAACAGATATTAAATACTGCTCATCAGGTTTTAACTGATATTCATCTGTTTGAGCTAAAAACACATTACCTTCTTTGTCTTTAACAAATATAAGAGGAATATGAATATGCCCATAAAAACATATTTTTTCTTCAGAATAACAAGTCATTGTATCTCTAGCAGATTTAACAGAAGAGATAAAAGACATACTTCCAGGAACAGAAGGTTCATCATGGGTAAGAATAGTATTTTCATCTTCATAGTCTAAAGGGAGACTTTCTATATATGAAAAATCTTCTTCTTTCAAAAAATCATATGTCCAGTCTGCTACCTTTATAGCCATAGGATTTGAAAGATAAAAACCTTCAATTCCAGCTATGAAAGCATCATGTTCACCTTTTAAAACAATACTACAGTTTTCTTTAACCCACTGCAGCGTTTCTACAGGCCTAGAGCCAAAATTTAATATATCTCCAAGACATCTGATTTTATCTATTCCTTGATTTTTTAGGTCTTTCTCTAGGGCTTCTACTGCAAAAAAATTTGAATGAAGATCTGATATATATGCAATTCTCATTTAGTCCTCTTTTTTAGAAGCATTAATCTCTATATTTTCATCCTTTTTTTTATCCTGATTTTCAGATGTACTTTCTTTTTCTTCTTTCTCTTTTTTGTACTCTTTATATATGGCACTTAAAACACCATTTATAAACTTAACACTATCTGGATTATTTAAGTAACAATCTGTTAAATCAAGTATATCTATAAAAACTCTACCTTTATCCTTAACTTCGTCATCAAATATAAGTTCATATGTTCCTAGTCTAAGCAAAGCTCTTTCTACATAACCTAAACGTTCAAAACGCCAGTTTTTTAAATGTTTTTTTATTATTTCATCTATCTCATCAAGGTGCTCTTCTATATTTTTTATAAGTTTATATGCATATTCAATAGTTTGCGGAGATAACTTATCTCTAACATCTTTTATATGTTCCTCTAGTATCTCAAATATATCCCCACCTTTAAGGTCATAGGTATATAAAGTTCTAAAAGCTATTTCCCTTGCTTTTTTTCTAAATCTACCCATTATCCAATCTCATCAATTAGATTTGCCATCTCTATGGCAGTTAGAGCTGCATCAAACCCTTTATTTCCCATTTTTGTTCCTGCTCTTTCTATAGCCTGTTCAATAGTATCTGTAGTTAAAATACCGTAAGCTACAGGTATTTCAGTTTCTAAAGATACAAGAGCTATACCTTTAGTTACTTCATTTGCTACATAATCAAAGTGAGGCGTGGCTCCTCTTATTACAGCACCTAAACATATAACAGCATCAAAGTTTCCTGATTTAGCTGCTTTTTTTGCAGCTAAAGGTATTTCAAAAGAACCTGGAACCCTTATTATTGTTATATTATCCTCTATACCACCATGCCTTATAATACAGTCAATAGCTCCATCTAAAAGCTTTTCTGTTATTAAACTGTTAAATCTACCAACAATAATAGCAAATCGTAAACCTTCAGCGGATAATCTACCTTCTATAGTTCTTAAATCAAGCATAAAAATCCCCCAAGGAGTATTATTTATACATTTTGAACTACTTTTTTAACTGTTTCAACAATAAAATCAACTTCTTTATTCGTTAGGGCAGGATATATAGGAATTGCAAAAATTTCTTTTGTTAGATCTTCTGCAAAAGAGCAGTCAACATGCTCAGCATTTCTAAGCTGATGTAAAGTGTATTCATAGTATACTCTAGCTCCTATACCTTCCTGTATAAGTTTTTCAACAATCTCATTTCTGTTTGGATGTCTTAAAGCGTATATATGATAGACATGCTTTCTTCCTTCAAATTCTTTTGGAATTATTAAACCTGGTAGATCCTTAAACTCCTCGTTATATATTTTAGCTATCTTTCTTCTCTTGTCGTTATTATCATCAAGTTTTTGAAGTTGCCAGTAACCTATTCCTGCTTGAAATTCTGTAATTCTTAGATTCAATGCAGGATGATCTCCAAATTCAATCCAGTTAGATATTTTTTCATCAAGTTTAGGATCTTCTGTAAGGATTGCTCCACCTTCTCCCATAGCTACATTTTTTGAAGCATAGAAACTAAAAGCTGAAATATCTCCAAGCTTTCCTGTTTTTACACCTTTATATTCTGCACCGTGAGATTGGGCGGCATCTTCTAAAATAATGATATTTTTTTCTTTGCATAATTCTTTAATTGGATCCATGTCTGCAGGCTGGCCAAACAGATGAACAGGTATAACAACTTTCGGATCATATTTTTTTATAGCTTCTTCTAAAGAATTAACATCCATACAGTAATCCTCTCCAACATCACATACAATAGGTGTTCCACCTGCAAGAATTACAGCATCTATTGTAGCCATAAAGCTCATTGCTGGAACAACAACTTTATCTTCCTTTGAATTAATTCCTATAGCTTTTAATGCTATATATAAAGCTGCTGTTCCACTACATACAGTGTGGCAAAAACCTGTATCTATATAGTCTCGAAAAGATTCTTTAAATTTTAATGTCCATTTACCTCTAGTAATCTGTCCACTTCTTATAATGTCTAGAACAGTTTTCTCTTCTTCCGGCCCAAAAGCTGGTTTTACAATTGGTATCAATTTCCTTCTCCTTTATGAAAATTTTTAAATTCTTTTAAGATATTTAACGCTCTATATGCACTGTCAAAGGAAGGTTTTTCAATAAATTCCTTAATCATTAATTCTAGTTTATCAACATTATCTTTTAAAAATGTTTCTCCTGTTGGATACTCAATTTTATCTTCAACAAAATTTAAAGTTATATTACCTTTATCAGATTTTAGGATCCATTCTCTTCTTATATAAGGATTATTCCATGCAACTTGAAGGAAAAAATTATTTTCACTTGTTTCACCGTATACTTCAAAAATATTTCCTTTTTCTATTACTTTTTTTATTTTCACATTTCCAAAAAGATAACTAAAAATATAGAGATCGTGCCACGCAAGATCATAAAACGGATTTATATATCCACTTCTAAGATTTAAACGATAGGCTTCTACTTCGTGAACTTTATCTTCTTTTTTCAAATTTCTAATACTACTAGAACGAAGTTCTATTTCAGATACTCCAAGAAATACATTTCTTCTCTCAGCAAGTTTTATAGCTTCTTCTAGTTCTGAAGGATCAATAGATGGAGGTTTTTCAACCATAACATTAATCTCTCTTTCTAGAGCTTTTTTTGCTAAAGGAATGTGAGACCTTGGATCTGTAGCTATAAAGAGAAAATCTATCTGTTCTTTTTGTAAGGCTTCATCTAAATCTGTATATTTTTTGAATTTATCTGAATGCTTTTTTAGTTGTTTTTCATCCTTGTCTATTAAAACTGCATCGTATCCAAGGATATCAAATTTTTTCACATAGTGAGATCCCATATTTCCTGTTCCAACAATACCTATTTTCAAAATAACCTCCTACCTTGGTATAAACAATCTTTCTGATAAGCAAATTTTATACCTAAAAGTTATTAAGTAAAAAAGCCCCTTTGGGAAAAAGGAGCTTATCATTTTTGCAGAATTGCAAAAGAATTATATAAGATTATACTCTTTCAAGACATTTTTGAGTTTTTCTTCGTTTTCCGGTTTCATATAGTAGAGAGGAAGTCTAAGTTCTAAATCATCAATAAGTTTCATTAAGTATGCTGCTGTTTTAACAGGTATAGGATTCGTTTCAATAAATAATACTTTGAATAAATTCCAGTATTTATCATGTATTTTTCTAGCTTCTTTAAAATTTCCTTCCAAAGCTAACCTACACATTTCAGCTATATCTTTAGGAATTAAATTATTTGCTACAGATATGACCCCTTTTGCTCCAACAGATATCATAGGAATAGTTAAGGCATCGTCTCCTGAAAGAATAATAACATCTGGATTTGTCAAGCTTATTATTTCTGAAACCCTTGTAACATTTCCTGTAGCTTCTTTTATGCCAATAACGTTTGGAAAATCTGCATATAGCCTTGCGAAAGTTTCAGGTAACATGTCAACTCCAGTTCTAGAAGGTATGTTATAAAGAATTAATGGGATATTTGTTTCTTCAGCAATTGCTTTAAAATGTTGATATATGCCCTCTTGTGTAGGTTTATTATAGTAAGGAACAATTTGCAGAGAACCATCTGCTCCTGCCTTTTCAGCAGCTTTTGTTAAGGCAATAGCTTCGTGGGTTGCATTTGCTCCTGTTCCTGCCACTATAGGAATTCTTTTATCTGCATACTCCACAGCAAGATTTATTAACTCTTCATGTTCAGAAAATGTTAATGTTGCAGACTCTCCTGTTGTTCCGGCTACAACAATGGCATCTGTTCCATTTTCTACATGAAAATCTATTAATCTTTTTAAAGATTCTCTATCTATATTCCCTTCCTTAAATGGCGTGATTAATGCTACCAAAGAGCCTTTAAACATGTGTTTCCTCCGCTTGTGAAAAATAATTTTATTAATAGTTTATAATATATTTTTTCAATAATCTTTATGATTTTATTTAGGAGGACCAATGCTTGGGAGCAATCTTTTAAATTATGCCTTGGGAGTATTCTCAAATGATATCGGAATAGATCTTGGAACAGCTAATACCCTTGTATTTGTAAGAGGAAGAGGAATTGTTCTTTCAGAACCATCAATTGTTGCTATAGATAGAAACACTAAAAAGGTTATAGCTGTTGGTAAGGATGCTAAATCAATGATAGGTAAAACTCCAGAAAATATACAGATTGTAAGACCTTTAAAAGATGGGGTTATAGCTGATTTTGATGTAACACAGGAGATGCTTAAATATTTCATAAAAAAAGTACACGAAGATACAGCAATAACAAAACTTTTAAAACCTAGGCCAAGAATAATAGTAGGGGTTCCTTCTGGTATAACCACTGTTGAAAAAAGAGCAGTAATAGACGCTGCAAAGCAGGCAGGGGCAAGGGAAGTTTTTTTAATAGCTGAACCTATGGCTGCAGCTATAGGAGCAGGTTTACCTATTCAGCTTCCTGGTGGAAATATGATTGTTGATATAGGTGGTGGAACATCTGAGATTGCCGTTATTTCTCTCTCTGGTTTAGTTTTATCAACTTCAATAAGATTAGCTGGAGATGAGATGAACTCTGCTATCATTCAGCATTTAAAAAGAGCACATCATATCCTTATTGGAGAACAGACAGCAGAAAAGATAAAAGTAAAACTAGGTTCTGCGTATCCAACAGAAAGAGATGATCAGGAGATGGAAATTAGAGGAAGAGATATGACAGGTATGCCTAGAAGTGCTGTAATAAAAGGAGGAGAGATAAGAGAAGCTCTTGAAGATGTTGTTTCTAACATCGTTAATGCTGTTAGAACAGCATTAGAAAAAACTCCACCAGAGCTAGCAGCTGATATAGTTGAAAGAGGAATTGTTCTAGCCGGTGGTGGTTCACTTCTCTATGGTTTAGATAAAAGACTTAGGGAAGAGACAGATCTACCTGTGTATTACTGTGATGAACCATTAACAGCTGTTGCAAAAGGTATAGGAATATCTCTTGATGATATAGAGCTTATAAAAAAGGTTTCTTTTGATTAAACCTAAGTAATGAAAAAGAAGGCAACTTTTTTATTTATATTTTTTATTACTCTTCTTATCGTTTTTTATATTTTTGTACCTAAGTTCAGAGGTTATGTATACGATACTATATATCCTTTTCTTTTAGGTCTCGAGAGCATATCTGAAGAAATAGAAAACGCTACTAAGCTAATTAAAGATAAATATCTTCTAATAGAAGAAAATAGAAAACTTAAAGAAAAATTAGAGATATTAAAAGCTGAAATAGTTTCTCTTCGTTTCTTAGAATTAGAAAATCAGAGATTGAGAGAAATTGCAAATTTTGCCACAAACTTCCCTGGATATGAATACATATCAGCAAAAATAATAGGATATTCTCCTGATAATCTTTCTAAAATTGTTTTTATAAATGCAGGAGAAAAGAATAAAATCTCAATAGGAGATCTTGTTGTAGCAAACGGAAATTTATTTGGTATGATTTTAGAGGTAGGAAAATTAAGTTCTAAGGTTCTACTTATTTCTGATAGGAATTTTAAGATTACAGCTAGGACAAGAAAAACAAAAGAAATTGTTTTTTATCAGGGGTATGATAGTAATAGAGGCATATTAAAATTAGTTATGCCTGAACAGGATATAAGAATAGGTGATATTGTAGAAACAGCTAGTGTAAATGGTTCTTATCCAGAAGGTATTCCAATTGGAAAAATATCTTCTATAGAGTATAGAGAAGGAGAGTTTTTTAAAAAAGTATTTGTATCGATAGACATACATCCGTATTCAACAGAATATGTGGTTGTTATAAAAAGAAAACAGCTAAAGGAGTAAAAGATGTATACTCCAGAAAAAGAAAGAGAGCTTATAGAAAAAACAAGAAAACTTCTTAAAATTTCCATTGAAGATATAAAAAATAAAGAAGAAGCAGAAAAGATTGCTCAGGAACTGAGAGAAGTAATAAGGTATCACGATTGGAGATACTATGTACTTGCAAATCCTGTTATCTCTGATTATGAGTATGACAAGCTTTTTCACCTTCTAAAAGATATAGAAAAGAAGTGGCCTGAACTTATAACTCCTGACTCTCCTACACAAAGAGTAGCATCAGAACTTACAAAAGAGTTTCCTGAAGTAAGGCATTTAGCTCCTATGCTTTCTCTTGATAACTCTTATGATGAAGAAGACCTAAGGGATTTTGATAGAAGAGTAAAAGAGTTAACAGGTCTATCACAGATAGAGTATGCTGTTGAACCTAAATTTGACGGTGCAGGAATAGCTTTGGTTTATGAAGACAATCTCTTTATAAGAGGTGCTACTAGAGGAGATGGTATTGTTGGAGAGGATATTACTCCAAACTTAAAAGTTATAAAAACGATTCCTCTTAAAGCTGATTTTAAAAGTTATGGAATAAAGCTGATAGAGATTCGCGGTGAAGTATTAATGAGCAAAGAAGTTTTCAAAAAGCTCAATGAGGAGAGATTAGAGGAAGGTCTTCCCCCTTTTGCAAATCCGAGAAACGCTGCAGCTGGTTCTTTGAGACTTCAAAATCCAAAAGAGGTAGCAAAAAGAAAACTTGAGGCTTTTGTTTATCAGATAACATATGCTGTAGATGAGAAAGGAGAAAATCTTCTTGGTACAAAGATAAGATATCATTATGATGCAATAAAAATGTTATATTCTCTTGGTTTTAGAACACCTATTCCAGAAAAAGAAATAAAAGTTTGCAAAGATATAGATGAGGTTATAGCTTACTGTAGAGAATGGGAAGAAAAAAGAGAAAGTTATCCTTATGAAATAGATGGTATGGTCATAAAAGTTAATGATATTTCTCTATATCCAAAGCTTGGAATGACCTCACATCATCCAAGATGGGCTATTGCTTATAAATTTAGAGCAAAACAAGCTACAACAAGAATAATTGACGTTGTTTTTCAGGTTGGAAGAACAGGTGCTGTAACCCCCGTTGCTAAGGTTGAACCTGTGGAGATAGGAGGGGTTACAATAACATCTGTTTCTTTAATAAATGAAGACTTTATAAGGGAGAAGGACATTCGTATAGGGGATATGGTTTTAATAGAGAGAGCTGGAGATGTTATTCCTTACATTGTAAAGGTAATAAAAGAGGCAAGAACAGGAAAAGAAAAACCTATTGTTTTTCCAAAAAACTGTCCCTCCTGTGGTTCACCTCTCGTAAAACTTCCTGGGGAAGCTGTATGGAGATGCGTAAATGCTAACTGTCCTGCACAGGTTGTTGAAAAAATAGCTTATTTTGCATCAAAAGATGCAATGGATATAAGAGGTTTAGGAAAGAGGACTGTTCAAAAATTTTATGAACTTGGCTTTTTGAGAAGAATTCCTGATATATATAGATTACCTTTTGACAAGATAAAACAACTGCCAGGATGGGGAGAGAAATCTGTAGAAAACTTAAGAAAGGCTATTGAGGAATCAAAAAACAGACCTATACACAGACTTATAACGGGACTTTCAATAAGATACGTTGGAAAGGTTACAGCAAGAATACTTTCTGAGCATATTAAATGTGTAGAAGATCTAAAAGACTGGTCTATTGAAGATTTAGAGAAAATACCAGGTATTGGATACGTGGTAGCTCACAGTATATACAACTTTTTTCATAACGAAGAGAATGTAAAAATGATTTATGAACTTAAGGAACTTGGAGTTAGAACCTGTAAAGAAGAAGGAGAAAAAGAAGGTATACTTAAGGGTAAAACATTCGTATTTACAGGAACTTTAAGTTGTTGTTCTAGAGATGTAGCACAAGAAATAGTGGAAGCGCTAGGAGGAAAAACTTCAAACTCCGTAAGTAGAAAAACAGATTTTCTTGTTGTAGGAGAAAATCCAGGGTCAAAACTTAGAAAAGCACAAAATTTAGGAATACGTATAATAGATGAAAATGAGTTTTTAAATATGATAAAAGATCATATACCTGATAAATTAAAAGATAAAATAAGAATTTAAAGGAGGAACCATGAGAAAAGTAGCATGGAGTGTGACACATCAAGAGTTTATTATCTCTGACCATTACTATTTCTCAAAGCTTCAAAAGTATGCAAAAGAGGCAGATATTCAGATTGATGAGGTGGATGATTTTGAAAAATTCTCTGAATATGACACTATTATCTTTAACTACCCTGAAATTCCCTTTACAGGAGATGAAGCAGACTTTGTAGAAGAGCTAGTTAAAAAAGGAAAAACAGTTGGTATATTTGGTTACTACAAAAATGAGGATAAAATAGCAGATACCTGCAATACTCTTTCTGAGAGATTTGGCATTCATTTCAATGGAGATATAGTTATTGATAACATCAACAACTATGACAAGGATAATCTTTTCATTGTAACAACGGATCTTTATAATCTTCCAGATAATATTAACAAACTCATGTTGGCTTGTACTGATACTCTCATAACTAGAAGACCAGAAGTTAGATACCTTGTTCATGGTGAAGATACAGCTGAATCAAAATTAGAAGAAGAAGCTTTATTTTTTGCTGAGTATGTAGATCCTAACAGCAATGGTAAATTTATAGCTGGTGGGACGTGTGTATTCTGGGACAACTACTCAATAGATCTTTATGATAATAAAGCATTTAGTCTAAATCTTTTAACTAGATAAGAAAAGGGCTCTTTTTAGAGCCCTAAAAATTTTTTTATTTTTAATCCTAAAACTCCAGAAAATATACCTAAAATTCCACCTACAATAACGTCTATAGGAAAATGAGCTCCCATATATACCCTTCCATATGCTATTAAAAGCGCATATAAAGAAAATAACAGATCTATGTACCAAGGTGCATAAAAAATAATAACTCCAAGAAGTGTAAATGCATATGCTGTATCTGCAGAAGGAAAGCTTTTTAGAGAAACAGGTTCTAATAGATAAACATCTTCTAAAAGATTAACAGGTCTTTTATGTCTGAATGTATACTTTAATGCAGGCATCATTATGCCTGTTAGTATAAGAGATATAGCTAGGTGAATAATAGCATCCCATTTCCCATATATATAAAAAAATGGTAAAAATACAGGTAATGTATAACTTTTACCTAATCTAAAAAAGTATCTGTAAAATTTATCTAAGTGATGATTTCTCTTTGAGTTTATCAGATAGAAAAGTTTAACATTCCATTTAAACTTTAGTTCCCAGTCATTAGGTATCACTTTTCTCTCTTCCATCTACCACCTCAAACATATTTGTTATGATCAATGGTCTAAAACCTATGTATCTATCTCCAATTTTAAAATCATACTCGTAAACTTCAAAATGATATAGTCCCTCATCCTCAACTTTATATGAAAACTGGTGCTCTTCTGTTATAACAATTGGATTATTTTCCCACTTTAAAATCTTTACAGTTTTAGGCTTGTTAACCCTGCAGTTTAAATAACTTCCTAAAGGCATCTTTTCCCAGAATGTATAACCATTTTCACCATCAAATCCCCAGAAATCTGCCTCTGTATCTTTCATTGATAAGAACACCTTTCCCTCTTCTAAAAGCTTTAAGGCATCTTCTTTTGTTTCTACGTTGTCCTTTGAGTAACCTATATTAATAAGCCATTTAAAACCTTCTCTGTAAGATGGAATCAAAATACCGTGAGTATGTTCTTGATAAACAAGCTTTATATGAAGGTCTAGACCGCCCATGATTTTAAGCTCTCTTGCTCTTGAAAAGTAGAGATTAACCCACTGCTCAAGGGGAACAAGAACATTCCATTTATGAAGTATTCTTCTAGTTAAAGGATAAATGAAGATATTCTTTAAAAGATAGATAATACTTAAGGATTTTTTCCATACAATAGCATCTTTTATATTAATAAGCTCATAGAGATACTCTTTTTTAAACTCCCCTTTCCATATATAGTGATCAAACTCAAAATTATTAGGGTGTGATATCACAGGAAGTTTTCCTCCTAAAAAGAGCATCCTACCTTCAGGAGTATTAACCTCTACCCCTGCAAATATCTTTTTATCTTCAAAGTATCTGTAGTCCTCATTATCGTGGTCTGTTACAAACACAAAATCAATACGGTTTTCTTCTACAGCTTTCTTTATATCTGATGGTTTACCAAGAGAGTCAAAAGAAAATTGTGTATGTATATGAGATATAATCCTGTATTTTTTTAGATCTTTTACAGAGCCTTTTACAGTAGGTTTAAACTTTCCTTTTAAGTATATCTTTCTTACTGGTCTAAATTCTAGGTAAAGAATCAAAAGAATAATAAGAAGAACTATTTCCATAATTTTCTCCGCTTTTAATCTAAAAACTGTTATTATATTTTTCTTCTTTAATTATGGCAATTTTATTAGCTGTGGAGTAAATTAAATCTGATAAAAATTAGAGGAGGGCGAGAAGATGCCAAAAAGCAACAGAAAAGACAGACTTATAAAAGAATACATACATGATCCGTATTTCACAAAAGAAAAGTATCATGATCCTTCTATCTGTGAAAGATGTGGTGTGGTCTTTCATGATGGAATTTTTAAGTGGATGGAACCACCTCCAGCTAACGCAGAAAAGATGATATGTCCAGCATGCAGAAGAATAGAGGACAAGTATGAAGGTGGAGTTGTTGTACTAGAAGGGGAGTTTATGCAAAAACATAAAGATGAAATTATGAACATCATTAGAAACACTGAAGAAAGGGAGATGGAGTATAGACCTTTAGAAAGGATAATAGAGATTAAAGATGAAGGGGATAGAATTGTTGTCACTACAACATATGAACATCTTGCAAGAGCTATAGGAGAAGCTGTTCACAGAGCATATAAAGGAAATTTAAATATTCAGTATCCAGAAGGTTCAAAATACGTTAGAGTTCACTGGATGAGATAAAATGGAAGCCTTTGGGCTTCCTTTAATAAAAATCATACACAAAAAACCAAAATATCCTATATATTTTCAAAAATCAAAATCAAAGAGGTTTCATTTTGAAAAAAAGTGTTAATGTTGGAGTAATAAGTTTAGGATGTCCTAAAAATCTTGTAGATACTGAACTTTTACTTGGAAAACTTAATGCTTCAGAGGCTAAACTTGTTAATAATCTTGATGAAGCAGATATTATTTTAATAAATACCTGTGGCTTTATAGATGCAGCAAAAGAGGAGAGTATAAACACGATCCTTGAAGTAGCAAATCTTAAAGAAATTGATCCTAATAAAAAGATTGTTGTTACTGGCTGTCTTGTTGAAAGGTATAAAAATGAGCTTGAAAAAGAGATACCTGAAGTTGATATGTTTATAGACCTGAAAGAAGAGTTAAAAATTCCTGAGAAGCTAGGTTTAAAACCAAAATTAGAAGGTTCTATATATCAAAACAGAATTTTAACAACTCCAAAACACACAGCTTATATAAAGATTTCAGAAGGATGTGATCACACCTGTGCCTTTTGTGCTATTCCAAATATTAGGGGGAAACACAGAAGCAGAACAATAGAAAGCATTGTAGATGAGGCAAAGCGTTTAGCAGATCAGGGAGTAAAAGAGTTAAACATTGTTTCTCAGGATACAAGTTTTTACGGCACAGATATTTATGGAAAACCTAGACTTTGGGATTTAATAGATCAGCTAGAGAAGATAGAAGGTATAAAGTGGATAAGACTTTACTACCTTTATCCAACAACTGTAAACGAGGATTTTATAAAAAGAATGGCTGATAGTGAGAAGGTAGTTAAGTATTTTGAGATGCCTATTCAGCACTCAGAGGATAAAATCTTGAAAGATATGATGAGAGGTTACAGAAAAAGGAGAATAGAAGAGATCTTAAACTGGAAAAAAAAGTATATACCTGAGGCAGCTATAAGGACAGCTGTTATTGTAGGTTTTCCAACAGAAACAGAGAAAGATTTTGAAGCTTTAAAAGAGTTTGTAAAAGATGCAAAGTTTGACTGGTTAGGAGTTTTCACTTACTCCCATGAGGAAGGAACTCCTGCTTATGAAAAGTTTGAAGACTCAGTGCCTCAAGAAGAAAAAATAAGACGTAAAAATGAGCTCCTCTCTATTCAGGAGAAGATCACTGAAGAGAAGAACAAACAGTTAATAGGTAAAGAGATGGAAATACTTGTAGACGGATTTTCAGAAGAGTGGGATACATTGCCTATAGGTAGAACATACAGAAGCGCATATGAGATAGATGGTATCACATATATAGAAACAACAGAACCAGTTAAAGTTGGAGAGTTTGTGAAAGGAAAGATAAAAGATGTTGTTGATGTAGCAGATACTGTTGCAGAGGTGGAGTAATGAAAAAGTTAGATCTTTCTTTTTATGTGATAACTGATGAAAATCTTATAAAAAAAGATATTGGAAAGGCTGTAGAAAAGGCAATAAAAGGTGGAGCTACAGTAGTTCAGTATAGGGCTAAAAACAAGGACAGCAAAACAATGTATAAAGAGGCACAGGAGATAAAAAAGGTTTGTGATAGATACAATGTGCCTCTAATAATAAATGATAGGATTGATATAGCTCTAGCAGTGAACGCCGATGGTGTCCATGTAGGACAGGAAGATTTAGATGTTGAAGTTGTAAGGAGGATTATTGGTTTTGATAAGATAGTTGGCCTTTCTACAAAAAATCTAAAACAGGTAAAAGAGGCTAATCATCTTCCTGTAGATTACATAGGTTTTGGAAGCATCTTTCCCACAGAAACAAAAGAAGATGCCAAAGTTTCTGGAATTGAAAATCTGAAAAAAGCTATTGAGATCTCTCTAGTTCCTGTAGTTGCCATTGGTGGTATAAATCTATCAAACATAGATGAAGTTCTAAGTGCAGGATGCACAAATATAGCTGTTGTTTCTGCAGTGTTTAAGGGAAAAGAGATAGAAGAGAATGCTAAAAAATTAAAAAGCAAAATTAAAAAAGGAAAAACTATGGGTTTTAAACTTAGCTAACTGTAAATTTTTACCTTTTAACCTTCCTACGAGCAGCTACTATAAACTGATAAGTTAAAAATGCAATAATTATAGAAAAAACAAAAGAGATAAATTCTAATCCTTCAATCTCTTTTTTATCTGAGAATATTGGAATTAGGGACTTTGTAAATTCATTTAAGATGGTTGCTGTAGTATCAAATACTATCTTAATTTTTTCAGGTAAAAATTTGTAAGGAATATTTTCTCTATGTAGGTATCTAATTCCCGTAAAAAGCAAACCAAATACAGTAATCCACATTAAAGGTTTAGTCCAGCTTTGCCCAAAGTCTGAAGAAAGTTTGTGTATTTTTAGAACTAACAGCTCATACTTTTCTTTTGGAAGTTTTCTAAATTTCCAAACTAGCTTTCCTAATACTTTTAAATCTTGAAAAAGATTTTCTTTCTCTTTTTTTAATCCTAATGTTTCTTCCAAAATCTTTTCCTGTGCTTTCATCTCAAGGGCATAAAAACCGTTGGCACTGAAATAATCTCTGTGGTTGTCCAATGTAAGTTTAAGCTGTCTGTAAACATCACGGGCTTTCTTGGTTTGCTTTTTAAACATATCTGGACAGATTCTTTTTTCTGAAATATCTCCCCAGTCGGTAGCCAAAAATTTTACTTCTGTCAAATCAGAACTTTCTATCTTTATATG
>JALVKE010000313.1 GCA_027028005.1 Persephonella sp. | reverse complement strand
TTCCCTTCATGTAAGTATCTATAAATAGCAACAGGAATAAGAATAATTCCGAAAAAAATAAATGCTTTTATAATACTGTTTCTAAGCCAAAGGAAATTAATATTTTTTGTATTAAAAAAATAAATAAACTGAAAAAGCCCTTCTTCTATACTTTTTATAAAGAATTGTATATTGAAAATAAAAGTTGAGATAAGGGTATCAGCAGCATATATAAAAATTGGCAAAGAAAGTTTTCCAGAAAAATATTTCTCTTTTATCAGTGTATAAAAAGTATATATAAGACCTAAAACTAAAAGAATTTCAAAAATAGAGATTGATATAAAAATAGAAATTGTAAGTAGAAGTATGTAAATTTCTCTCATAATATTTAAAAAGTTTTATTTTTCAGGGAATATTATTGTTCTAACCTTTTCCTTTTTACCTTTTACCTCTACAGTTCCTGATTTAAGATCATAGATAATAATATCCCCCTCTATAATATTTGAATTCTGTTTAATCTTAGCATTTCCTTTTAGCAGTATTTTATCTTCTTTCAAGATAGCTATATCTGCACTTCCTTCTATATTTTTTCCCTTTGAAAATCTAACATGTCCTTTTGCTATAACTTTTTCAAGCTTTCCTTTTTTACCAATGTAGACATCTAGCTCGTCAGACATAATCTTTAAATCACCTCTTTTTATAGAAACATGCCCCTTATAAACAGCTAAATTTTCTTTCTTTTTAAATACTAACTGATCTGCTTCTATAACAATTGGAATAATTTTTTTTGTTTTTCCATAAGAAAATGTGATAAAAACTAATAAAAGGAAAAAGATCATTTTTTTCATCTAAGAACCTCTAACAATAGATTTTACTTTCTCTAGCTGTAGAATATCATTCTTAAGATCTATAAATAGATTTTTGCCATACGTTGTAAAATCTTTTATTTTAATCATAACATCATTATCGTTTTCTGCTATTTTCTTCTTAAGATCTATTGAGACTACAGGAGTTTCTATATTTATATCTTTGCTGATAAAGCTTACATTTCCTGCTAAAAGAAGATTATTTTTTTTCTTTGAATAAATAGCTTTTTTAGAAGTGATATTCATTACATCACCTTCTTTTATATAAGAGAGTAGAAACTGATCTATATACATCTGAGAACCTTCATCTATAAGCTTTAAACCTCTAACTATAAATCTGTTTCTACCTTTTCCTACCACAAGAAAGTCTTTTATTTCAGATTTTCCAAAGTTTAAAGATGAGATTTTTGATTTTGTATATCTATCCTGTATCTCTTTAAATAGAAAACTTCCAACGAATATAACTGTTAGTATAAAAAAAACTTTTTTACCTAACTCTCTTTCTTTTTGCTCTCTTCCTTCATCTTTCTGTAATCCCATTTTCTGTTGAACATCTCCTCAAACATTTTTATGTAGATATCTCCCTCTTCTGATGATGCTTTTTCTTTAATGTAGATTGTTGGTCTGTGGAGAATTTTATTTATCACAGATCTCATAGCTAGCTCAATTCTTTCCCTCTCTTTTTCATTTAGATAAGGCATCTGACTAAATAGTTTTTCAAGCTGGTACTTTATAATCTCATCTGCGTAGTTTCTAACTTTAGTTATTGTAGGAGCTGCTTTTCTTTGATTTAACCACTTTTCAAATTTAGAAACTTCCTGTTCTAAAAGCATCTCTGCAGCAGCTGCTGCAACCTTTCTCTCTTGAAGATTTTTATCAACAACAGATTTTAGATCATCAATATTGTATAGATATACGTTTTCAATCTCATTTACATCTTCAGACACATTTCTTGGAACAGAGATATCAATGATAAAGATAGGTTCTCCATGTCTCTTTTTATTTATTCTTTCAAAATGTTCTTTTTTTAAAATAGGTTCTTTTGCACCTGTTGAAACAATGATAATGTCTGCTTCAGGTAAAAACTCATACAGTTTATTAAAAGCTATAGCACTTCCTCCAAATTCTTCTGCAAGCTGAACTGCTTTTTCAAAGGTTCTGTTTGAAACAAAAATATGTTTAACACCTGTTGAAGCTAAATGTCTTGCTGCAAGTTCAGCCATCTCTCCTGCACCAAGTAGGAGAACATTCTTTTCTGAGAGATCGCCAAATATTTTCTTTGCAAGCTCAACAGCAGCATAACTTATTGATACAGCTCTTTTACTGATACCGGTAGACGTTCTAATCTTTTTAGATACATTTAAAGCTTTATCAAAAAGTTTTGTTAGTATATGCCTTACCGTTTTACTTTCCCTAGCTATAGAAAAAGAGTCCTTAAACTGACATACAATCTGAGGTTCACCTATTACCATAGAATCTAAACTTG
>JALVKE010000312.1 GCA_027028005.1 Persephonella sp. | reverse complement strand
ATGAATTATATAGATAAGAAATTACAATTTTTGATTTTATTTTTTGAAAATTTGTTGAATTTTTTCAATTATTTTTTTTTGGCGTTCTTTACCTTTTGGCAAGGATTTTCTTAAATCTTCAAGCTCTTTTAAGATACTTTCAATATCTTCAGGTAGTAAACGTTCAATAAATTCCCTTATTTTTGCAGAAAGACCAGGAACTTTTCCTGATGTTGAAATTCCAATGACTAGATCTCCTTTCTTTATATACGCAGGAAAAATAAAATCACAGTAATCAGGACTATCAACAGCATTTACAAGAATATTTTTATCTCTTGTGTACATATAAATATCTTTTTGGAGATCTATATCATCAACAGCAATAATAACAATGTCGATATTTTCTAAATCCGAGAACTCAAACGCTTTTTTCTTAAAAGGTATGTTATGTTTTTTTAAAAGATCTTCTGTTTTTTTTGATAACTCTTTTGATACTACAAAAAGATTTGGATTAAAAGGCAGAAGCTTTTCTATTTTTCTATAGGCAACGTTTCCCCCACCTACCACAAGAATGTTTTTATCTTCCAAAGATATAAAGATAGGAAATAGAGCCATTAAATATCTTCCCATAAGGCTGTTGTTAGATACTTTTCTCCCCCATCAGGACACACAAAAACAATAACTCCTTCTTTTATCTCTCTTGCTAGCTGTATAGCAGCTTCAAAGGCAGCCCCTGAAGATTGTCCTACAAAGATTCCTTCTTTTCTAGCCAAGCTTCTTGCTCTTTCATATGCTATATCTGTTCCTATAAACATTGTTCTATCTAATCTATTTTCATCAAAAATTCCAGGTTTTATAGAAGTTTCTATATACTTTAACCCCTCTATACCATGAAAAGGGCTATCAGGCTGAACACCAACAATCTGTATATCAGGGTTAAATATCTTAAGCCTTCTACCAGTTCCCATAACTGTTCCACCAGTTCCAATACCAGCAACAAAATGGGTTATTCTATGGTTTGTCTGCTCCCATATTTCAACAGCTGTTGAATAAAAATGAGATCTCCAATTTGCATCGTTATTATACTGATCAATATAGTAGTACCTATCAGGGTGTTTTTCTATTAATTCTCTTACAAACAAAATAGCTCCGTCTGTGCTTTGTAGTGGATCAGTGTAATGTATTTTTGCTCCATATGCTTTTATAATACGTTTTCTTTCTTCACTTACATTTGCAGGCATGGCAAGCTCCACCCTATAACCAAGAGCAGTCCCAACCATAGCAAGGGCAATTCCTGTATTTCCGGATGTTGCATCAAGAATAATCTTATCTTTAGTGAGCTTTCCAGACTGAATGGCCTCAACAATCATTCTTGTCGCAGGTCTATCTTTAACAGAACCCCCCGGATTATATCCTTCTAACTTTGCATATATTTCAACAGATTTTTCTTTTATATCATTTGGAAGAGATTTTTCTAACTTTATTAAAGGTGTGTTTCCTACAAGTTCCAAAATAGATGTTCTTGTTTTTCTTATAGGTTCATCATGTTCTCCTAAAATCCACAAGGTTCCACCCTTTTTTTCTTTGTTATTTTCTTTAAGAAGTTCTATTATAGCATTTTATAAAATCTTAAATGTTTTATAGCTTATAAACCTTGACAAAACATTTTTGTTCATATAAATTATTAATTCCTTGTTGGCCAGGTAGCTCAGTTGGTAGAGCATACGGCTGAAAACCGTAGTGTCGGCGGTTCGATTCCGCCCCTGGCCACCATTTAAAAATCTATCTCATCTATGATAGAAAATTCTTCTAAAGAAGTGTAAAGTTCTTTGATACTTTTATTTAATACAGGGTGTTTCATTTCTGGTTCTATTTCTAAAAGAGGTCTTAAAACAAAATCTCTTTTGTGCATAAAAGGATGAGGTATTTTTAGTTTTTCTGTATCTATCACTCTATTCTCATAAAAAATAATATCTATATCTATCTCCCTTGGTCCCCAGTGAAATCTGTAAACCCTGCCAACTTTCTTTTCCACATCTTTAATAAAAGATAAAAGCTCAGAGGGAGATAAATCTGTTTTTCCACTTAAAACCATGTTATAAAATTCAGGTTGACTAGTATATCCAACAGCCTTTGATACATATATTTTTGAAATTTTGCATATATCTATATTTTTCTTTAAAATATCTATCCCCTTTTTTAAGTTTTTTTTCCTATCGCCGATATTTGACCCTAGTGCAAGAATAATGTTTTTCATAAAATTTTAATAATCCCTATGGTAAGGTTTTTAAGATGTTTTACATTTTAGCAGCATTAATGATTTTTTTTAAAACTTATGCATATGATATATCGCAATTACTTCAAGAAGCACAGCAAGAAGTTAATAAAGAAGAAAGTCAATATGTATTTAGAAAGGCTATTAATGCACTTATAAATAAAGATTATAAAACAGCAATCAATTCTGGAAGAGAATATTTAAAACTAAATAAAGATTTTTCTTTAAAAACAGAAATTATATATGAAACATTAGCAACCTCTTACTATAGATTAGGAGTAAGAGAACTTATAAAAAGCAAGTATCTACCCTATGTTAAACAGATGGAAAATTTACTTAAAGAGATAGAAAATAAACCTCTATCTAGAGATGCAAAGATAAGGATATTCATATCAGCAAATAACCTCTTTATAAGAAAAAAACAGTTTCTAAAAGCAAAAAAACTAAAAAATATGTACTCAGATATTCTTAAACATGAATATTTCTTTATTATTGATCCTGATTATGAGATGTTTATACCAAATGTAAATATTTTCAGAATAATAGAGGGAAATTTATTTGGAAAAAATGAAATATACATATCTGAAAAAAATCAAACACTTATTGAAATAGCAAAAAAAGTTGATATGGGATATGATGAGATGAGATTAGCTAACAAATATCTTAATCCAAATGATATAAAAAAAGGTGAAGCAGTTTTTATTCCAAGAAAAAGACTTATACCTGAAGAAAACTATAAATTTGGAGAAATATATATAAATTTAAGTGAAAAAAGACTATACTATCCTGTTTTAATAGCTGATAAACCTTACGTTATTACCATACCTGTTGGTATAGGAAGAGATGATAATAAATCTCCTATAGGAGATTTTAAAATAACTGAAAAGAGGAAAAATCCTGAATGGAAGGTACCTAAAAGTATAAGAGAAGAAAATCCAGATCTTCCAGAAGTTGTCCCACCAGGACCAGATAATCCACTAGGAACAAGAGCTATGAGATTAGGATATACATCTTTTTTAATGCACGGAACAAGCAAAAAATTTGGTATTGGTATGAAAGTTAGTCACGGTTGTATACGTATGTATAACAAAGATGTGGAAAAACTTTTTGAAATTGTTAAGGTAGGAACACCTGTCCATATTACAGAAAAAGATTACAAGATATATTTTGATAAAAAAGTTTTTATAGAAATTTTCTATTTAAATGATAATGATATAAAAGAAATACTCAAAAATGAAGAAAAAAAGGATATAGATAAGGATATCCTTTTTTATACAAAGGAAGAGAGAAAGGGGTATGCAACCCCTTTAAATTGATTATTTAGCGTAATGTTTTCCTAAAACTCTTTCAACGTTTGCACTTTGTCTTTGAATAGCAGCATTTAAGTCTTCAATAGCCTGCTCGTTATTTGCTGCTTTAGTGTATGCAGCATTAGCTGTATCTTCAACCTGTTTAATTTGAGCTTTTAAATCTGCATGTTCTTTTTCAAGTTCCTGTATCTTTTGAGAGTTTGCATTAACAGAGCTTTTCAAAGTATTAATTTCCTGTTCAAGAGTATTTACTTTCTTTTTAATAGGAGCGATTTGATTATCTACATAATCTTTAGTAGCACAACTAGTAAATACAACAGCAGAAACTCCTAAAACTGCTGCAGCTTTTAAAATTTTTTTCATGGCTAAACCTCCTTTTTTTCAAAGTTATTGATTTTCAATTTACCGAAACATTATAGAGATATAATTCGGCATAAATATGATTTTCCTTATACATTTTGAAAATATTCAGATATTATAATATAATACTTCTGCTACCCTCCTAGAAGTATTTACCGAGCCTATTAGCCTTATGTGGTGCTTTACAGGCACCACTTTTTTATTAAAACATCTTACACAGGTATAGTCAAATGGAATCTTTGAAAGAAAAAGCTATAAAAATTAAACTTTTTATTATGGATGTAGATGGTGTTTTAACAGACGGAAAGATAGTATATTCTTCTTTAGGCGAAGAAACAAAAGCTTTTCATGTTCATGATGGGCTTGGTTTAAAGCTTCTAAAAAATGTATATATAAAAACAGCAATAATAACAAGTAGAGAAAGTAATATTGTAGAGAGAAGAAGTAGAGAGTTAAACATAGATTATGTTTTTCAAGGAATAAAAGATAAGTTAACTATACTTGATGAGCTAAAAAAAACAGAAAACATAAAAAATGAAAATATCCTATACATTGGTGACGATTTAGTTGATCTTCCTACTTTAAAAAGAGTAGGTTTTCCAGTATGTGTCCCTTCTTCTCCAGATATACTGAAAAAAACATGTATATATATAACAAAAAAAGAAGGGGGAAATGGAGCTGTAAGGGAAGTTGTAGAGCTTATACTGAATCTTAGACAAGAATATGAAGATGCTATCAAGGAGTTTTTAAAGTAAATGGAAAAAGATAGAGATAAATGGAACAAAAAGTACCAATTAGGAGAGTATCTTTTAAAAGAACCTTCTGAAATAGTTAAAAGGTTTGCACATATTGCTCCAAAAGGAAGAGCTTTAGACATAGCCTGTGGTCTAGGAAGGAATACAAAGTATTTAGCAGGATTAGGTTTTGAAGTAGATGCAGTGGATATTTCTGATGTAGCTATAAATCAATTAAAAGGTATACCTAATGTAAATCCTATTCTTGCAGATCTAGATTATTACCAAATTCCAGAAAATAGGTACTCCTTAATACTTAATATAAACTACCTAAATAGAAATCTCTTTCCTCAAATAAAAGAGGCTTTAATTAACGGTGGTGTTTTAATATTTGAAACATTTACATTAGATAAGAACAAAGATTTAAATCAGCCTAAAGATAAAAATTATCTTTTAAGAAAAAATGAATTACTTAGATGTTTTTCAGATATGTATATCATCTTTTATGAAGAAAAAACAATAACAAAACCTAATGGGGAAAAAGGTTTTATCTCCTCCCTAGTTGCTAGGAAAGAATGCATAATTTAAAGAAAAAAATCCTCTCTTTGGCTATCCCAGCAGCTCTTAATAATCTATTAGATACTATTCAACTTCTTGTAGACACATTAATGATAGGAAGAATATCTTCTGAAGCGGTTGCTGCTGTAGGATTAAGTGGTCAGCTTATTATACTTATTTATGCTTTTTTATCTTTATTTTATACAGGAACAGGTGCTTTAGTTTCAAGACTTTATGGAGCAAAAGATATAGAAAGTGCAAATAAAACCATTTTCAGCACAGCAGTAGTCTCATTTTTCATCTCTATTCCCTTTTTTATTTTGTTAAACAGATATAGCAGTTTTTATTTTTCTTTTATGGGGACAAGTGAAACTGTTTCTCAGCTAGGAGAAATGTACATATATTTTTTGTCCTTCTCAATACCTTTTATCTTTGTAGGTAGTGTTTTATTTAGTGGATTAAGCGCTTTTGGGGATACAAAAACCCCTCTTTATATAGCTATTTTTACAAACAGTTTAAATACATTCCTTAACTACTGTTTGATTTTTGGTCACTGTGGACTTCCAAAACTAGAAGTAGAAGGAGCAGCTATATCAACTACAATATCTTATGTTATTGAAGTTTTCATATATATATACCTGTTTTTAAAAGGGAAAGACAATTTTAAAATTGTTCCTTCCTTTTCATTTGATCTTTTAAAAAGGACGTTAAAAGTAGGACTTCCTGCCTCAGTAGAAAAGATATTTTCATTCTCCTCTTTTTTAATTTTTGTGAAGATAGTGGCATTGTTTGGAACAGTAACGTTAGCAGGATATCAGATTGGTCTTAGAATAGAAGGACTTGCCTTTATGCCAGGATTTGGATTTGCAACAGCTGCCATGGTTCTTATGGGACAGTTTTTAGGAGCAAAAAGAGTAGATTATGCAGAAAAAAGTGTTTTAGAAACTATAAAAATAGGTTCAATCTTTATGGGAAGTGTTGGAATAGCACTAGTTTTATTTTCTGAAGAGATATCATCACTGTTTAGTAACGATATGAAAACTGTAGAAGAAGCCTCTCTGTATTTAAAAATTGTTGGTATATCTCAAGCTCCATTAGCATTTGATTTTATCCTAAATGGAGCTTTAAGAGGAGCAGGAGCTACAAAAATAACTTTAATTATAAATAATATATCTTTTTGGTTTTTTAGGATTATTCCTGCATATATTGTGGCAATTTTTACAAAAGAAATTTTTTATGTATATTTAATAATGGTATTTGAAACTTTTATAAAAGGATTTTTACTCTGGATTTTTTTTAAAAAAGGAGTATGGAAAGAAATAGAGGTTTAAAGATGGATAGTATAGAAAAAACAATTCAAGAAAAACTAGAGAAAATGTATAAAGATACTGTTGAAAATATAAAACATCACGTGGAAAATTTTTCACCACAACCTATAAAAGATATGTTAAACACTGAAGCAGGAACATACTTCATCCTTTCTGTGGTGGTTATACTTATAATATCTTTTTTACGTTTTGTTGGTGGAATATTAAGCTTTATTTTCAAAGTTATACTTTTAATAGCAACTTTATCAGCTATATTTTTTGCTCTAGTTTACTTTTTCGGAGAACACTTCAAACTTTAAAGATTTATCTTTTAAATAAAACTTAAAATTATCAGATTTAATTAAAAATCCATCTTTTTTTCTTTTAACAGTTAGTTC
>JALVKE010000311.1 GCA_027028005.1 Persephonella sp. | reverse complement strand
TTTTTGGAAGTTACTTATTATTGAGAATGTTTATTATGTTAAGTAATTTTATTTAATTTTTAATTAATGATATAATTTTGGCAAAAAAGTGTTGGAGGATGTTGTTATGAAAAAGTTATTTGTTTTAGTTTTTATTTTATGGGGTGTTTTTAGTTTTGCTAATGAAGGAGTTCATTATTTTTATGAAGGTATGGATGCTGCTAAAAATGGAAACTATATAAAAGCAGCAGAACTATACAAAAAAGCATGTGATATGGGAGAGGCTAAAGGATGTTATAATCTTGGGGTTTTGTATGATAATGGTCAAGGAGTAAGACAGAGTTCTGTAAAAGCAGCGGAACTATACAAAAAAGCATGTGATATGGGAGAGGCTAGAGGATGTATTAATCTTGGGGTTTTGTATGATAATGGTCAAGGAGTAAGACAGAGTTATGTAAAAGCAGCGGAACTATACAAAAAAGCATGTGATATGGGAGAGGCTAGAGGATGTATTTATCTTGGGATTTTGTATAAGAATGGTCAAGGAGTAAGACAGAGTTATATAAAAGCAGCGGAACTATACAAAAAAGCATGTGATATGGGAGAGGCTAGAGGATGTATTAATCTTGGGGTTTTGTATAAGAATGGTCAAGGAGTAAGACAGAGTTATGTAAAAGCAGCGGAACTATTCAAAAAAGCATGTGATATGGGAGAGGCTATAGGATATAATAATCTTGGGGTTTTGTATAAGAATGGTCAAGGAGTAAGACAGAGTTATGTAAAAGCAGCAGAACTATTCAAAAAAGCATGTGATATGGGAGAGGCTATAGGATGTAATAATCTTGGGATTTTGTATTATAATGGTCAAGGGGTAAGACAGAGTTATGTAAAAGCAGAGGAACTATATAAAAAAGCATGTGATATGGGAGAGGCTATAGGATGTAATAATCTTGGGGTTTTGTATGCTAATGGTCAAGGAGTAAGACAGAGTTCTGTAAAAGCAGCGGAACTATATAAAAAAGCATGTGATATGGGAGAGGCTAGAGGATGTAAAAATCTTGGGATTTTGTATAGGATTGGTCAAGGAGTAAGACAGAGTTCTGTAAAAGCAGCGGAACTATACAAAAAAGCATGTGATATGGGAGAGGCTATAGGATGTAATAATCTTGGGATTTTGTATTATAATGGTCAAGGAGTAAGACAGAGTTCTGTAAAAGCAGCGGAACTATTCAAAAAAGCATGTGATATGGGATTGCAACAAGGATGTAGAAATTATGCTATACTTAATAAGCGAGGTTATTGAAAATAACTGTTGCTTTGTTAACCTGAACTAAGAATTGTTTTTTTAGTTAATTAAAAACATTAGCCTCTTGCTAAATAATAAAGTGTTATTGCTTCTCTGTAATGATTAAGCTCCTGAGAAGTCATTTTAAGGGCTTCTCGATGTGAGTATCCTTCTTCTTTTAGTTTATTGTAATGTTCTACTGTATAAGTAATTCTAAGGTCATGCGGTTTGTGGTCTAATTCTTTTAAATCGTTGTAATAACTGCTGTAAGAGGGCATTTCTTGTAGATTATTTAGTTTATAAGCTAATTCTTCACTTATAGGTTTTATATCATATTCTTGCCCGCCTTTTCCTACAATTCCCTCTAAATAACCTTGTGGATTGTAATAATCTTGAAAATTCTTTGCTACTTCAAGAGCTTCAGACACTCTTAATCCTGTTTCTAATTGTAATTCTGCAATTACACTGCTACTTTCTCTTATTTCCTGTAAATTACTTATAAGAGAATTTGTATCTTCAATTGCTCTTCCTGTTTCATAATTTCCCTTAATAGCGTTAAATTCTGTTCGATAGTCGCTTGTATATTCTCTTAGAATTGTGTGAGCTTCTTGGGGGATATGCGCTTTCGTTTGTTCTAATCCTCTTAACATACTATTAAAGCCGCTCGTGTAGTCTAAAGCAGATTTAGGGCTTAATTCGCTTAAGCGTTCGTTCATAAACTCGGTAATATTTTTTTGTGTCATTAATGTATTTAACTTTCCCTCTAATCCTTTTTCGTGAGCAAATTTTGCAAAGTCTTTTAAATACATTTCTCTTTTAGTGTAAAGTGCGTTACTATGCGTTAATCTGCTATCTGTCCCGTGTCTTTTAGTTCCTCTTGCGTCTAAGCGATGTAAAGCATTTGAGATTTGTTTTTCAAATGTGCTTCCTCTTAAATTACCCATTTTCAGTCCCTTTTTTCAATAAATTTAAGGCTTTTTGGATGGTTGTATGGCTAACTTTACATCCTAAAACTTGAGAAAAATATTTGCTTATTGCTTTACTTCCAAGCCCTTGTCTTGCAAGTTCTAAAAATTTT
>JALVKE010000310.1 GCA_027028005.1 Persephonella sp. | reverse complement strand
TTCTGGAGCTAGTTATGAAAAGCTGAAAAAAAACAGACTAAAAGGTCTTCAGTGGCCTGTAAAAGAAAAAGATACTCCAATTCTCCATAAAGAGAAATTTAGAACAAAAGATGGTTATGGAAGATTTGTGTACAAACAGTGGGAAAAAAGGGGAATGGTAAAGGAGTTGTTAGAGAAAAAAGAGATAGAAGGGTTTTATCTAACAACAGGGAGAAACATCTTTCACTACAACAATGCAGCTCAAACAAAAAACTGTCCTTCTCTGATATCGAAAACTGATGAAGATATTATTCTAGCTAGTGATGAGGATAAAGAAAGATTAAACGGTGCAGAAAAGGTTATCTTAAAATCTGAATATGGAGAAAGTTCTCCAATGAAGATCAAGTATGTAAAAGAGATAAAAAGAGGCACTCTTTTTACAACCTTTCACTTTGCAAAAAGTAAGATAAACTTCCTCTTTGGAGATGAAGGGGATAGCTTTATAAGAACATCCAGGTTTAAATCTGTAAAGGTTAAGGTTATGCCTGCATGATACTTTTTAGATGTTTTTAAAAGGATAGGGCCTTGCCTATCCTTTGTATAAAAGTTTTATCTCATTTAGCTTGTTTATGATACTTATAACCTTCTCCTTTAGCTCCTTGAAGGTGTTTTCAAACTCTTCATCTCCACACTCTAAAGAGTTGTAGTTAACAATAAACTCCATAAGGTTATTTAATTTTTCTAGCTCCTGATTTATCTCTATATATATAGCGTTTAAATCAGGATTTTTCTCTAAAACATTTTTTAGTTTTGTTGTAAACCATCTATAAAATTCTGTTTCATAGATAGGTATAAATCTTTTTTGGGCAACCATCTTAGGAAGAGCTGCTATCCAATCTGTAAATAATCCTTCCCCTTCAACAAATATCTGTCCATCACCAATATTAAACTTAAATAAGTTGTCTTCCATTGATTTAATAGCATTTCTAGTATTTATAGCACTGCTTTCAAGTTCTCCAAAGACAGCTTTAAATGATCCAATTCCTCTGTTTATAGTTTTTACATGTCCTTCAACATTTTTTAAGGCTTTTTCCTGTGAACCTAATAGCTTGTTTATCTCAGTAATAGCATTTGTTATATCTTTAATCTGTGTTCTTATCTCTTCTACAGCTTTTCCTGTTTTATACATGGAGTTTTTAACATTTATAGCTTCCTTTGCTTTTTCTTCTAACTGTCTTGCAAGGTTCATTATTGCTTCTGATATTGAACTAACAATATTCCCAATCTCCTGAGCTGAGTTTACTGTTCTAGAAGCAAGACTTCTAACCTCATCAGCAACAACAACAAATCCTTTTCCATGTTCTCCAGCTCTAGCTGCCTCTATTGCTGCATTTAATGCTAAAAGATTTGTCTGATCTGCAATACTTTTAATTGTATTAACAACAGACTGTATCTTTTCAGACTGCTTTGTTAACACTTCAACCTCATTTCTTAAAGCTACAACTTCATCTGCTAACTTTTGAACATCGTTTATTGAAGACACAATAACATTTGAGCTTTCCTCTGCAACTTTTTCTACATTAAGGGCGTTACTTTGAACATTTTTTATATGGTTGTTTACATTTTCAACAGTTTTTACCAGTTCTTTTGAGGAAGAGTAAAGATGACTTGAAACATTTTTTAGCTTATCACTTTTATACTTTGTATTTGTTAGGTCTGTTATAAGAATTCCAGAGTCTTTTGAAACAAGGGTTGATATATCCATAAGATTTTCAAAAACAGATTTTATCCAAGATATAAAACTGTCAAACTCTTTTCCTAACATTCCAAGTTCATCATCTCTATTTAATGAGAGTTTTTTGTTGAGGTTTCCTGTTTTTATCTCCTGCATAGCAGATATCATTCTGTTTATAGGATTAACTATTGCTTTATACGTTGTGAATGCTCCAATACCTATTACTATTAAGCTAAAGAGAGGTATAAGGATAACAAGGGTAGAGGCAAATTCAAGGGTGGATTTCGCTTTTTTATTATATATATTTGCAAGCTGGGATATCTTTTCTATCAAGTATATTTTTTGTTCACTTTTAGAAGGGTTACTTAGATATATGCTTAAATCTCTATCTATTTCAGAGGGAATAAATCCTCTTTCCATTAAAATTCTAATATCAGCAATTCCTTTATCACCTTTTACTATATCTTCTTTTACTCTTTTCAATATATCTGCTTTTTGATTTAGCTGTTCATACTCTTTTATCTTCATATGAACATATTCTGTTAAAAAAAAGATGAGAAGTACCTCAACAACAAGGGATACTATAAGTTTTGTTTTTATTTTCATAAATCCACTCTCCCTTCTTCTATTTCTACTTCTTATCAACTATTACTTTATAAAGTTCTATTATCTTTTCTACAATCCTATGAGATACTTCTATCATCTCATTTACTTTATCAAATGCTTCCTGGGCTTTACCTTCTTTGTTTAACTGTATTGCTTCAATTCCAGCAGTATGTATCTTTCTGTGAGGTTCTTCTATCTCTCTAAATATTCTTACAGCTTCTGGACCATACTTTTGGATCTCCTCTAAACCTTTTGAGTAGTACCATTTTCCTAAATCACAGCTTAAATGATCTGTTGGCTCCCAGTTAGATATTCCTTCTATAACCTTCATAACATTTTGCATCCATGTTCCATGATCTATGATTCTTGTTAATAGTGTGATTTCTAAGGATTTCTTTAACTTAGATAGAAGACCCCATGCATTGATACCGCTTTTAAATGTCCTTTCTGCAGTGTTATCTAATTCATGAGCCAGCTTATCTATATCATCTAAAGAATCTAGTAGATGTTTTGCATCCTGAGTTACTTCTTCTATTGTTTTCGCCTGCTCTCCAACATTTTCAGTTTGTTCTTCAATCATAGATGTTATTTTCTTTCCTGCCTCTTCAATCTCTTTAAATATAGATGTAATCTCAACTGCATAATCAACACCTTCTTTCACAATGTCTTTAGCTTTCTGAACTTCTGATTCTGTTCTTTCCATCTCTTCGACAATACCGTTAATAACTGTTCTAATCTCGTTAGCACTTTTTGATGTTTTTTCTGCTAATTTTCTAACCTCATCAGCAACAACAGCAAAACCTCTTCCTACTTCTCCAGCTCTTGCTGCCTCTATTGCTGCATTTAACGCTAAAAGGTTTGTCTGCTCAGTTATCTCTAAAATCACATCTAGTATATGCTCTATACCACTGATTCTTCTTTTAAGCTCATTTGTTGATTCATTTAGCTGCTCCATAACAGCTTCTGTATGGTTAATGTTTGAGGCTGTTCTTTGAATCTCCTCTGTTCCCCTTGAAACTATCTCATTTATCTTTTTCTGGGTTTCATTAATTTCATTTATAGATTTTGTTAATGTTTTTACTGATTCAGCTATTTCATCCATAGCTTCAAGAATATCTTTAAGTTCCTCTCTGAAAAAATTAAACTTAACTCTAAGTTTGAAAGATATAGCTCTTATAAGAGATGTTTCAAATATTGTTAAAACAACTTCTGGTGCTGCTTCCTTTATTATCTTATCAATATTTCTACTATCTGTTACATCAAGCCATACTGCACCATAAGATACGATCTTTCCTTCCTTATTTACTACTGGAAACCTATATGATTCAATAACATGATTACCTACAATAATATCTGCGTTTTTCTTTATTTCCCCAGGCTTTAAATCTTTTAAAAGCTGCTTTATTCTATCTGGATCTTTATGAAACTTATGAATAGATATTCCTATAGGATTAGACCAGTCTATGTTATATCCATAAGTTTTATTTATCTCATCTCCAAGGGAAAGAAGAAGTTCCTTTCCTCTTCTATTTATATAAGTAAATCTGTTTCCATCATGTCCTGGCTGGAAATCTGTATCTACAAGAAATATTCCTTCACTTTTTAGAAAATCTAGAAGTTCCCATCCTTCATAAGCTTTATCTTCTAGCTCTTTTATCTTCTTTTTAAGCTGAGAAAGACTCTCTTGAAGTTCTTTTGTTAATCTTTCTTTCTGTTGAAGTTCCTGTTTTAAATCTTCAATAATAGTATCTTTATCCTCTAACTCTTTTTCCAAAGCCATAAGCTGAAGCTCTTTATTTTCTATATCTGTTTTCGCCTTTTCTAACTCTTTTTCTTTTTCTTCTAGCTGCTTTTTCAGATGGTCAACAAGTTGATAAACATCTTTACATCCAAAAAGTCCCATAATTAATGCCTCCCTACTTCTTTACTGCAGAGAAGATCTTTTCCATTTTCTCTTTTAAAACTTCTGCAGTAAAAGGTTTTACTATATAGTTGTTTACGCCGGCTTTTATTGCCATTAAAACGTTTTCTTTCTTTGCTTCTGCAGTTACCATTAAAACAGGCAGATGTTTAAGTTCAGGGTCTTTTCTTATCTCCTGAACAAGTTCTAAACCTGTCATATTTGGCATATTCCAGTCTGTAATTACAAAATCAAACTTTTCAGATTTTAGTTTTTGTAGAGCAACCTTACCATCTTCTGCTTCCTCTATATTTTTGTATCCAAGCTGATTTAAAAGACCTTTAATAATTCTTCTCATAGTAGCCATATCATCTACTACGAGAATTTTAATATTTGGATCTGGTAATGCCATCTATACTTCCTCCTTTTTTATTGCATATTTATGTACAAGTTTTACTAAATCTGGCGCATCAAATTTAACTAAATGGGCATCAGCGTTGACAAACTTTGCCTTATCCACAGTTGCTTTATCACTTAAAGAAGTGTTTATAATCACTGGTAGTTTTGATAGTATAGGATGTTCTTTAAGTTTTTTTGTAAAAGTGAGACCATCCATTCCTGGCATCTCAATATCTGAAATAATTAATTGAATATAATCTGTAATATCCTTTCCTTCTTCTTTTGCCTGATTTAAAAGTTTGTTTAGAAATTCCAGTGCTTCTATTCCATTTGCTGCCTCATAGACAGTATGTCCATCTTTCTCTAGAATCCTTCTTATTATCTTTCTTGCAACTGGAGAATCATCTAAGATAAGAATTTTATAGCGCCCAGTTCTTTCAATCTCTTCACTTATTTCTTCTTCTATTCCAAATATTTTTATCATACCTAGCTCATCAAGAATACCTTCAAAATCAAGAAGTAGTAGAAGATTTCCATCTTCTATCTCTATAACTCCAACAATCTTTCCACCAAGTCTTTCTTCTATTGAAGGAGGTGGTTTTCTTATGTCAGCCCACTTTATCCTTCTAATTCTTTTTGCATCGTGAACAATAACTCCAACAATCTCCCTTAAAAATTCCATAACAATAACATATTTTCCTGCATTTTCTGGTTCCTTAATCTTCATCCACTTTGCAAGGTTAACGATAGGAACAACTTCTCCTCTTATCTTTGCAATACCTTCAACCTCTGGTGGAGAACCTGGAGATTTAACGATTTTTTCTGGTTTTTTAATAACCTCTCTAACCTTCGCAACATTTACTCCTAAAACCCATTCGTATATAGAACCATCATCTAAAAGCTCATACATCCTAAAATCTATTATCTCTAGTTCGTTGGCACCTGTTTCTAGTACTTTTGGTAAAAAATCTTTTTTTGACATTAAATCCTCCACCGACTAAAGATTATCGGCTCTAAAAATCTTTTTTATATTCAAAATTGTTAAAAGTTCTCTCTCTTCATCTTCTTTTGTGATCATCACAACCCCTTCTATAAACTCTGGATCAATGCCTATTGAGTTCATTGGCGGGGGTTTAATATCATCAGGGTTTACATTTAAAGCTCCCTCCACTTTGTCCACTAAAAGACCTATGTTCCCAAAATCTGTTTCCACAACAATGATCATATTTCTCTCTGGAAAAACTTTTTCTGGTAGACCAAGTTTCTTTTTAAGGGTTACGACAGGTATGATATTTCCCCTTAGATTCATAACACCAAGGATATATTCCTTTGTTTTTGGAACAGGAGTTATATCAATATCCATTGTTATCTTTACAACAGTTGTTATATCTACACCAATAAGCTCATCGTTTAGCCTAAACGTTATTAATCTCTTTTCATCTGTTTTTACTGATTCGATCTCTTTTATACCTAGGACTTCCATTTCTGGCATCATAAAACTCCTACAAGTTGTGTTTTCTTATCGTTAATAAGAGAGTTTGTATCTACTATTAAAACAACTTTTCCATCTCCAGTTATTGTTGCTCCTGCTATCCCCTGAACATCTTCAAGAAGTTTTCCTAGTGGTTTAATAACAATCTCTTCTTCTCCAAAAAGATCATCTACAGAGATGGCTATATTTTTCTCTCCAACTCTCACAATAACAATGAACTCTTTTTCTGGTTTGTCTTCTATATCAAAAAGCTCCCCTAAGCTAAAGAGAAGGTATACTTCATCTCTTAGCATAAAAGATTTAAAGTTTCCAACTTTCTTTACATTTGAAGGGTCGTATTTGACAATCTCAACAACAGAGTATAGAGGAATAGCAAAAATTCTTTCATTTACCCCAACCATAAGGGTTCTGATGATTGCCACTGTAAGAGGAAGTTTCATGATAAACTTTGTGCCTTTTCCTGGTTCACTCTCTACCTCAATAGTTCCCCTAAGGGCGTGAATTGTTGATGCTACAACATCCATTCCAACACCACGACCTGAGACCTCACTTACCTGATCAGCTGTTGAAAAACCTGGCATAAATAGAAGTTCAAAAGCTTCTTTATCACTCATATTTTCAGCTTGTTCTGGAGTTATAAGACCTTTTTCAATAGCTTTTTGTTTAACTTTTTCTACATCTATTCCTCTTCCATCATCTTCTATGGAAATAATTATTCGGTCCCCTTCCTGATATGCAGACAGTTTTATTGTTCCTTCCTCAGGCTTCCCTGCTGCTATTCTCTCTTCTGGTGGTTCTATACCATGATCAATAGCATTCCTTACAAGGTGAATAAGAGGATCTTCAAGCTTATCAAGTATAGACCTATCTATCTCTGTATCTTCTCCCTCTAAAATTAGATTAACTTTTTTATTTAATCTTTTAGCTAAATCTCTAACAATACGTGGGAATTTACTGAAGATCTTCTTAACAGGTTGCATGCGAAGTTTCATTACAGCATCTTGAAGATCACTTACAGTTCTGCTCATTCCTGTTATAGAGTCTATAAGTTCTTCTATAACATCACTGTCTTCACAGCTTGTTTCTAAACTTGATGCAAGTTTTACTATTCTATTTCTATCTAAAACAAGCTCTCCAACAAGGTTCATTAATGTTTCTACCCTTTCAACATCTACTCTTATAACTTCTTCTTTCTTTTCTGTTTTTTTCTTCTGAGCTGGTTTTATTTTTTCCTCTTTTTTAACAGGTTGTTTTTCCTGTTGAACCTGTGGGAAAACTTCCTGCTTTTTCTCTTCTTTTTTTTCTTCCTTAGGTTTTTCTTTCTTTTCTTTAGGTTTTATAAGATCCTTTACATCCTTACCTTCTACTATCAGTTTTTCTAATTTCTCAATAACCTCTAAAGGGGGTCTCTCATCTGGTGGAAGAAGTATAAGCTCTTCTAAAATATCTCCTAAATCTTTCCCTTTATACTGGAGGATAAGTTTTTTTATATCCTCATCCACTCCTTCAACAAACTCGAAATCTTCCTCTTCTGGTGTTTCCTGTTTTTGATTTTCTCCAGGATTATCTGCTGATACAGATTGAGGTATTTCAGATCCTTCTAATATAGCTTTAAGTTTATCTAAAACTTCTTTTACATCTTCTTCATCAGGTATTTCATCACTTTCTTTTAACATTTCTATTGCTTCTTTTAGTTTATCTACCCCTTCAAAGATCACATCCATCATTTCAGGGGTGAGAGTCATCTCGTCATTTCTAAGCTTGTTGAAAATATCCTCTATCTTGTGAGCAATCTCAACTATGGTTGTAAGGTTTAAGAAACCTGCACCACCTTTTAAGGTGTGCATTCCTCTAAATATTTTGTTTAATAGTTCTTTATCATCAGGATTATTTTCTAGCTCTATTAGATCCTGATCTAGATTTGATAGTATCTCCTCTGCTTCAATGAGAAATTCTTCAAGAATTTCTCTCATATCATCGCTAAATTCCATCCTCATGTTAAAACCTCTTTACATTCCATATTCTTTTAAGATGTCATCAACATCTGCTTGGTTAACTTCCTTTTTCCATTCAAGTTCTTCTAATTTCTTTTTTATCTCTTTTGCTTTTTTTGAGTCAGGATTATCTTCTAAACCTAGATCAACAGCAAGTTTTACAATATCTTTCTCTACATCATTTAAAAATTCTGAAATCTTTTTTAGTCTTTGAGCTAATATGTCCTGAAACTCTAGAAGGGTTAAAGCTTCAGTTAGTATTTCAGATAGGGTGTTTTCATTTTGCTTAACTTTTTCCATTTCCATAGAGTAGATACTTTTTTTTAAGATATCTTTATTTTCTTCTAGCAGAGATAGAGCATATGTTATATTTTCAATAAGTTTTTTTGTTGCTTCTTCACTCTCAGATATTGATTTGTCAATATGCTTGTTGACAATAGAAAATCCTTCCTTTTTTTCTGTTATTGAGGAAAAGATAGATTTATATTTTTCTATTTTTTGAATAATTTCTCTAATATCTTCTTTTATTTTCTTATCCATGATTCACTCTCCCTCAAAAAATATTTTTACATTCTTTGTTCAGATATTATATTATAAGCAAAAGTGTAAAAAATTATTACAGTTTGGTGACGCCATGGTTGAAAAAAAGTTAGAACAGTTAATTAAAACGTTAGAAGAAGAGAAAAATCTTATTATTCGGGCTATAGAAGCCCAGGAGTATATTGAAAAGTTAATAAAAGTTATAGAAGAAAAACAAAAACTCCTTGAACAGATTAAGAATCTATCTCCAGAAGAGATTAAAAATTATAAAGATAAGATAGAAGAGATTAAAAAACTAAGTCAGGTGAATATGAGCCTTGCATTAGATAACCTTCAGTTTATTGAAGAAGTTTTCTCTGTTATCTTCAAAAATGAGGCGAAGCAGTATAATCAGTCAGGTCATATTCAGGAAAACCAAAAAAGCCTTTTTAATAAGAAAATCTAATCAATATCATTTTAAATTCATTTTATTGTTAATAACCTTAATAATGTTATGGAATTTCGTATAGATTATGTTATAGGTTTATTAATAGTTTTAGCAGCTTTTTACTTCCTATACAGGAAGATAAGAAAGGCAATACAGAGGGGAAGGTGTGCATCCTGTCCTGTATACGATGAATGTGAAAAGATGAAAAAAGTGGATATTAATCAGTTAAAATAACTGTTACATTTCTTTCTATTACAGTTTTACAGGCGTTAAGCTTATATCTTTCATGCAAATTTAAACTATTTTTGCTATTTATCTAACATCTGCTTTTTCTTGCTTAATCTAATACATGTTTTTCAAGAATGTAACATACAAATATCCCTGAAAAAACAATGTCATCCTTTTCGTTTTTCCCTATAACTTCAACAAATCTCTTTTTTCCTTCCCTTTCTTTAACAATTCCTTCGAAGATTATCTTTTCTCCAACTTTTGTAGGTTTTAAAAACTTAACTTCTGCCTTACCTAAAACAACATTAGGATGATTTACAGCAAGCATGGAACAGTAGTCCGCTGCTCCAAATATAAAACCACCATGAACCAATCCCTTTTCATCAGTAGCCATTTCCTGAGTTGTTTCTAAAAGAACTGTAGCAAAACTATCATCCTTAACTGTAAGGGGTTTACCACACAGATATTGATTTATCTTCTTATGGGTTTTTATCTCCATTTTTCCCTCAAAGCTCTATATCTTCTGCGTTGAAAACAGGACCTTCATAACACACTCTTTTATATATATTCTCTCTTTTATCCTTAACAACACAGCCTATACATATACCAAAGCCACAGGCCATTTTACTTTCTAAAGAAAGATAAGCAGGAACCCCTATCTTTTTTGCCACATTTGATACAGCTTTCATCATACCTTTAGGTCCACAGACAGCCAAAACAGTGTTTTCATGCTCTGTAGCTAACTTTTCTAAATCCTTTGTTACTAATCCCTTTTCTCCATAACTACCATCTTCTGTATAGATAATTACATCACCTTCAAAACCATTATCTTTTATCCACTGAAGCATTGATAGCTGTTCTTTTCTTCTTACACCATATAGAGCCTTAAAGGGTATACCTTTCTTCCTTAGTTCTTTCATTAGTAAGGAAAGTCCAGCAAATCCAATTCCACCACCAACTAAGAGATAGTAGTCAAAGCTTTCAGGAAAGAGATTTTTTCCTAAAGCTCCTAATATATTTATCTCCTCTCCTTTTTTTCTTTTTGTTAAAACTTCTGTTCCCTTTCCATACACATCGTAATAGATTAAAAGCTCATCTTCTTCAACATCTGCAATAGCAAAAGCCCTTCTCATCATAGGATCATATTGATTTTCTAATGTTCCCCTTACCATTACAAACTGAGCAGGTTTAACATTTTTAGAAATTTCTGGAGCTTTTACCTTTAAAAGCCATGTTCTACCAGAAATAAACTTATTTTCTATTATTAAACATCTTTCATCTACATACAATATTCTAACCCTCTAAATCTGTTAGTTCTCATAAAATATTTTACGGGAAAATTGTATATTTTTTCGTTATTAAATATTTATGATATTATAAATATAAGTATATTACTGTAACATCCACAATTAAGCAGCTGAAGACGTTATAAAAGAGGGCCATGTTGAGAAAAAAAGCTTTTATTTTTAGCTTTTTGTTTATTTTAATAATAAAGTTTGATATAAAAGCACAAGAGTATATGTATTTTGACACAGAAATAAATCCTGAAGATATAGGAATTATTGTATCTGTGGTCCTTGATAACTCAAATTCAATTGCGGAAATAGAAAATTTGAAGACAAAGATAAATCTTTCTCTCAACATGGATATTGCTGAAAAAACAGCAATAAAAGAAAGAATTAGAATTTTAAAAACAAAAGGTTATAGAAATCTAAAAAAATATATAAACAGAGGGAAAAAGTATATACCTCTAATAAAAGAGATATTTGAAGAGTATGGTGTTCCTGATGAGCTTATTTTTCTTCCAATTGTAGAAAGCCATTTTGATATAAGGGTTAAGTCTCCTGCAGGAGCTGCAGGACTGTGGCAGTTTATGCCTCTTACAGGAAGGACTTATGGTCTTAGAATAAACAAATGGATAGATGAAAGGTACGATATTGAAAAATCAACAATAGCTGCAGCTAAATATTTAAAAGACCTGTATTCAGTATTTGAAGACTGGATGCTTGCAATTGCCTCTTACAATAGTGGAGAAGGTGCAATAATAAAAAGAATAAGATTATACGGTGGAAAAGATTTCTGGGATATAAGAAATTACCTTTCTAAAGAAACAAGAAACTATGTTCCAAACTTTTTAGCAACAGTTGCAGTTATTAAGGAAGTTCTTAATGAGGAACATTTTGATTTTAACGCTCAAACGTTTGATATCCTCAAAGTTAATAAACCTGTTAGTCTAAAACTTATATCAGAGATATCAGGACTACCTTACAGAAAACTTAAAAGAATGAACCTTCATCTAAAAAAAGGAAAAACACCTCCTTTACCAGGAACATATAATATCTACCTCCCTATAGGATATAAGGAGACTATCAAGAGTGCTTTAGAAAGAATCCCACTTGTTAACTACTACGCTTTAAAAGAGTATGTTGTTAAAAGGGGTGATACTCTATCAGGAATAGCAAAAAGGTTTGGCATAACAAAAGAAACGTTAATAAACATTAATAAACTGAAAAGACAGAAACTCAGAACAGGAATGATAATAAAAGTTCCAACAATTATTAAAGCATATCCAGAGTATACAGAAGGAATTATAGATCTATCTGAAGATATTATATACACATCAAGAGGTATAATCTATAGAGTTAAACCTGGAGATAGCTTAATATCCATAGCCAAAAAGTTTAGAGTATCAGTTAAATCTATAAAAAGATGGAATAAACTCTACAAGAATAAGTATATATATCCAGGACAGAAGATTGTCATATATAAGAAAGTTAGAATTAGAAGACCAAAAGTTGTCCCTATGAATGTGAAGTATCTAAAAAAACTGCTGAGAAAGAAAATATATAGAAGATATGTATATCATATAGTTAGAGAAGGGGAATCACTAATAAAGATTGCTAAAAGATACGGATTAACAGTAAAACAACTGAAGAGAATGAACAATCTAAAATCTAATAAGATATTTGTAGGACAGAGATTAAAAGTAATAAGATTAATAAGAAGAAACGGGTAAGATGAGAGAGAGGATAAAATCTGTTCTTGAACCTCACAAGATACATACGAAGCTTGGTAGTGGTTTAGAGTTTTTAGAAGATATTATAATTTTCATCCTTACTATACTGTTATTTGTTCTCAGTATATTTGCTTTAAATGACATTGCAGTAGCCCTTTTTACTAAAAAGATAAAATTTTATGATCTTATACCTAAATTTCTATATATCTTTATCCTTACAGAGTTATTTAGACTTATGATTGTTTATCTAAAAGAAAGAAGAGTAGATACATCTCTAATAGTTAAAACTACTTTAATAGCTATATTAAGAGAGGTTATTATAAAAGCCCCCCACTTTGGATTAAACGAGTATATAGGAGTTAGCATACTTTTATCTGTTCTTGGGCTTATGTACTATGTCCCTAAGTATATTTTTGTATCTGAAGAAAAATTTGAGCTGAAACACAAAAAACATGAAAGAGTAAAAGTAAAAAGAGTGATTAAAAAACCGTTGAAAGTTTCAAAATCTTCCTAAATTTTTCTGTATGAAAAATTTTTATGGTAGTATTTCCTGTTATCCTGAATACAGACTTTCTAAAGAGATCAACAGTTCCTTTATTGTGGTTGTTCCTGATAAAAAAAGAGTGAAACAGTTTATAAAAAATGTAAAATCTTTTCTCTCTTACTTTAACAAAGATATTCCTGTATATGAGATACCTTCAGATACAGAGAAAGCTGATATTGAAGCTCAGATAAAAAGAAGTATCTCTCTTCTTTCTATACTAAAAAAAGAAAAATCTCTATTTATAACAACAGAAGAAGCTTTAGATATTCCTGTGAGAGATAAAGAAAAATTTAAAAAAAGCTGTATCTTTTTAGAGACTGGAAGTGAGATAGACAGAGATCTGTTGATACAGAAGTTAATAAACATTGGTTACATTAGAGAAGAGTACCCAGCGTATCAAGGAGAGTTTTCTGTAAAAGGTAGTTTTATTTCTGTGAATATTCCATTTTTAGGAAATGTTGAGATAGATCTATTTGGGGATACAGTAGAGAATATCTTTTTAAAATCAAAGCTAAACACAAGAAAAAAGATAGATAAAGTAGATATCTTTCCTCTAAATGATTTTTCTGAAGGAGAGAATGTTGTTCCTATAAAAGAGTATTTAAAGTCATTAGATAAATGCTATGTAGATGTTTACAACGAACCTATAGGAGAGGGAAAGATATATTTCTTCTCACAGGGAGAAAACAGAGAGTTAGCCTCTGAGAAGGAATCTAAATTTTTCAAAAAAGTGCATATTCCTATAACGTCTCCTCTACACCTTAAAGAGAAAATATCTTTTCTTCCTGAAGAGGAAGAGTATCTATCTTTTGATATAGAACCGTTAAAAGAGGGAGATTATATAATCCATGAAGATTATGGGATTGGAATCTTTAGAGGAATAGAAACAAGACAGATAAAGGGAAAAACATATGACTTTATGATTTTAGAGTATGCAAACAATGAGAAGATATACGTTTCTTACCTTCATTTTGACAAAATCTTTAAATATAAACCTCAGGGGAATATTGTTTTAGATACTATAGGTGGAACATCCTGGAGAAACTTAAAGAAAAAGGTTAAGTCTTCATTAAAGAAGATAGCCCATCAGCTTGTGAAGCTGTATTCAGAGAGAAGCAGAATAACAAGACCACCTTTAGATATAGAAGAACCAATGATAAAAGCATTTGAAGAGAGCTTTCCCTTTGTGGAAACTCCTGATCAGAAAAGAGCAATAGAGGATGTTAAAAAGGATCTATCTTCAGAAAAACCTATGGAAAGAATTATCTGTGGAGATGTAGGATTTGGTAAAACAGAGGTGGCTTTAAGAGCTGTTTTCATTAACGCTGTAAATGGAAAACAGTCTCTAGTTTTAACACCTACAACAGTTTTATCCTACCAGCATTACAGAAACTTTAAAGAGAGATTAGAACCTTTTGGTATAAAAGTAGAAAATCTTTCCAGACTTAAAAGTAAAAAAGAAACAGAAAAAATACTGAAAGAGCTTGAAGAAGGTAAGATAGATGTTTTAATTGGAACCCATAAAGCTTTAGGAGATAATGTAAGGTTTAAAAATCTTGGACTTTTAGTTATAGATGAAGAACACAGATTTGGGGTTAGAGCGAAGGAAAAGATAAGACATATAAAGAAGGATATTGATACTCTATACATGACTGCGACACCAATACCAAGAACCCTTAACATGGCAATATCTGGACTTAAAAATATATCTGTTATAAATACTCCACCTGAGGGAAGAAAGGAAACAAAAACATACATCTTTCCATACTCAGTAGAAAAGGTAAAAGGAGCTATAGAAAGGGAATTAGATAGAAATGGACAGGTTTTTTATCTTCATAACAGAGTTGAAACAATAGAGAAAAAGGCTAAGGAGATAAAAGATCTATTCCCTGATAAAAATGTAGCTGTAGCCCACGGGAAGATGAAACCTAAACAGATAGAAAAAGTGATTCTAGATTTTATACAGAAAAAGATAGATATCCTTGTTTCAACATCTATTATAGAAACAGGTATAGATATCCCATCAGCGAATACTCTTATAATAGAAAGAGCAGATCTTTTTGGACTTGCCCAGCTTTATCATCTGAGGGGAAGAGTAGGAAGGGGAAATCTACAGGCATACTGTTATCTGTTTATTCCAGAAAATTCAAGCATAACAGAAAATGCAGATAAAAGACTACAGATAATAAAGAGATTAACAAGACCAGGTTCAGGACTAAAAGTGTCAATAGAGGATATGCAGATAAGAGGTGTTGGTAACATCCTAGGAGTAGAACAGAGCGGGCATATAAAGGCTGTTGGATACGATATGTATATAAAACTTCTAAAAGATGCTATAAATGAAGAAATAGGTTTTGAAGAGAAAGAACCTGTTGTGGTTGTAGATTTTGAAAGTTATATTCCAGTAGATTTTATAGAGGATAAAACAGAAAGAATGAATATATACATGGCTGTTTCAAAAGCAAAAGATGCAAAAGAGATCCAGCAGATTAAAGATTATCTAGAGGAATTTTACAACGGTCTTCCTAAAGCATTTAATATGTATCTTGAGATATCAAAACTGAAAAAATCTTTAGCAGGAAAAGGGATAGAAAAAGTAGAGCTAAAATATCCTGTATCAACAGTGTATTTCAGTGATAACATCTCTTTAGATTTTGTGGTGAAGTTGATAAAAAAACTCCCTGTTAAACAGGTTTACAAAGAAAAAGTGGATATCTTTTTAGAAGATATAAGAGAGTTAACAGAGGCTATTTTATGATAGGATACTGACCAAGAACAGCGTTGTAATTTTTTATTAATCTGAACATCTCTGGCTTTGGTTTTTCAAAACTATCTATTCCTAAAACAGACAAAATTTTTCTATCTTTCAGGTTGTATAGAGCATTTTTTATCTTTTCTTTTAAATCTTCAGGAGCATCTTTAGATAAAGCAACGACATATCTAGGAACGTAGGGAGATTTCCCAAGTATCCTTATTCCTTTATCAAGATATAAAAGAGCTGTTTCCTCTTTTACCCCTGCAGCATCAGCTAAACCTGCTAAAACAGCCAAAATCGCCGCTTTATCACTTCCAGAACTCCACATATCAGCAATATCTTCATAGGAGATATCATTTACACTAAGTATGTAGAGGGGCATTACACAGTTACTTGCACATATAGAGCTTCCTAAAGTAATCTTTGCTCCTTTTAAATCTTTTACTGTTTTAAAAGGACTATCCTTTTTTACAACAATCACTCCAGCTTCCATTACTTCCCCTGATATCTTAAGAACAGCTATACTTTCCACAGGTTTTATCTCCTGTATCTTATAAAAAACAACAGGACAGGTTATTGAAATATCAATATGTTCATATCTGTACAGATCCAGTATATCTTTATAATTTCTTACAATAAAAAGATTTACTTTACTTCCTGTTTCCTTCTCAAGATACTTAGATAGAGCTTTAAACTTCTTGTACTCCTCAACTGTAGAACCAGAGGATAAAACTGCAAAGTTTATCTCATAACTAAATGCTTTAAAAAAGAAAAATAGGAAAATAAATAAAACTCTTAACATAACAGTTCCTTATTTAGATTTTTTCTTACCATACTTTTCTTTGACAGCTTTAAAATCATGAACTATAGCAGGAACAAGTCTATAACCTTCTTCCTGAAGTGCAGCAAGTTTGGCTACTCCTGCAGGAGTTATGATAACAAAAGAAGGAAAATCTTCTGTATCAAAACCAAAAGCTTTTGCTGCATTGTGACAGATATAAAACTTTACACCATAGATATCATGAAAGTTTTTTATTCTATCAACTATATCCTTAAAGACTTTGTAATTCTGTTTAGCAAAAACAGGTATCTCTGCGCCATGGCTTACAACAACAATCTCAACCTCCTCTAAAGGAGCATACTCATCGTAAGCCTTAAAATGATTTCTTAGATAGTTAAGAGCCTTACTTACATCCTCAGGAGAACCTAAACTCCAGTCATATACTACCTTAACTGAAGGATATGTACTTTCAGAAACCTCAAATACTGCAACATCCTTCTTCTTCTCCGCTGAATATGAATATAAAACAATAGAAATAACAGAAATAATCACAGTTAAAATTCTCATTTTTTTCCTCCTACTCAAATAGCATATATTTGTAACCTTTTTCCTGCCAGTAGATAATACTGTTTAAAGCTGTTGGAACAGGTTTAACAAAAGGATATAGATTTTCAACAGGGATTTTCCTTGCCCTCATTCCAGCTTCACAAATCTCAAATCTAACATTATAAACCTTTACAAGACTTTTTAATCTTTCCCCTATCTCTTTATACTTTTTTAAAAGCTCTTTATCTTCTTTGTAAGGAGTGTTTTTTAACTCTTTTAAGAAAAACTTGTAACTGTTGCCATGGGCAACTACAACAACCTTAAGATTTTCAAGTTTATTTCTATAAATCTCTATAACATAGGGAATTCCTTTTAGAATACTGTTTTCAAAGTTAGATAGATTACCAATTCTTAGGTCTATGACAGCCTTATGAACTTCCTGAGCTCTAAGAAAGGAAACAAGAGATAAGACAAGTGCTATCATAATTTTCATTTTATATACCTTTTATACTAAATATAGGAATTATATTTTTATAATATTGATAAATCTGCAGGTTAACAAGGATTAACTTTAAAAACAATTCCATTTTTTATAAATTTTGATTATCTTATATGTGCAAACTCTTATAAGAAGGTAGTTTAATGAACAAAAAAAAGGTTCTTCTAATTGATGATGAGTCAAACATACTAACAATCATAAAAAAGTTCCTTCAAGATAATAATTTTTCTGTAGAAACAGCAGAAAACAAAGAGAAAGCCTTAAAACTACTAAAAGAAAAAGAGTTTGATATTGTTTTAAGCGATTACAAACTTCCTGATGGAACAGGAATGGATATTCTAAAGTTTTTCAGAAGCTTTGAACCAAACAAACCTTTTATTATGATAACAGCTTATGGCTCTATAAATGGAGCTGTTGAAGCAATGAAAGAAGGGGCATCCCACTACATAGCAAAACCTATAGATTTTGATGATCTTTTAAAAATACTTCAGTTTTATACAGGAAAAGAGGAGAATATTGAAGAGAGAAATGAATTCTGTGGAATTATTGGAAAAAGCAAAAAGATGAAACAGCTCTTTAAAGATATATCCATTGTAAGCAAAAGTGAAGCTACAGTTTTAATAGAAGGAGAATGTGGAACAGGTAAAGAACTTGTAGCAAAGGCTATACACTCTCTATCAAATAGAAAAGATTTCCCATTTATAGGTATAAACTGCTCTGCGATACCTGTAGAACTTTTTGAAAATGAACTTTTTGGACATGAAAAAGGCTCTTTTACAGGAGCTTCTTCTAGAGAAATAGGGAAAATAGAGCTTGCTGGAGAAGGAACTCTATTTCTCGATGAAGTTGGTGAGCTACAACCTCTCCCTCAGGCGAAACTTTTAAGAGTTTTGCAGGAGAGGGAGTTTTATAGAATAGGTGGAACAAAAACTATTCCTGTTAAATGTAGGATAATAGCTGCAACAAATAGAGATTTAGAACAGATGGTTGAGGAAGGTTCATTTAGGGAGGATCTCTTTTACAGAATAAATGTTATAAATCTTAAAATTCCTCCATTGAGAGAGAGAAAGGAGGATATACCTCTTCTTGCAAAACATTTTTTAGAGAAGTTTAACAAGATTAACTATAAAAATATAGTTGATATAGATGACAAAGTTTTAGATATATTCATGGATTATGATTGGCCAGGAAATGTAAGAGAACTTGAGAATGCGATAGAAAGGGCTGTAGTGATGTGTCAGCATGACATAATAAAAGAAGAACATCTTCCACCTAGAATTTTAAAGAGAAAAAAACAGGAAGTATTCAAGGAGGTAGAGACATCCCTTCCTGATACAAATCTTCTTGAGATAGAGAGAAGAGTTATTTTAAAAGTTTTAAAAGAAACAAACTGGAACCAAACAAAAGCTGCGGAAAAACTTGGAATATCTAGAAAACAACTTAGAACAAAAATGAAAAATCTAGGATTGCTAAATTAAGTATTATTTGTGTTCTTTGATTACACCTTCAACAAAATCAAGAGGTAGCTCTAAAACTTCTGCTATTTCTTTTGCATTCATTTTTAGCTTTTTGTGAAGTTTTATCACATCTTCACGTTTTGCTTCTAACTTCCCTTCCTCTTTACCTTTTTTCTCACCCCTTTTAAACCAAGGGTGCTCTTTCATTAACTCTTCATCTATAGTAATAGGCATATTTCTTTCCTCCTTCTCAAAACTTAAAACTAATTTAGGTCTTATTGTTAGCAGGTTCAATAACTTCTTTAAATAATCTTTCTTTTCTCTATCAGAGAGTTTGTAAAGCTCTGTTAAAACTTCTCTAAAATATCTTTCTGGATTTTCAACATTACACAAAACACCTAATATCTTATCTGTTAAACTATCGCTTCCTAATAACTCCTCACAGCTTATTTCTCTTATGTCCATTAGCTTGTAGCTATAGCTTAAGTTTTCTGTTTCTATACTGTCTTTCATGTTTAAAGGCTTCTCTCCTACATACAAAACCATCTGTTTTATCTTTCTGTTTGGATACTTGGAAGATATAAGAACAAAATATTCAAGCATTCTAAAAGGCATGTTTTTATCGTTTTGAGTTTGTAGCTCTAGATGAAAGATAGAGC
>JALVKE010000309.1 GCA_027028005.1 Persephonella sp. | reverse complement strand
GTTCATAGACATCTTGAACAGATTGGAACAACTTGAGTTTTTACCTTCTGCAAATAAATGGAAAGAATTAAGAAAAATAAGGAACTTAATAACACATACATATCCATGGGAACAAGAAGTTTTAATAAGAGAGCTTAAACAAGCTATTGAAGCTTCGGAGGAAATGATTAAGATTTATAAAAGAATAAAAGAGAAAATAAAACCTTATTTGCAGTAGTCTTAGAGGAAAAGGTTGAAAACTTACACCAAAGTAAGGCTTACAGAAGAAGAAATAAAGACAATAAGAAAAATTATAAAGAAATACGATCCAGATGCAAAGATAATTCTTTTTGGAAGTAGAACAGACCTATCAAAAAAAGGCGGGGATATAGATTTACTAGTTATCTCTGATAAAATAGATTTTAGAAAAAGAAGAGAAATCTTAGTAGATTTAGAGCTATCGCTTGGAGATAGAAAAATAGATCTAATAGTTACAGATAGTCCAGAAAAAACAGAATTTACAAAAATGACATATAAATACGAAGTGGAAATTTGACAAGAAACGAAGCTGTAAGAAGCTTTGAAAGTTCCGATATAAAAAGTTGCAAAGATAAAAATTTAGAGTATATACTATTTGTTATATGGGAGGGATTTATTTCTTAAAAGAAAAAAATTAAGATAAAAATATTATTATGGGGATATAATTATGTCAAAAAAGAAAGCACTAATAACAGGGATTACAGGGCAAGATGGGGCATATCTCGCAGAGTTTTTGCTTAACAAAGGCTATGAAGTTCATGGAATAAAAAGAAGAACTTCTTTATTTAATACAGAGAGAATTGACCATCTCTATAAGGACCCTCATGAAGAAAATGTAAACTTTTTTCTCCATTATGGAGATTTAACAGATAGTCTTAATCTGACAAAACTTATTCAAAAAATCCAACCAGATGAAATATATAACCTTGCTGCCCAATCACATGTAGCTGTTTCGTTTGAACAACCAGAATATACCGCTAACACAGATGGCATAGGAACATTAAGAATATTAGAAGCAGTGAGACTTTTAGGACTTATAGAGAAAACTAAAATATATCAAGCTTCTACTTCTGAACTTTATGGTAAGGTACAAGAAATACCCCAAAGTGAAAAAACACCTTTTTATCCAAGAAGTCCATATGCAGTTGCAAAACTTTATGCTTACTGGATAACTGTTAACTATAGAGAAGCATATGGAATGTTTGCATGTAATGGAATTCTTTTCAACCATGAATCTCCGATAAGGGGAGAAACATTTGTTACAAGAAAAATAACAAGAGGAGCAACAAGAATTATTTTAGGATTAGATAAAAAACTATATTTAGGAAACCTAAATGCAAAAAGAGACTGGGGACACGCTAAGGACTATGTTGAAGGAATGTGGCTTATTCTACAACAAGATGAACCAGATGATTACGTATTAGCTACAGGAAAAACAACTGAAGTTAGAGAATTTGCAAGGAAAACTTTCGCTGAGCTTGGAGTTGAAATGGAGTTTTTGGGAGAGGGAATAGAGGAAAAAGGTTTTGTCAAAAAAGTAAATGAAGAAATATTAACCAACAAACTAAATGAAATTGGTGCTGAAAATATAGAATCTATAATCAATCATGCAAAATCACTAATTGGAAAGCCTGTTATTGAAGTAGACCCAAAATATTTCCGACCTGCCGAAGTTGATATTCTAATTGGAGATGCAACAAAAGCAAAAGAAAAACTTGGATGGGAACCTAAGCATACACTTGATGATTTAATAGAGGAAATGGTTGAAAGCGATTTAGAGAAAAACTATAAAGAACTTGTGTTAAAAAGATGTGGTTTTGAAGTTCCAAAGAGTTGTGAGTTATAAAGGGATTAGAAATGAAAAAGAATAGTAAAATTTATGTAGCTGGGGGAACAGGACTTGTTGGGAGTGCAATTATAAGAAAATTAAAAGAGAAAGGTTATAATAATATTATATCCACATATCATAATAGAAACCCCGTAAACAATGACATAAAATGGTTTAATCTTAATTTAACAACTCAAAATGAAGTCGAAAAATTCTTCCAAAAAGAAAAGCCTGAATATGTTTTTTTAGCTGCTGCTAAGGTAGGGGGGATTTGGGCTAACAATGTTTATAGAGCAGATTTTATTTATCAAAACTTGCAAATTCAAAACAATGTAATCTACAATGCATACAAATATGGAGTAAAAAAGCTTTTATTTTTAGGAAGTACATGTATTTATCCTAAAAACTGTCCACAACCTATAAAAGAAGAATATCTTTTAACTGCTCCTTTAGAGTATACAAATGAGCCTTATGCTATTGCTAAGATAGCAGGAATAA
>JALVKE010000308.1 GCA_027028005.1 Persephonella sp. | reverse complement strand
ATTTTCAAACGTTCTATAGGTAGTAATAGGAGATAACGTTTTTATATGAAATTCCTCTTTAAATTCTGGTAAAGGCTGAAGTTCTATAGACTCTAGGAAAAGAATATTTTTTTCTAAGATTACCTTATCTTTTTTTATGAATGTTTCTCCTAAATTTTTTGTAATGTCTGAGATAGAAGAAGATATAAATAAGCTAATAGGTGTTCTGTATTTTATTCTTTTGGATTTTTTAAGAGGAATAAAATGTTCAGAGTAAACTTTTGAAAATGTAAAAAGTTTAAAAGATCTTCCTTTGTAAAAAAATCCAATATCATGAAGAAAATCCGAAAGCATTTTTGGTAGATTTCTATACACCATAACTTGAAGTGCATAGTTATGATGTAATGACAACGTTATATATTCAGAATCTGCACTAAATGAAAGTTTTAATCTCAATTTATCCCTCCCTTTTTAAATTGTAAAAATTTTTGACAAAAATTTCAATCAAAAGGGATTTTTAAGAAAAAGTTTAATTTTTAGAAAAACTTGCGCGAATAACAGATCTATAAATACTAGAAGATAAAAATCTTTGAGAAAATTTTCATTTTTTTCTCACATTAATAATGGAAAATTACACTTATATTTAATAGTTATGATGATTGGAAAGCGAATACTAACTTTTGTCATAAAAACATGGAAAAAGCTGTAATAATATGAAAAAATAAACGCAAAAAAACGAGCGAGGGATCGCCAGGGGGAGAGTGGATTGAGATAGCAGGGCTTTTAAAAGCTCTGCTGTATCTCGTCCCTTTTTTATTTTAAATACCTACTATAGCTTCTATTTCTACTAAAGCTCCTTTTGGTAAATTAGAAACTTCAATTGTAGCTCTTGCAGGTTTGTAATCTGTAAAATACTCACCGTAGACTTCATTAACTGCTGGAAAATCTTCTATATTTTTCAGATATATAGTTGTTTTTAAAATATGATTAAAATTAAGGTTTACCTCTTCTAAAATCCCTTTTATATTTTCCATAATTCTTCTTGTTTGCTGTTTTATATCTCCACCTATAAACTCTTGGGTTTTAGGATCAATAGCAATTTGACCAGATATAAAAATCAAGTTATCGTGTCTTACTGCCTGAGAATAAGGACCTATAGCTTTAGGAGCTTTATCAGTTTCTATCATCTGCATTTTAATCCTCCAACTCCTCTTTCAATTTTTTTAAAACTTCGTTATTAACTTTAACAATTCTATTTTCTTTTTGCAGATATATATCAATTCCAAGATTTTTAAATATACTTCCTTCAAAATTTTCTCTGTAATACTCGGAAAATAAAAATTTATCTCCTAGCTTATAAGCACATAAAAGGATCATTAAAATAGCGTCATCATCATCTACAAGCTGAAACCATTTTATAGCTTCTGCAAAATGCCTTTCTAAAATATGTTTACATCCTCTAAAGAAATTCTTTAGGTTTTTATCCTCTGCTGTTTTTTCTAAGTTTTCAAAAAATGTAGGAGTTAAAACTTCTTCATTTTTTTTACACATTATCTTTGTTTTCCTTAATTCTTTTGGATTGATCATTTTTTTACTGTTTTTTCCTCAGATAGTTTTTTTAAAAACTGTATCTGATAATCAGTATGAGGATAAAATCCCTTTGAGATAACTTTATTAATAGCCTCCTCGTATGGAACACCTGAATATATTAAGTATCCTGCTAAAAATGTTCCACTTCTAGCCTGTCCATACTTACAGTGAACAACAACTTTTTTACCCTCTTTTTTTAACTGATCAATGTAATCATAAACAGCAAGGAATTCTTCTTCAGGAATAGGATCAGCCATAGAAAAAGGAATACGGATTACATTAAAGCCTTCTTCCTTTTCTTTTTGAGAAATAAAATCCCCATAACTTCCACCTAACAGATTTATAACAGTATCTACATTCTCATCTTTCCACTCTTTTAACTCTATAGGCTCAGGTGCCCTACTTCCTCCTAGAAATTCATCTATCCACCTTATCATAGTACTCTCCCAAAATGTATTTTTCTTTTTTTCGGCCATTTTAATAATAAATAAGATAGTTATGAAAGATTTATGAAAAACATCAGACATCTGAACATTATATTAATAAATTGAAAATATTAAGATAAGTTTTATTTTTTTGTTTTACAAAAATTTTTTAAATTTTGTTGATTTATAATAAATTAAAAGTGGATTTATTATTTAAGGAGGATTTCATTTGGTAAGAGTAAGATTTGCACCTAGTCCAACAGGATACCTGCATCTTGGAAATGCAAGAACAGCTTTATTTAACTATGTATATGCAAGACATACAGGAGGTAAACTTGTTCTTAGAATAGAAGATACAGACAGAGAAAGATCTAAAAAAGAATACGAGGAGATGCTTATAGATGATCTTAAATGGCTTGGAGTAGAATGGGATGAAGGTCCAGATGTTGGTGGTGAGTATGGACCTTATAGACAGTCTGAAAGAACAGAAATTTATAATCAGTATTTAGAAAAACTTAAAGAAAGTGGACATGTCTACAAATGTTACTGTACTCCAGAGGAACTTGAAGAAGAAAGGAAAAAAGCTTTAGCAGAGGGAAGGCCTCCAAGATACAGTGGAAAATGTAGAAATCTAACCCCTGAAGAGCAGAAAAAACTTGAAGAAGAAGGAAAACCTTATGTGTGGAGATTTAGAGTTCCTGATGGAGAAACAATTGTTTTTGAAGATTTAATAAAAGGAACTGTTGAGATAAATGTTAATGAATTTGGTGATTTTGTAATAGTTCGTTCAGATGGCTCTCCTGTTTATAACTTTGTTGTTGTTGTTGACGATGCTTTAATGAAAATAACCCACGTTATAAGAGGAGAAGACCATCTTTCAAACACTCCTAAACAGATACTTATATATAGAGCATTAGGTTTTCAAGAACCAAAGTTTGCTCACCTACCTATAATTCTTGGAGAAGATAGATCAAAACTTTCTAAAAGACACGGTGCTGTTTCTGTAAGGGCTTTTAGAGATGATGGTTATGTTTCTGAAGCTATGTTCAATGGTCTTATGCTCCTTGGTTGGCATCCAAAAAGAGATACCGAGGTAATATCTAAAGAAGAGATTATAAAAGAGTTTGATATAAAAGATGTCCATAATGCCCCTGCTGTTTTTGATAGGGCAAAACTTAAATGGTTAAATAGTGTCTACATAAGAGAAATTTTAGACCTTGATGATCTAACAAGAAGAGCTATTCCTTTTTTTGAAAGTTTTGGATATAAAGCTGATTTTGAGTATTACAAAAAAGTTATGGAAGCTATAAGAGATAGTTTAGAAACGTTAATGGATATTGAGGAAAGAGCAAGGCCTTTCTTTATAGATGATTTTCACTATGATGAAGATGCTATGCCCTTTCTGGAAGATGAAACAGGATATAAAGTTGTTGAGTTATTTTATGAAAAAGTAAAACAGTTAGATAAAATAACAAAAGAAGATTTTAAAAGAATAACAAAAGAGATACAGAAAGAGTTAAATGTTAAAGGTAAAAAATTATTTATGCCTATTAGAGTTGCGCTAACAGGAAAAACCTCTGGAGTAGATATAGCGACCTTAGTTGAAGTTATTGGGAAAGATAGAGTTCTTCACAGATTACAAAGAGCTTTAGAATACTTTGGATAAAGAGATGAGAATTTTAATAAAATGGACATACAATCTTTTAGGGATAATTCTTATCCCTTTTTTTTACCTTTTTTCTTTTAAAAAAGGATTTAAACTCTCTTTAAAAGAAAGATTTGTTTTCTACAAAGAAAATCAAAAACATGCAGTATGGTTTCACTGCGCTAGTGTAGGTGAGCTTAACGTTGCAAAACCTTTAATAGAATACTACCGTCAGAAGTATCCTATCCTTATAACAGTTTTTTCTCCACGGGGGAAATTTTATGCAAAAAGATTGTACCCTTATGCAAAGGTTTATGAGCTTCCCTTTGATATCTCTTTTATTGTGAAAAAGTTTTTAAAAGTACATTCTCCAAAGATTCTTTTAAATGTTGAAGGAGAGTTCTGGTTTAATCTTGTAGATGAAACTTCAAAAAAAACAAACGTTATCTCTGTAAATACAAGAATATCTCCAAAAAGTTTTAAAATATACAAAAAGTTCTTTTTCTTTTACAGGTATATTTTTGAAAATATATCTTTATTTTTAGCTCGCTCAGAAAAAGATGTTTCATTTTTAAAGGAACTAGTTGATAACAAGAAAAAAATTGTTCTCTGTGGGGATTTAAAACTAGTATCTTCAGCTGTAGATAAAGATGTTTATCTGAAAACTAGAGGAAAAATCCTTATTGTTGCAGGAAGTACCCATTATCCTGAAGAAAGTATACTTCTCTCTATCTATAAAAAGATAAAGAGGAAGTATCCTGATACAGCTCTTGTTATTGCTCCAAGACATTTAGAGAGAGTTAGAGAAGTAGAAAATCTTCTCAAAGAAGAAGGATTTAGCTACTCTCTTCGTTCAAAAAGTGATGAGATAATAGGTGATGTTTATGTTGTTGACACATTAGGAGAACTTCCTGGTATATATAAGTATGCAAAAGTAGTTTTTGTAGGAGGAACAATAGCTCCTGTAGGAGGACATAATATACTTGAGCCTGCTCTACTTAGTAAACCTGTAATAATTGGAAATAACTATGAGAAAATAGAAGATATTTTTAAGTATCTTTCAAAAATCGGTGCTGTAGTATCAGTTTCTTCAGATGAAGAACTTGAAAAATATATCATAAAAGCTCTTGAAGGAGAATTTAAACCTAAAATTGACCTTGTAAAAGAGCAAGAAGAGATCTTTAACTGCTACGTAAAAAACATTGATAGATATTTGGAGAAAGAGGTGGATGAAAAAGACTCAGTTGGTAGAGCAGTTTTACATAGATGAAATGAATGATTACATTACATACTTAGAAATAGCAAACTCTATAAAAAACAAAGAGTTAAAAGAAACACTTTTAGGCATAGCAAATATAGAAAAAGAACATGCTAATTTTTGGAAGGAGTTTCTTAAAAAAAGAGAAGAAAAAGAACCAAATGTTAAGATAAGCAAAATAAAAATACAACTTTTAAAAATCATAGCAAAATTTATAAATCCACTTCTTGTAATCTCATTTTTAGAACTTGGGGAAGCAAATGCTTATGAAAAATACTACAGATTTTTAAAAAGCTTTTCCTTAGATCCAGAAGAAGAAAAAACATTAAAAAAAATTATTCTAGATGAGATAGAACATGAAACAGTTTTTGCAAAAGAAACAGAAAAAACAGGTATATCCAACATAAGAGATTTTGTCCTTGGAATGAATGATGGTCTTGTAGAAATATTAGGGGTTGTTACAGGACTTTCAGCTGTTTATCTTGATAAACCTTTTATTGTTGCTGTTTCAGGACTTATTGTTGGTGTAGCTGGAGCTTTATCTATGGGAATAGGAGCTTTTATATCTGTTCGCTCTCAAAGACAGGTAAACGAAGCTATAAGAGAAAAATTGCAGGTTATATTTGATTTAGCACCTGAGAGAGCTGTTGAAGAATTTAAAGAAAAACTCCTTGAGACAGGTATTCCTGAAGATTTAGCAGAGGAGATAAGTAAAAAACTTGGAAAGAATAAAGAAGCTATAAAGAAACTTCTCATAAAAGAAACTGATGAGAATGAGATAGCTTCAGGCTTATTTACAGGGTTTGCTTACATTTTTGGTGTTTTATTTCCTGTTTTACCATATTTTATAGCTCCTTCTTCAATGGTAGCACTTCCTTTCTCTATAATGTTTGCAGGTTTTGCTTTAGCTGTTGTTGCTACAGTAATTTCAATGCTTTCTGGAATTAATATAAAGAAAAAGATAATGGAAATGGTTCTATCTGCATTTTTTGCTGCAGGTGTATCATATGCTTTTGGTTTTCTTATGCAAAATCTATTTGGAATAAATATATAAAAGGAGAAGCTTATGCCTTACAGTATGACAGGTTTTGGATATGCAGTTAAAGATTTTCAAGAGTATGAGATTACAGTGAGGATTAAGTCTGTAAACAATAAAGGAATTGATATTAGTATCAAGGGACCTAGAGATATCTTATTCTTTATTGACCTAGATATTAGAAATCTTATTAAGAAATATTTTGAAAGAGGTAGTTTTCAGGTTTTTATAGATATTAAGTATAAAAAACCTAAAATTTTTATGAATGTAGAAAACCTAAAAACTGCTGTTGATAGCGTTAAAGAGATAATGTCTCAAATAGGACTAACTCCTAGTGATGACAAGATTTATGATATTGCATCAGGTTTGGCTTCAGAACTTGAAGAAAATGTTATAGATGAAGAGCTAAAAAAGAATATTCTTGAAACTGTTGAGGAAGCTGCAAAAGCTTTAAAAGAAGAGAGAAAGAAAGAAGGAGAAAAGCTTATTCAAGATATTAGCAAAAGGCTCTCTATTATTGAAGAGTATCTCCAAAAGATAGAAGCACAGAAAGAAGAGATTATAAACAGAGCAAAAGAAAGAATAACAGAAAAAGTAAAAGAGCTTTTAGGAGAAGAGTTTTCAGAAAGAGCTTTTATAGAAGCTACTCTTCTAGCAGACAAAATGGATATAACAGAAGAAGTTATAAGACTAAAATCCCATATCCAAAGATTTAAAGAGCTTATAAAACTTGATGAACCTATTGGAAGAAAGTTAGATTTTCTATGTCAGGAGATGCATAGAGAGATAAACACAATGGGAACTAAAATGCCGTGGTTCTCAGAGTACATAGTTGAGATGAAAACTCAGCTAGAAAAAATAAGACAGCAGGTTCAAAATATAGAATAGCTATGAAAGATGTTGATGTTTTAGTTGTAGGAGGAGGACCTGCAGGGGCTACTGCAGGCAGATTTCTAACAGAAAAAGGTTTTGATGTTCTTCTTGTTCAAAAGAACTGCGATTA
>JALVKE010000307.1 GCA_027028005.1 Persephonella sp. | reverse complement strand
TCTATAAAGAGACCCCATGGAGAATTATTATTTTTTCTATAGGTATGTATGTTGTTGTATATGGACTAAAAAATGTAGGATTAACTTTTGAACTTGCAAAATTCATAGAAGATATGCATAAATTTGGAGATATTTTTGGAACAGTAGGAACTGGAGTATTGTCTGCATTACTATCTGCTTTTATGAACAATTTACCTTCAGTTATGATAGTTGATCTTGCAATAGAGGACACAGGATTTAAAGAATCTACGCAGCATCTTTTGGCTTACGCAAATATTATTGGATGTGATATAGGTCCAAAGCTAACACCTATTGGTTCTCTTGCTACTCTTCTTTGGTTTCACGTTTTAGAACAAAAAGGTATAAAAATTAGCTGGAGATATTATCTCAAAGTGGGAATTATTATTACGCCGCCAGTTTTATTATTTACACTAGTTAGTCTTTATCTATGGCATTTAGTCATTGGAGGATAAAACTATGAAGAAAAAAATTGTTATCATTGGTGCAGGTTTTGGAGGTCTAAGAACCCTTTATAACCTTGAAAAGCACAAAAATAGATTTGATTTTACAGTAATTAACAAAACTGATTATTCTCTTGAACGACCAGCATTACCTGAAGTTGCTATTGAAGGAAAACCTGTTAGAAAAACCCAGATAAAAATAAAGGATTATTTAAAAAGAAGAGGTATAAACTTTAAACTTGGAGAAGTTCAAAAAATAAATCCTGAAAAAAATGAAGTTGTAGTAGACAGCGAAACTATACCTTATGACTATTTGATTATAGCACCTGGAGCTATAAAAGATTATGATGCAATAAAAGGATACAGAGAATATGGTTACTCTGTTTGTGATGATAAAGAAGCTGTAAAACTTTATGAAAGACTGAAAAATTTTGAAGGTGGTAGTGTTGTTATTGGAGCTGCAAGAAGTTATTTCAGTAATATGGTAGACGTACCAGCTTTAAAAGCCCCCTGCGAAGGTCCTGTCGGCGAAGTAATGTTTATGATCTATCATAAACTTAGAAAAGAAGGTAAAAGAGAAAAGAGTAGTATAAATGTATTTACTCCTGGGAAAGTTTTCTTTGAAGATGTTGGAGATAATGCTAGGAATACTGTAGCAAAAATAATGGAAGAAAGGGGAATAAAACTACATACAAATAAAGAACTAGTAGGAATCACAGATAAAGAAGTAATCTTTAAAGATGGAAGTAGTTTACCTGCCAATTTAGCTATTATCATTCCACCGTATAAAGCACCAGATTTTATAGCAAATAGTGGTCTTGGTGATGATATGGGATGGGTTCCAACTGATAAAACGATGAAACATATAACTTATGACAATATATATGCTGTGGGAGATATAAACGCTTTAGCACAGCCGAAACTGGGGCATATAGCTATAATTCAAGCTGATGTAGCATCTTCGGCAATAGAAAAACAAGAAGGTTTAACAGATGAAATAAAACCTTTTAAACCTGAAGTGTTCTGTATTATGAATATGGGAGGTTTTGAAGCAATATTAATCCTATCTAATGCCCTTTATGAAAACGAATACGATATTGCATGGCATTCACCAATAGCAAAATTAATGAAGATAAGCTTTGATGAAGAATATTACTATGCCCATGGTAAATTACCACCTGATTTTATGCTAGAAATATTTAAACATTTAATAGAAAAAATGTTTGGAGGTAAATAATATGTCAAACCAAATACCAAGTATAGAACAAATTATAGGAATGATGGCAAACAAACTTGGAGGAGAAGAACATATCCCTGAAGCAATCAAACACGCAAAAGAGATTGCACCTGAATTAATAGTTGATGTTGCAATGAGTTCTAAAAAAAGCGTTGCAGATGAAAACTCACCATTTGACCCAAAAACAAGTACACTTATTTTTTTAGCTGCAGCACTGGCTTTAAGGGATGAGGAATGTATAAAGGCCCAAACTAAAGCAGCATTAAATATGGGTGCCACAAAAGAAGAACTTCTTGCAGTTATCAAAATAGTTAAACATGCTGTAAATTCATCAATAGTAGGTGCATCTACACCTATATTAGAGGAAATTTTAGAGAGAGAATAGATATGGCTGAATTACATCCACCTATAGTTCATTTTGCGATAGCCTTAACAATAATAGGTGTTATTTTTGACTTTTTTGGTTTTGCATTAAAAAAGAAAAGTTTAAAAAATGCAGGTTTCTGGACGTTTATTGTTGGCGTATTTGCTGTTTGGGGAGCAATGCTTTCAGGAGAAGCTACCGAAGAAGTGGTAGAAAAATTTGTAAAAGGAACTAATTTAGAAGAAATTTTAGAACCTCATGAAGAGCTTGGAAAAATTCTTCCATGGATATTCACAGGTTTAGGTCTATTTAGGATTTTTCTCTATGTTAAAGAAAACTCTAAGCTGATGATAATTTATTTAATTACAGCATTTATTGGTATAGGGCTAATAGGTTATCAAGGAAGATTAGGTGGCAAAATGGTTTATGAGTATGGAATTGGAGTAAAACCTTTAATGGAAAAACTCCTGTAATTCATTCTTCTGAAGAAGATTAAGATTAAATCTTTGGGGAGAAATAAATAATGACTATAAAAATAGGTTTTGTTTGCACAGGCAACTCTGCAAGGAGCCAGATGGCAGAAGGATTTGGAAAATACTACGCAGAAAAACTTAGAAAAGATATAGAGGTTTACTCTGCAGGGTCTAACCCTTCTGGATATGTCAATCCATTCGCTATAAAGGTTATGAATGAAAGAGGTATAGATATTTCTAAAAACAAATCAAAATCCCTTGATGATATACCTTTAAATGAGCTTGATTATGTGATAACCCTTTGTGGAGATGCTGCAGAAAACTGTCCTGTTATCCCCAGTACTAATACTCAGCACTGGGGACTTCCTGATCCTGCTAGAGCAGAAGGAACAGAAAAAGAAAAACTACAGGTTTTTAAAATAATAAGAGATGAAATAGAGAAAAGAGTAAAAGAGCTTATTTCATCTGTAGGATAAGATAATAATACATATTAAAGACCTATATTGTCTTTTAATTATTTATCTTTTTTTCTTAAAGATAAAAACCAATTAGCTATAAGTTCTATTTCCTTTTCATTATAGTAAGGCTTTTGGGAAGGCATATACATATCTTCAGGTTTTCCAAGTTTTGTTCTTATATTTTCTTTCATCCACTTAGTCCATTTACCTTTGCTTCCATTTTTTATAGCTTTTATTACTATAGTTTTAAACTTCTCATCAGGTAATTCCTTATATCTTTTAAGAATAACTTTAAAAGAAGGAGCAAGTAAATTTCTATCTAGATCATGACACCAGGCACATCTTTTTGCTAACATTTTTCCTTTAAGAGTAGGGTTTTTTTCAATATCTTTTCCAGTTATTCCGTAACTTAAATTTGAAAACACTCCTATAATCATAAAACCTAATAGAAATTTTTTCATTTTTTCCTCCTTAAAAATCTTTTCTATTAAATTTCCAAAGGCCTAACAGTAATGGAATCACTGTCCATAAAAACATAACTACTAGAGATACAGCTAATCCTAAATATGTATCAAAAAACTTTTGAAAAATAGCCCCTGTATATCCAAGTAAAGCTGCTATATCAAGTTTTAGGATAACAAAAATTCTAGCTATATCAATAGGATTTAAAAGAGATAAAACAAGAACAGGCTGTTCAAGAGGATACTCTCTAAAATAGATAATAATAAACAATATGATTCCATCATATATAAGTGTCATATAAAGCCATAAAAGTATTGAAGCTCCAAAACCTTTTACCCTATCTTCAAATAGTGTAGCGATTAAAAAGGCAAATGCTACAAATATAAAGGTGAGGAAAACTCCTGAAAGGGATAAAGATACATATAAAAAATATTCAGGAGGTGCTTCTATATTTTTAAGAAAAAATAGATATGGTATCCATATTCCTAGCAAAAAACTTAGTGAAAGAGAGATAGAAGTCCCTAAATACTTTGATAGATATATTGTTTTTCTATTTATTGGTTGGGATAAAAGAAGTTCTATAAAATTTCTTGAATCGTACAGAAAAATAGTTCCTAATATAAGGCTTATAAGGGGAATTACTAAAATAATAAGCTGTAAAAGTGTTGATACAACCTTGACAGGGGCTTTTGCAAAATAAAAAAGAGCAGAAGTTAAGATAAGAAAGAAAAATAAATAGAAGATTATCCATTTATTTCTGTACATATTATAAAATTCATACTTTAGCAACTTAAGCATGGTAGCTTTTCTCCATTAACTTTGCTATAGCTCTTTCAAGGTTTTTCTCTTTAGAGTTTTCTATTATCTCTCTAACTGTACCTCTTATGTATATCTTCCCTTCTAAAAGGAAAATTATCTCATCTGCAAGCTCTTCTACTTCACTCATTATATGAGAAGTAAGAACAACTAACTTACTTTTATCTACTTGCTGTCTAATCTTGTCTTTTAAAAAACTACTTGAGATAGGATCAAGACCAACAGTAGGTTCATCAAGGAAAAATATTTCAGGATCAAACATAAATGTTATTAAAGCACTAACTTTTTGTTTAGTTCCCCCAGACAGATTTTTAAGCTTTTTATCCATATACTGCTTAAGTTTAAAATATTTTAGAAATTCTTCTTCTATCTCTTTATTAAATCCTTCCTTTCTTATATCTACAAGCATATTAAGAAGCTCTTTTAATGTCAGGTTTTCAGGGAAAACAGCTTCCTGAGGCATATATCCAATAAATTTCCTATAATGCCAACTTTTTTCTATACTTTCTCCTTTAACATATATTTCTCCTGAAGTTGGAATAACTAATCCTAAAATAGATTTTATAAGGGTTGTTTTTCCTGAACCATTTGGACCAAGAATAGAAACAACTTTACCTGCTGTAAGGTGAAGTGTAATTCCTTTTAAAACTTCCTGTTTTCCAAATCTTTTATATAGATTTTTTACTTCAACCACTGATATCTCCTCATTAACGGTTTTTCATCAACGAGCTTTGAAGGTATCAGCATTGGAAACATCCTCTCTGTTAAATCTAACAGATAAACAAAAAAACTTCTACTTAATATAATTGATTGAGGGTAATTCTCCGTAAGATAACCAAATAAAGAAACAGGTCTATAAGGGACATCTCCTATTCCATCGTGATTAAGATCGTAACCTTTGTAATCACTCCAGTAGTTTTCTTCATATTTATTGGGATTTTGAAAACTGTTTGTAGCTACATTGAATGTATTAGAAATAAAGTTATTGTGTCTTATAACGTTATTTTGAGAGTTTGCCCATATCCTCATAGCCCATCCATTTTCTATAAAATCATTCTCCTCTATAATTGTTCTATTGGTATTATCAGAAAATATTCCTGTTGTGTTTTTATAAAAAATATTGTGATACATATAACTATCGTATATTTCTTTTAAAAGGATTCCATAGGAGTCTCCTCCCCAATTATATTCAAATCTATTACTTGCCATATAAACATATTTTGTATACATAACAGCAACACCAGCACCGTTCCTTCTGAAGGTATTGTTAATGTAATTGTCTCTATGGGAAAACATAAAATGAAGACCATATCTAAGATTTTCTTCACTTATATTACCTACAATAGTACTATTTTTAACAAACTCAAAATAAATTCCATCTCTATGGTGTGTAACATAGTTTCCTTCAACAAGCATATTTTTACAGTGCCATAGATGTATACCATTTCCAAAGTTTGTTTCTATTCTTGTTCCAAATGCTGATTTTAAATAGGAGAGTTTTGCAGGTCCATAAATTTTATTGCCCTTTATAACTCCATTTTTAGAAGCTGCAAAGTATATAGCCCAAAAATTATTTTTTAAGATACACTTCTCTATACGACAGTTTTTTGTTCTAAAAAACTTTATTCCTGCAATATCTTCAATATCGCTTTTTCCTGAATTTTGAATAATAAGACCTTTTATAAAAACATTATTTGCTTTTACTGTGATAACTTCATATTTTTTTTCTCCATCTATAACAGGATAATTTTCCCCTATTATCTTTACAGACTTTTTAACAACAATATTTCCTTCTTTATAAACTCCTTTTTTTATAAGGATTGTATCGTTATTTTCTGCAAGATTAAGAGCTTTTTTTATTGAATTAACAGAACATTTTCCACATACTATTATTGTTTTAGAAATGGATAATTCAAAAATGAGAAAAAATGATATAAACGCTAAAAATAAACTTCTAATATTCATGTTCTTAGCCGGAGATTAGTGCATATGCATTTTTTTATGTTTTTTAGATAACCACTCTTTTTTTACTAATTCAAGAACATCTTTCCACTTTAATTCCTCTCCCCCATACTTTTCCTTAACTTTTTTAAGATTTTCTAATGTTTTATGGGCTGAAAGATTTAAACCCATTGGACTTGGTAAGTTTTTGGAGTGAAGGTAATATGCTGTTTTAGCAGGAATAAACTCTTTACTTAAAAAGTCTGGTACCCATAGGGAGGCTATTGGAAGTTTCTCTTTATTTTCTATATAGAAAGCTGCCATACATTCTATACTATCAAACTTATAAGGTTTTCCCGTTTTTAGAAGTAGTTCTGAACCGTATCTTGGATCTGTTATTTTCATCCTACAGTAAGCACATTCATCCTGTCCATAATTTATAGGAACAGGACCTGTTTTCTTTTCACAAGAAAAAAAAGATAAAAATATAGCCGGTGCTATTAGGAGTACTTTTATTATATTTTTTATCATCCTCTACCCTACTTTCTAAATTTTTCTATTACAGCGGCAACAATTCCTAAAAATGCTGAAGCAACAGCTATATAAACTCCTTTGTCTGGAAAAGAACATGCTTTCATATTAAGCAACTTTTTACAACCTATTAATGGAGGTTGATATGCCACTCCAGGTATTTTTATAGGAGCATGTGGATCAAGGTTATGTCCATAGTCATATTCCCATCTATAGAAGTCAGCAATTCCTAAAATTCCAACTATTACAAATAGAATAACCCATGTGTAAAGAAGTTTTTTACTTCCTGTTATAGCTGTTATAAGCCCTAGAACAATAAAAAAGCCAAAAATATAGGGCATTATCTTCAACTCTAAAATTTCTTCTGGAATGATTTTTTTCATTCCAATATAGTGGTTTAATAGATTTATATTGTATAAATCGTGGGGACTACCCCCGGTTATATTATTAACCCAAATAAACATCCTCAATCCTTCAGGATACTGAGGAGCTATAAGAGTAATTTTCCAAAGAGGTACAAAATATACTCCTATTAGTAGTAAAGAAGCGAGGGCAATCAGCCCTCGAGATAACCAACTCATTTTAATTCCTCCTTATTTTACTACGTGCATTTCTTCACCAGTTCCATATTTAATAGGTACATTAGCATTAGCAGGTGATACTCTTACATATCCTTGCATTTCCTGGTGAAGAGCTGAACAGAAGTCTGTGCAGTAGAATGGATATACACCAGGTTTTTCAGGTTTCCATTTGAGAGTTAAAGTTTCCCCAGGCATTATAAGTAAATTTGATGTTTTTGCTCCAAATACAGCAAATCCATGAGGAATATCCCAGTCTTGCTCTATGTTTGTAACATGAAAGTATACAGTATCTCCAACTTTTACACCCTCAATGTTATCTGGTGTAAAGTGAGATCTTATTGCTGTCATATAAACGTGGACTTCATTTCCTTTTCTAACAACCTTTGCTTCCTCTTCTGATTTTGTAGCATATGGATTTTGATTTTTAGAAAGTTCAAATATCTTCAATGTTTTTGGTGCAATCATTTTAGCTGGTATAGCTTGAGCATAGTGAGGTTCACCAAGCTCTGCAACATCTAATAAAAATTGAGGTTTTGTTGTTTCTACATTTACAGAAATATCATAAAGCTGTCCTGCGTGTGGAAGTTCTGGACCTGTTGGTAAAAACACATCTTTAGTGATTTTGTTCATTGGAAGTAGATATTTACCCCAAGGTTTTGCAGAGTCTCCACCAGGTATCATTAAGTGACCAACTGAGTAGTAAGTTGGAACTCTTCCAAGGATTTTACATTTTTTATAGTCATAGTAAACAACATCTGAAGATATGAAACATGAAGTATATGCGTGTCCTCTTCCATCAAACTCTGTGTGTAATGGTCCTAAACATGGATTTGGAAGTTCACAATGGTTTACAGCTTCATATTTAAGAATTGGAATTCCTTCAACTTCCCCAGCGAACTGTTTATTTTTTATAGCATTAATCATTTTATCAAATGAGTGAATTGGAATAACTGTAGCTAACTTACCACCACCAATGATGTATTTTCCATCAGGAGATACATCAACACCGTGTGGTGATTTTGGAGTTGGTAAATAGTACACAACACCAGGGCATTCCTTAGGAATAATCCATTTTACACTTGTTTTCCATTCAGTTCTTGCTATTCTATCTCCTTCATCTGGTCTATAGTTATGAGCGTATTTAGTTTTCATTTCATGATACTTACCCTGCGCTATACATTCTTCAGCTCTTTTCCAGTTAACAGCTGCAATAAAGTCTTTATCTTTCATAGAAGCATTGATTTCAAGAAGTGTATGAGCCTGTTCTGTATTGTATGATGTGAAGAAACACCATCCATAAGATGGACCTTTTCCACAGTGAGCAAGGTCATAATCATAACCAGGAACTAAAATCTGAAATGCTACATCCATCTTCCCTGGCTGGTCAGCTCTAACAAAGGAAATTGTTCCCTTAAAGTATTTCTTAAATTCTGCAATAGGAACATCCTTCTGTGGAATTGGAATAGAGAATCTTGTAGCAGCAGTTACATATTTTGTATCTGGAGTTGTAAAAGAAGATGCGTGGTTACCAGCAGAAAATGGAATTTCAATAATTTCAGTTGTTTCAAATGTTTTCAGATCTATTCTTGCTATTCTTGGTGTGTTGTTTTCGTTAATAAATAACCATCTTCCATCAGGAACACCATCAGTCTGTGAAAGTTCTGGATGATGCGTATCTCCCCAAGGTATCCATCCATGACTTGTGTTAAGCATAGCCTTTGTTTCTTCTGAATAACCATAGCCGTTCATTGGAAATACTGAGAAAACAGGAATTACTTTTAGAAGCCTTCCTGATGGTAGACCATAAACACCAATATGTCCGTTATATCCACCTGACAGAAATGCATAAAATTCATCATATTTCCCATGAGGAACATAAACCTTTTCTGCTGGACTTTGCGCCATAGCTACTGAAGAGAGTACACCCGATGCTACAGCTGAGATTAAACCCAGCTTTAGCTTCTTTTTCATCACTAAAAACCTCCTTAAATTATTTAGTATCAAGTTTAAGAATTAAATCTATTAATTTTTCAACCTGTTCTTTTGTTACGCCATGCTGTGCCGGCATATATGCCATCTTTATTTTTATTCCATATTTTTTTGCTTTTGCCTGCCATTTCATCATCGAGCCTCCAAGGACACTTTTAACAAGTGTTTCTTTTGCATTAGGCTTGCCTTTATATTCTTTTGCTACTATTCTATAAGGAGGACCTGCTTTAACTTTATCAACATCATGACAACCTGCACAACCATATTCCTTTGCTAATTTTTCTATCTGACTTTCTAAATTTTCTGAGAATACTGGCATTGAAAGAATACCTACTGACAGTACCGCTAGAACTACTTTTTTCATAATGAACCTCCGGAGTTTTCCTGTTCATAGTCTTAAATATAGAAACCATAAGGATAATAAACCTTGATTAAAATCAATAAAATTAATATTTTCAAGGACTTAAATGTGAAAGTAATGATATAATCACGAAAATTTAAAGATAAAAAGAAATAGGGGACATATATCCCCTTTTAATGATATTAGTTTAGGAAATCTCTTATCTTCTGTTTACTTGGTTATCATTTCTGTTCTGTTTTTATTGTTTTCATTTGAACGTTGTCTATCTCTATTATTTTGCTGGTTGTTGGAATGGTTATCCCTATTAGTATATCTGTCTTCTTGACTGTTATTGTTCTCATGATTTTGGTTTAAATTGTTATTTCCTGCATTATTTTGCTCTTGTCTATTCGTTCCTCCACCTATATTCTGCTGGTTATTTTGATGTTCATTTCCTCTGTTTTCATTAACCCCAGTATTTTTGTCCTTGTTATTCATATCTCCTTGATTATGATTTTGGGTGTTTCTATCCATATCACGTTCTTGCTGATAATCTGTTTGGTTGTTTTGATTTCCATTATGTTTACCCATGTTAAAGTCTTTATTGTCTCTATCTTGCTGACCGTTGTGAGTATCTAAATTTTTATCTTTGTTGCTGTCCATATTTCTGTCTCTATGATTTTTATTGTTTTCATTCCTATCTTTTCCATCTCTATCTCTTAGGTCTTTATTTCCGTGGTTAGTTTCCTGATTATTTCTGTCAAAATTATAATTTCCTCTGTCCTTTCTCTGATCATTATCAAAATTGTAAGACCCTCTTCTATCTTTAAATGAATCATTATCTTTATCAAACATTCTGTCAAAGGTATTGTGATTATTTATATTCTCTAATGCATCAGGAATATCATTTCCATCTTCATCGATAAACGCTTTTTCATAATCAGCATATCCGTCATGGTCAAAGTCGTTTTCTAGTAAATCTGGAATTGCTGTGAAATCATTATCTAAAAGCTCTGCAGAGTTAACTTCTTTTAGATTATCTCTATTTACTGCTTTTATTTCTAATTCTTCAATGCCATCATTATCTTTATCTACTACAATAAGTGTTACAGCATTATTTCCAAGAACTTTGTACTCTACTCCTTCTGAAAATGCTATAGGAGTTCCCTGATTGTCAAAAATACCGAATGTGTAATCTTTTCCTTTAGGAACTTTTATTCTAAAATTATTATCGTTATCTACAGGAGTAACTATAGGCATTATGCCGTTATTATCAATCATGTATGCAACAACGTATTTCTCATATATTGACTGAGTAGAAATATCAGAACCTTCCTTTATAGATCCCCCTATTACTGCAAAATCGTTGTCAAAGTCGTGATTTCTATGATTTTCTCTATCCTTATCTTTATTTTTATGTTCTCTGTCTTTTTCTTTATCTTTGTCCATAAAGTTATGGTTGTCATTATCAAAATCATGGTTTTTATCTTTATTCTTTCCTTTATTATGTTTTTCCTTTTCTTTTTCTTTTCTGTCATGTAGATATTCAAATACGTCTTTAACACCATCATTATCTTTATCTTCAAAAATATCGGGTTTACCGTTTCCGTCATGATCCTGTATTATGTCAGGGATGTTGTCATTATCATAATCTTCTGCTGAATCTATAATTCCATCGTTATCTTTATCCTGAAGCATTTCATAAATATCTGGAGTTCCGTCATTGTCTAGATCTAAATCTTCTATAGGATCTGGAAGACCATCTCCATCATTATCAGATATTTCAGGTTTTTCAACAGGTACAACAGTATCATTATCTGTAGGTTTAACATCTAATGCATCTGGGTTTCCATCGTCGTCAGTATCTACAAGATCAATTGTAATGAAATCATCGTCTTTAATTTTAAAGCTTTTTCCTATAGTTGAAACTAAAGGAGTCCCTTGATTATCAAAAATAGTGAAAACATAATCTTTATTTTTTAATAGTGTAAGTTGGAATTTTCCACCGTTATCAATTAAAGATGTTACTGTAATTAACTGGTCATTGTCTATTGTTACTGCTGATATATATCTTAGGATATGGTTTCCAACCTGATAGTCAGCAGTTGTAATAGAAGATGGAGATAAATCATTAACTTCTCCAACAAGAGTAGCATAAGAAGAAGGTGTAACTGATCCTGATCCTCCTAAAGAAGCAGCATCACTGTTTCCTCCTCCTCCGCAAGATGCAAGTAAACTTCCCCCAGTTAAAAGTGCTGTAAGTAATAACTTTTTCCTCATGATATAAAACCTCTCTTTTTATTGTTTTGATAGTATTTTAGGAGGTTAATGTTACCTAACTGTTAACAGGGGGAAAGGAGCAGGATAACCTATCCTTTTTTACTTTCCCCTGAAAATGTCCACATACCATTTGTCCACTGAATAAACTCTTCTTTCGTTATATCAAAAAAACCTTTGCTTTTTTTCTTCCACTGTTTTTTATACAGAAGGACTATCATTTCAACAGGAGCTATTACATAGGGAGCGGAAGCAGAAAGCCATGAGCCCCAGGCTGTTCTTTTTGATATATTTTGTTCATTCCATACTATTGTTGATTGGCAACATCAGCGTAAACGCTTCTTATCCCACCTTTATTTTTATCAAGGGGTATATTCAGACACATACGCCCATCTTCTTTTAAGAGTTCGTATGCTTTTTTTAGCCATTTTTCTGCCCATTTTATATATTCTTCATTAGGAAACTATATCATCGCTGTTTTCAAAATCAATTCCGACGTTATATGGTAGGGAAGTCACAATTAAATCTATACTATCTTCCTCTATATCTGTTTCTAAAAAATCTGTATTTATAAGCCTTATATTTTCCTTTTCATAAATATCTATAAAAGTATCCTTTAAACAATTTCTAAAAACTTTTTAAATGCTTCATCAAGTTTATCCATTTGGGTTCCTCCGCCCTGTGCCATATCTGGTCTTCCGCCACCTTTTCCACCAACAATTGGGGCAATCTGTTTTATTATTTCTCCTGCTTTTATTTTATCTGTAAGCTCCTTTGAAACAGCAACTATTAGGTTTACTTTTCCTTTTTCTCTATCTACAGATGCTAGCAGAACAACAGACTTTCCAAGTTTTGCCCTTGCTACATCGGCTAAATCTCTAAGCTCATTTGGTGCAAGGTTCTCAACTTTTCCGTAAGCGGCTTTATACTCTCCTTTATCAACAACTGTCAGTATCTCTGTGATTCTGTCAACAATAGATTTTTTCTTTATGCTTTCAAGCTCTCTTTCAAGATCTTTTACTTTTAGTTTCAGACTTTCTATTCTGTCTATAATCTGGTCTTCTTTTGCTGTTAAAGACTTCATTATATCTCTTATTAAGAAATGCTCTTTTAATGCTTTTTCTACAGCTTTTCTACCTGCTACAGCCTCTATTCTCCTTGTCCCTGAAGCTACAGCACTCTCAGATATTATTTTGAAGTATCCTATATCCCCTGTTCTTGATACATGAGTTCCGCCGCAAAGCTCTGTTGATATTCCTGCTGATATGACTCTGACTACATCTCCGTATTTTTCTTCAAAGATAGCTATTGCTCCTGCTTTCAGGGCTTCGTCTATAGGCATCTCCCTACATACAACAGGCTCATTTTTCATTATCTCTTCATTAACTAATTCTTCTATTCTTTTTATCTCTTCATCTGATAAAGCTTCAAAATGTGTAAAATCAAATCTCAGATAATCAGGGTGAACAAGAGAACCTGCCTGTTTTACATGGTCTCCAAGGATGTTTCTAAGAGCTGCATGTAGCAGGTGTGTTGCTGTGTGATGCCTCATAGTGTCCTGTCTTTTTTCCTTGTCAACTTTTGCGTGAACAGTTTTTCCTTTTTTCAGGTTTCCATACAGGACTTTTCCTTTATGAACTATAATCCCTTCAACTGGGGTTTGGGTATCTAAAACCTCAAATAAAAATCCATCTCCTTCTAAAACTCCTTTATCTCCAACCTGTCCACCTTTCTCTGGATAGAAAGGAGTTATATCAAGGATAACTTCCCCTGTTTCCCCTTCATGAAGAATATTCACAAATTTTTCATCCTTTATAACCTCAAGTATTCTTGCATCTTCTACCTCAAATTTTTCATAACCTACAAACTGGTTCTCAGGAAGTTTATTTTTAGCTTCAAGATAAACTTTTTTTACCTCTTTTGCCTGTGATTTCCATGAAGCTCTTGCCCTTTCCCTTTGCTCTTCAAGAAGTTTGTAATACTCTCCTATATCAACCCCAAAATTATTATCCTTTGCAATATCTTCAACAAGGTCAACAGGAAAGCCATAAGTGTCATACAGCATAAATACTTCTTTTCCTGTTATATGATGTCTACCTTCTTTTTTAGCTTTTTCTATAATTTCGTAAAGGATATCCATTCCTCTTTTGAGGGTTTTTATAAATCTTTCCTCTTCTGCTTTAACAAGACCTTTTATAAATCCTCTGTTTCCTATCAGCTCTGGATAGGGCTCTTTGAATATATCAACAACAACATCTACACCTTCAAAAAGGAAAGGTCTTTCTATTCCAAGTTCTTTTCCATATCTTAAAGCTCTTCTAAGAATTCTTCTAAGGACATATCCCCTTCCTTCATTTGCAGGGAAAACTCCATCTGAAATAAGAAATGTTATAGCCCTTAAGTGATCTGCAATAACTCTCATTGCAACAGTTTCTGGGGATTTTGGCTGATATGGATTGTACTCTTTTCCGCTTATATCCTCTGCAAATCTTATAATAGGCATAAAAAGGTCTGTTTCGTAGTTTGATGAAACACCTTGAAGCACTGAAGCTATTCTTTCAAGACCCATTCCTGTATCTATATTAGGGTGTGGTAGAGGTGTTAATCTTCCTGTTTCATCCCTGTTATACTGCATAAAAACAAGGTTCCATATCTCAAGATATCTATTATCATCTGGGGCTCCAAGCTTTGGATTTCCGTATTCTTCACCTTTATCAAAATAGATTTCCGAAGAAGGTCCGCAGGGACCAGTTTCTCCCATTGACCAAAAGTTGTCTTCAACCCCTAATCTGTGTATTTTTTCTTCTGGAAGTCCTATAACCTTGTTCCATATCTGGTATGCATCATCATCTTCTTCAAAGACTGAAACTTGCAGTCTTTCCTCTGGAATCTGGAGAACCTTTGTAAGATACTCCCATGCAAACTCTATAGCCTCTTTTTTGAAGTAATCCCCAAAAGAGAAATTCCCAAGCATCTCAAAGAATGTGTGGTGTCTTGGGGTATAACCTACATTATCAAGGTCGTTGTGTTTTCCTGATACCCTGAAAACTTTCTGACAGGATGTAGCTCTTTTATAAGGCCTTTTTTCAAGACCTAAGAAAACATTTTTAAAAGGCACCATCCCTGCATTTACAAACAGAAGGGTAGGGTCTGTTTCAGGTATAATAGATGCAGACTTTACCCTTGTGTGCCCTTTTTCCTCAAAATATTTTAAAAAGCTTTCTCTTATTTCGTTTGCAGTTAAGGATTTCAAATTATCCTCCAATTTCTGTTTTTGTTAAATTATAATATCAGATGAACTTTTAGAAAAAAAAAGACTATTTTTCCCCCCAATAGTTAACAACTTTAATCTCATACTCAACGGGTACTTTCTTCAAAAGTATTTCACCTGCTGATTTCATACTTTTATCAAGTACATTTACTATTTCCTCCGATATTTCTTCTTTCGTTTCTATAACTATCTCATCATGTACTAGATTAACAATATATGCCTCTTTTCCCTTACTTAATCTTCCAAAAAATACAACTGCCATTTTTAGAATATCACTTCCAGTAGCCTGGATAGGATAGTTAACTGCATCTGTAAACCTACTTACAATCATTTTTCTACCAAGCAGAGAATAAACAGTTATTCTCCTCTTTTCTTCTAAGAATTTTTTCACTCTTTCATGCCACTCTTTAAAACCTCTGTATACCTCAAAAAATTTAGCATGAAATCTTTCAGCTTCCTTAAGAGAAATATCTATACCATAGTTACTCTTTGCATACTGCATAAGAGACCTTGGAGATATACCGTATATAAGACCAAAGTTTATAGCTTTTGCCATTTGACGTTCTTCTTTTGTTACTTCTTCATAATCTTTTCCTAATATTAAAGAAGCAGTAAACCTGTGTAAATCTCTCCCCTGCTTAAAAGCTTCTATCATCGTTTCTTCATTTACATACTCAGCAGCAATTCTAAGTTCTATCTGGGAGTAATCTGCAACAACAAGTTTTTTACCCTCTGATGCTTCAAACAGAAATCTTAGCTCTCTTGGAATGTTTTGAAGATTTGGTTTAAAAGATGCCATTCTTCCTGTAGGAGCTCCTATCTGTTTAAACTCTCCGTATATCCTTCCATTCTTTGTGTGTTCTTTTAGTTCCTTTAATTTATCTAAAAGTTTTTTCTCTCCTCTTATTTCAAGGAGTTTTTTTATCTCTTCTTTATCTATATATGGTCTTAGTGCACTATCTTGAGAAGATAAAGAACCTTTTTGTGTTTTTGGTAGTTTCAATCCAAGTTTATTTGTTATCCAGTAAGCCACCTTTTGAGGAGAAAATGGATCTACTCCGTATCTTCTGACAAACTCTATATAATCCCTCTGATACTTTGAAGATATCTCTTTATACAGATTTCTTAAAGCCTCTTCATTTATTGGAACACCTACAAGTTCCATCAAAGCTAAAAAAGGAACAAATGCCATCTCAACAACAGCAACAGCATTATCCAAGCCAAAAGTTTTATGTATCTTTCCTGTTGCTTTATGTGGGGTTTCTATCTCATTAAGCTTTTCTCTTAAAATAGAATATATTTCCCTTAAAGCTTCTATATCTTTTGCTGCATATTCAAGCTGTTCCTGGGATAAGTCTTTTAATCCCCATGGTGATCTTTGCTGAGTTTTATCAAGATAATCGTCTGCCAGTCTATATGTTACCGCAGCTAAGGAATGTTTTTCCTTTTGTGGATCTTCAGAAAGAAGCTGGGAAGCTATCATTGTGTCAAAAACAATCTCTGGAAATATATCAAAATTTGATTTTAAAAACTTTATATCAAACTTAAGATTATGCCCAATGATGCCTTTTTCTTCTAAAACAGGTTTTAGATAAGATGCAAATTCAGGTATTTTAAACATATCATATAAAAATATAACTTCTTGGTTCCCAAGCTGAACAAGTCTTATTTTATCGTTGTGAAAATCAATATCTGAAAAGCTTTTGACAGAGACTTCTGTGTCAAAATATAGAAATTTATCATTTTCAAAAAAAGACAGACTTTCCTTTGCTTCTTCAAGAGAAAAAATATATCTGTACATGTTGTTAACCTAAAGGAAGATTAGTTAGTTTAGATAATATCTGAGATTGTAGGACGAGATGCAAGTAACTTTTTAGTGTAGGGATGTTTTGGATTGTCAAAAATATCAAAAACATCACCTTCCTCAACAATTTCACCTTTATATATAACAAGAACTCTATCAGCAATTTCTGCTACAACTCCTAAGTCATGGGTTATAAGAAGAATTGATAGATTTAGATCTTCTTTCAAATGTTTGAATAACTTTAGTATCTGAGCTGAAACAGTTACATCTAAAGCTGTTGTTGGTTCATCTGCTAATAGAATTTCCAAGTTATTAGCTATTGCTATTGCAATAACAACTCTCTGTTTTAGTCCTCCTGAAAGTTCATGGGGATACTGATAAAAACGTCTTTCAGGCTCAGGAATATGAGCCTTTCTCATAGATGCAATTGCTATCTCTTTTGCCTTTTCTTTAGATACTTTTTGGTGAGCTAGTATTGTTTCCATAATTTGATCACCAATAGTGAGAAGAGGATTTAATACAGCTGAAGGTTCTTGAAACACCATAGAGATGGTATTTCCTCTTATACTTCTCAATGTTTCTTCATCTTCTTTAAGAAGATTTTCAATTTTTGTTTTCTGGGAATTTAAAGTTATCTTTCCAGATACAGATGCATATTTAGGAAGGAGTTTCATTATTGAATAGCAGGTAACACTTTTTCCTGAACCAGATTCTCCAACTAAAGCTACTATCTCGTTGGGATATAGATTAAAGGATATACCTTTTAAAGCTTCAACTGTTTGATTTCCTACGTGAAATTTTACAGAAAGATGTTTAACAGAAAGGACAGGGGAATGATAATCTTTCCTCATAACCCCTGCCCCTTAGATCTTATTTTGAAGTTAAAATATCAAGTATCTTTTCTATCTTCTCAGCTGGCATATAACCAGAAATAACAATTCCCCCTGGGAATATAAGCGTTGGAGTTCCTGTTGTTCCTGCACTTTGAGCAAATCTATAATTCATAGATATAACCTGTCTTGGATCTTTATTACAACTTTTAGCTTTCTCTTCACCTTCTTCTGCTAGTTTAGATAATGTTTCTATATCTCTATTTCTAACAGCTTCAAAAGATTTTTCAAGAATTTTAACTCTTTCCTTATTATCTTTTGCACAGATTATGTTTGCTGAGATTCCTCCTGCATGCTTATGGAAGCTTAAAGGAAAGAGGATAATCTCTACTTTTATGTCTTTTCTCTTAGCAAGTATTTTTTTGAGTTCTTCATCTAGTTTTGCACAGAATGGACATTCAGGATCATCTATCACATAAAGTGTTGTTTTAGCATTTGGATTTCCTAAAACAACTATTCCAGCTTTATCAAGGTCTTGAACGCCTTTTAAATCAGCTACTTTAATTTCATTAAAAGCAGGTCCTAAAACTTGTGATAGTTTTTCTATTTTTTCTTTACCTAATATTTTTGATAATTTTTCTTTACGTTCTTTTATAGCTAAATTAGTAAGTTCTTGAGATCTTTTTCTTGTTAAATCTTCCTGATTTTCTATATCTATAATTCTTCCCATTACTAAATACTTAAGTCCACAATCTACATAAACAGGAAATCTTCTTCCATTAACATCTACATCAACTTCATATAGAGTTTCTATAGGAGATTTAGTGACTCCAATTACTTTAACTCCCCCTTTAAGATAATTTTTGAGAAGAGTTTTTGCCTTCTCAACAGTAAATTCTTTTAAAGGAACACATTTTGTATTTTCCCCAGCTGTTGCGGCTGATACCGTGACAGCAGCAGTTAAAACCCCCGCTAAAAGTTTCTTTTTTAACATCAATTTCCTCCTTTTTCTTTTTATTCTCTATTATTTAACGTTTAGTAATGTGAAATATTTATGAAACAAGAGCTTTTATAAGTTCTTCTAATTTCTTTTCATCCTCTAAAATACTTCTATCTGTTATTACAACACCACCTGGTAAAATAAGAGCAGGTGTTTTTTTAATATTATTTCTTCTAAAGAATAACCAGTTTCTCTCTGCTATTACATCTCCAAACTTACACTCTTTACCTAGTTTTTTTAGTGTTTCCTTATCTCCTTTTCTTGTTGCTTCAAAAGCTTTTTCTAAAATTTCAACTTTCTTTTTAGGGTCTTTCTCACAGATCACTCTTTCTGCAACTTTAGCCCCTATAGGATGAAATTTCCAGTGTATTAATAAAACATCAAGTCTAACTTGAGGATATTTTTTTAATATTTTTTCCATCAATTTAGCAAATTTAGCACAGTGAATACATTCAGGCTCTTCAAAAGAGTATAAATGAACTTTTCCATTTGGATTTCCTAAAGTAACATTGTTATCTTTTGGAAGTTCATCAGCATTTATAAATTGAATATTTTCTAAACCCTCTTTACCGAGAATTTTAGCTATTTTTTCTCCTTTTTCTTTACCAAGTTTCTTTATTAAAAGCTCTTTTTTTGCCTCTACTGTTTTAGGCTTATATTCAGCAATTGTTAATTCAGGTAGTACTGTCCCATTTTCAAGGTTTACAACCCTTCCATAGAAGAAATGTTCTAGATTACAGTCTACATAAATTGGTATTATTTTTCCTTCTCTTATAAGTATAACCT